>JAUIGD010000053.1 GCA_030430255.1 Verrucomicrobiia bacterium
TTCCACTCGTATACGATGAAGCAAGCCATCGACGAAGGCTTTATCGAGGATGTGCTGCAAAACTACACGCCAGTCAAGAGCTACTACCGCCTGGAAAAGGCCATCGAGGAAGACCCCCAATACGATGTCAAGAAGGCGAGGAAGAAACTGCGCAGGTACGTGGAAGGACACGAGCACGCCGTCCGTCAGAAAGCGGAGATCATGGTCGATCACTTTCACAGCTCCGTGATTGCTAAGCGTAAGATCGGTGGTGAAGCGCGGGCAATGGTCATCACGGGCACGATCAAGCGGGCGATCCAGTACTATCATGCCATTGAGAAGTACCTGCAGGAGCGCAAGAGCCCGTACCGCGCCATCGTCGCCTTCTCCGACACCGAGATCAATGGAGAGAAGGTGACAGAGAACCAGAAGAACGGCTTCCCCTCTTCGCAGATCGAGGAGAAGATCAAAGAGGATCCATACCGCTTCCTCGTGGTGGCTGAAAAATTCCAGACGGGTTATGACGAGCCGCTTCTGCACACGATGTACGTAGACAAGCCCATGCGCGGCCACAATCTCATGCAGGCGATCGCTCGTGTGAACCGTGTGTTCCGCGACAAGCCCGGTGGACTGGTGGTCGACTATCTCGGCATTGCCGACGCGGGGCCGGGAGCCTACGACATCTGGGTGGGCACCTACAGCCAGGTACCCGGCTATTTTCCGCCAGCCACCCTGGCCATCGAGTTCGTCGCCGGTGACGCCAGCAAATTGCTGGGCTTCGGGCAGATCCCCAAGCAGTTCGATGTCGTCTTCATCCGCCATCAGAACCTTTGGCACGACCGGCCGACATGGCAGCGCATCTATGATTTCGCGCTCGCCCGCATCGCCGACGATGGATTGTTGGTGATCACTTCGTACTTCGATCGCGAACATCTGCTGGCGCTGGAGTTGATCCGCTCCCTCGGTGGTGCGGTGCTGGTCAGCGAGCGCAACACCGAGTCCCGCGAGCTGGACCACCCGGGCAAATCGATCGACCGGCACGTCGCGGCGATCGCGCGTGCGTAGTCCGGCACCCTCCGAGGGCCCTCCCGCACCACAGTCGGATCCGACTCGCGAGCGCTTTTCCCGCCTCCTCCAGCGCGGGACGCGACGTTTCCCAGCGCCCCGGAGTTCCGCAGGCGCTCCACCCCGCGCTGACCCGGATCGGATCACCAAGCTCCGGGCTGGGGTTCTCCCTCTTTGACGCTGAGGGCGTCCGCGTGGTGACCGGCTCGGGCAGGGTCGAGATCAGCGGGGAGACAGCGAGGAGACAGCGGGGAGATCTGGGCAAGTTCTAAACGGCTCGCGCCGGAACGGGCAAGTCCGACAGGCTCTGAGGCGGCGGCCGCGCGGCCGTTCGCCGGAGACCTATTCGTTCTGAATCACGCGGAAGTTGAGCCTCTTCGCCCCGGGAGCGGGATGATTGAAGGTGAAAGAGGTCGTCTCGCCGGGGTCGGCCGGGTAGGAGTCGTTGACGTCGGAACCCCAGTTCTGGAGATCAGAGGAGTAATAGACGCCGTAGTTCTCCCCTTCGCGGGACGTCCACGTCAGGGTGAACTCTCCCAGCCCACCGGCTCCGCCGGTCGGATCGTAGACGATGTTGGTGATCTCGAAGCCGGAGCCGCCGCCCCCGACTCCCAGCAGGGCGCCGAGGCTGTCCCCGCCGAGGCCCCCGTTGTACACCTCGGAGACCTCATCCTCGGTGAGGACGCGCCGCCAGATCGCGACGTCGTCGATGCAGCCTTCCCATTCGCGGCCGAGCGCCTGAGGGTTGTTGCCGATAAAGAGATCGGCATCGACGGGGTTGCTGTTGCCCTGGTCGTTGATCGTCGGGGCGTCTCCCGTGGCGATCAGGACGCCGTCGATCCACATGCGGGTGGACACGCCGCCCTCGGAGATGGCGACGATGTGGTGCCAGGCGCCGTCGTTGTAGTTGGAGCCGCCGGTGATGTCGCCTGAGCCGCCGGCGTAGGCCATGGCTTGGGTCGCTTCCCCACCGTGGCGGGCGATGCGGTATTGGGAGCCCTCGCCATGCGAGATCAAGGCCTGCCAACTGGTGTCGAAGGCGGTGGCTTTGAACCAGGCGGAGATGGAGACGGTGTTGTCGGTGCCGCGCAGGGTGTCGGTGCTGCGGGGGACGGTGACCCAGCCGGCCTCGCCGTTCTGTTCCAGCGCCGAAGATCCGAAAAGCCCCTCCGCTGCGAAGCCGACATCGGTCTCCGGCCCGGTGAAGGCGCCGTGGTCGGCGATGGTCGAGTCCGACGGGACGGTCCCGTGCGCTTGGTCTTCGAGCGTCCCGTCGAAGTTCCAGTAGGCGAGCAGGCCCACGCCCAGCGGCGGCGGCCCATCATTGGGGTTGTTGGGATCGCGACCGACCTCGATCTCCGCGCCGTCGCCGAGGCCGTCGCCGTCGGAGTCCGGGTTGTGCGGATCGGTGCCGATGCTGTCCGGGCCGCCGATGAATCCGGTGTTGTCCTCGACGCCGTCGAGGGCGCCGTCGCCGTCGGTGTCGGGATCGAGCGGGTCGGTGCCGCGGTCGCCCGTGCTGGCGAAGGTGCCGGTGTTGGTCTCGGAACCGTCGAGGGCGCCGTCGTCGTCGCTGTCCTCGTCCTGCGGGTCGGTGCCGCGGTTGAACTCTTGGAGGTTGGTCGAGCCGTCCATATCGGGGTCGCCGCCCGAGTCGTCGATGCCGACGTTGAGGCCGTTGGCCTCCTCCCAGTCGTCGTCCATCCCGTCGCCATCGGCGTCGGGCAGGACTTTGATGTTGACGTTGTCGAGGGTCGAGGTCCGGCCGCCCTCGCGGTTGTGGAAGACGATGTGGTCGGTGGCCGAGAAGTCGGCGTCGAGGGTGGCGGTGACGAGGATGGCGTTGGCGGCGTTGGCCTTATCCTCGATGGCGAAGGAGAGGTTGCCGTTGCCGAAGTCGACGGCGGCGAACACGTAGGTGCCGCCGTTGGCGAAGGTGATGGAGCCGCTCTGCACCACGTTGGAGATCGTGTGGTCGGCATTGCGGGCGCGGATGGTGACGTTTCCGTCCTGGGCGAATGCGAAGAACTCGACGCCGCTCAAGGTTTCCCCACAGCAGTTGGCGGGGTCGATCTGACCGTCGGAGCGGGTGAGGATTTGGATGAAGTCGTCGGCGCTGCCGAAAGTCCATTCCCCGGAAACACAGATGGGGCCTTCGACTTCCGGGTCGAACTGACCGGCGGTGACGAGGTAGCCACGGCTGGTGAGCCGGAGCGAACCCCCGGTCTCGGCGACCGCCGACCCTGCGAAGTCGGTGTTGGTGGTCCAGTCGACGGTGTTCAGCAGGCCGTCTTCAAAGTCGTCGGTAATGGGCAAGGCCGTCGCCGGCGGGGTGTCGGCGCCGTCGGTCGGATCGGTCCCGAGCGCGATTTCGAGCCCGTCGCCCACTCCGTCGTTGTCGGTGTCCAACTCGTTCGGATCGGTGCCGGTGTCGGTGGGGGAGACGTAGCTGTTCGGGCCGTTGTTGGTCTCGTGCCCGTCGAGCAGGGAGTCGTCGTCGCTGTCGGGGTCGAGCGGGTCGGTGCCGTTGTCGCGCTCCTCGCCATCGGTCGAGAAGTCGTTGTCGGTATCGTCGTCCTGTGGGTCGGTTCCGTCGTCGAACTCGTCGACGTTGTTCACCCCGTCGTTGTCCGGGTCGCCCTCCGCGCCGTTGTCGCCGGTGGGGTCGTCCGGGTCGAGGCCGTTGGCGACTTCCCAAGCGTTGGGTAGGCCGTCGTCGTCATCGTCATTGGGATCGAGGAGGATGGCTAGTGAGTCGCCCGCCAGGCCGCCGTTGTAGAGATCCCCGATCTCCGCATCGGTGAGGACACGGTCCCACATGGCGACATCGTCGATGCCGCCGTTCCAAGGCCGGTACTGGGTCGGCGGGGCGTCCCCGGCGTTCCCTTGGGGGTTGCCACCGATCATCAAACGGCCGGCGCCGTTGTCGGTGAGGGCGGGCACGCCCCCAGTGGCGACCAAGTTCCCGTCGACCCAAAGGCGGGTCGAGACGTTGTGTTCGGTGATGGCGACCACGTGGTGCCAGAGCCCGTCGTTGACCGGCACCATGTCGCTGCCGGGAATGTCGCCGACGCCGCCCGCGTAGCCCATCCCTTGGCCGTCGCCCCGGCGTGCGATGCGGTAGTCGCTGCCCTCGCCGTGGCCGATGAGGGCCTGCCAGCTCTGATCGAAGCCGTCGACGCGGAACCAGGCGGAGATCGACAGGTTTTCGTTGGCGGCGATGAGGTCGGCGCTGTCGGAAACCTCAACGTAGTCGCGGGCGAAGTCGCCGTAGATCCCGAGCGGGCCGCCCCCGCTGAGGGCGACGTTGCCGCCGGCATTCGTGCCGTCGTCGTCGGTGGTGCTCGCGGAGCCGGGGAACTCTCCGGCATTGTCTTCAAAGTCGCCTTCGAAGTCCCAGTAATTGAGGAGCCCGTTGACGAGCTGTCCGTGGGAGAGCGTAGCGGAGGCGCCGAGGGCGATGCAAGTCGAGGCGACCCGCGCGAAGAAGGATGGGGGTTTCATCGCAGGGTGGATTGGGTGGTGTTTTTGTTGTAATCGAAGGTTTATCTTCAAGTGGGGGTGCGAGCCAAGGCAAATCCGCTGCGCGGGGGGAGGAATTTCGGGAAGGTTGCCGAACGCGGCCAACCGGTTCTGAGCGATTGACTCACGCCTGTGGAATTGGGATAAATAGATTCAGAAAAGCCCTCTTTTTATGCGCAAAATCTCTCTGTTCACCCTCTCCTCCCTCCTCGCTGCGGGCGTTTCCCACGGTGCGGCGGTTCACACCGGACTCCTCAGCTACTGGGACTTCGAAGGCAATTACGACGACAGCGCTGGATCCATTTCAGGCAACACCAGCTCGGTCGCCGACAATGGGACCGCGGGTTCGGCTGTGGCGCTCGCGGGCGCGGGTCCGCTTGGCACCTACGGCGATTTCGGACGCTCGGCCCTCGGCACCGATAACTTGGTGACCGTTCCGGTCAGTGCAGACATCGACGCCGCAGGTGAGAGCCTGTCGATCTCGGCGTGGTTCCGAGTCGATAGTTTCGACCAGAACTGGCAGGCGCTGGTGGCGCACGGCGAGGGCAGCGCGTGGCGCATTGCGCGCCGCGGCGATGGCAACGGGCTCGGCTACGCCGGCGGCACGGGCGATATCCCCGGCGCGGACATGGCGGCGGTCAACGATGGGCTCTGGCACCACGTGGTCGCCATCACTGAGGCGGGGGTCTCCACCCGACTTTGGATCGATGGCAATTTGATCGCGACGAGCGGAGGCGCCCCGACCCTGACCAACAACAGCTCCACGCAGATGTTCATCGGCGGGAACCCGCAGGGCGATTCGGGTGCCGGAGATGCGAACCAGTACCGTCCATGGAACGGCGGCATCGATGACCTCGCACTGTGGGATCGCGCTCTGTCCGAAGCCGAGATCGGCCAGATCTACAACGCCGGTCTGGCGGGCACTTCGCTCGGGGCCATTCCTGAGCCGGGTGCGGTGTCGCTCGTGGCTCTGTCCGGTCTGCTCATGCTCCGGCGCCGTCGGCGCTGAGCCGCATTGGACGTCCCGATCCGATTCGGGAACTTTTGCGGGTCGCGCTGACATCGGCGCGGCCCGCTTTTCGTTTCTAGGAGCGTGTTGGACTTGCCCGTTCCGGCGCGAATCGTATTAGAATTTGTCCAAATCGCCCCGCCGTCTCGTCGCTGATCTCGATCAACTCCTCATCATCGTGACCATTTGGATCGAAATTCTAAAACGTTCGGGCTCGAAAGTCCCAAGTCCGACAGGCTCCTCGCCAGGATGATGCCGCCAGGACTTGCCCGGATCTGCCGGATCGCTGCCACAGTCGTCGCCGGGGTGGTGGCGGCTTCGTGTGGGGATCGAGGGGTGGCTCCGGAGGATCCCGGCGGTTCAGGAGGCGCGCAGGGAAGTTCCCCTCCCTCGGCGGGTGAGGCGTTGCGTACGGTGCCTGCCTTGGAGGGCGATCGCCCGCTGATCGGGCCGCTGGCGGACGCGTGGGCGCGGATCGACCCGAACGCCGACGGTTGGGAGAGCGAGGCCTTCAGCGAGGCCGCATCGGCGAGTTTGAAGCGCTTGGCTAAAGCGATCGCGCACCCGGACGCGATCGATTCCGAGACGCTCGGCGACCTGCTGGCGGACCAGGCGAGGTCGGGACCGCTGCGGGCGGAGGCGCTCACCCGCCAACACCGCAGCGGAACGTTCGAGGTGCAATCGGGTGAGATCGCCGAGGGCGGCGAGGGTGAACTTTTGCCCGCCTTGCGCTCCTTGCTGACGCCTTTTGATCCCGGCCGGCCGGTGCGCGTGGAGCTCAAGCTGTGGAAGGTGGGGATGCCGGATGCGGCGGGCGGCGCGGCGACGGGCGAGGTCATCGTCCATCTGGTGGGCGCCGGCCGCGATGGGCGGCGGCTGCAGATCAACTCCGACTGGAGCACGCGCTGGGAGCGGTCCTCCGGCGAACCGAAGCTGGTCGGGGTCCGTGCGCAGCGCTACGAAGAGGTCCGCAGCATCGCCGGCGGCCTGTTCGCGGATTCGACGGCGGCGGTCTTCGCGGGCGTCGGCGAGTTCGAGCGGCAGCTGCGCCACTCCACCGACCATTGGCGGGCCCGGATCGCGCGCGACTTCGGGCTCGATGTCGTCGCCAACCACGGCTTCGCCTTCGGCGATGTGACCGGCGACGGGCTCGACGACCTCTACCTGTGCCAGCAGGGCGGCCTGCCCAACCGGCTGTTCGAGCGCCGGGTCGACGGGACTCTGCGCGACATCACCGCCGACAGCGGCACCGGCTGGCTCGACTACTGCGCGAGCGCGCTGCTGGTCGACTTCGACAACGACGGCGACCGCGACCTCGCCGTCTCGCAGGACTTCAAGATCCTGTTCATGGACAACCTCGGCGGCGCGAAGTTCGAGCTGGCCTTCGGCTTGGGGCTGAAGGCGCAGACCTTCTCGATCAGCGCCGCCGACTACGACCTCGACGGCGACCTCGACCTCTACCTCTGCGGCTACAACCCGGCGGCCGACCGGGGCGAGAGCGGCCACATGGGCGAGCCGATGCCCTACCACGACGCCCGCAACGGCGGCCGCAACACCCTGCTGCGCAACGACGGCGGCTGGGAGTTCACGGACGTCACCGACGCCGTGGGGCTGGGCGCCAACAACGACCGCTTCAGTTTCGCCGCGAGCTGGATCGACTACGACCGCGACGGCGACCCCGACCTGCACGTCGCCAACGACTACGGGCGCAACAATTTCTATCAAAATGACGGAGGTAAATTCCGTGACCGGGCGGCGGAGCTGGGGCTCGAGGACATGTCGGCCGGGATGTCGAGCAGCTGGGGCGACGCCGACTCCGACGGGGTGCCCGACCTCTATGTCAGCAACATGTTCTCCAGCGCCGGCAACCGCATCACCTACCAGCGGCAGTTCAAGACCGGGGCCGGCGCGGAGCTGCTCGGCGGCTACCGGCGCCACGCGCGCGGCAATTCGCTGTTCACGGGGAGCGCCGATGGCGGGGCGTTCGCCGACGTCAGCGAGGAGGCGGGTGTGACGATGGGGCGCTGGGCGTGGGGATCGCGTTTCGCCGACCTCGACAACGATGGCCGCGAAGACCTGCTCGTCGCCAACGGCTTTATCACCGCCCCCGACACCGGCGATTTGTGAAGCGTCTACTGGCGGCAGGTCGTGTCGCAATCCCCCGAGGACACCGCGCCCGAGGACGGGGCGGTGCGCTACCGGCAGGGCTGGAAGGCGCTCAACCGCCTGCTGCACGAAGACCGCAGTTTCAGCGGGCGCGAGCGCCATTGCGCCTTCATCAACTGCGGCGGCGGGCGCTTCGCCGACGCCTCCGCGGCGGCGGGCTTCGACTATCCGGACGACGGGCGGGCGCTGGCGGCGGCCGATTGGGACTTCGACGGCGACCTCGACGTCTGGACCACGTGCCGCACGGCTCCGCGCCTGCGGTTCCTGCAGAACCGTGGAGATCGCGAGGGCGCCCGATGGGTCGCGCTGCGGCCGCACGGCGACGGCGACCGCGTCAACCGCGACGCGGTCGGCGCCGAGGTGCGCGTGTGGGTCAAAGGGCGGGCCGCGCCGCTATGGAGGTCCGTCCACGCCGGCGACGCCTTCCTCACGGGCGCGGGGTCGTGGCTGCACTTCGGGCTCGGCGAGGGGGCGGAGATCGAGAGGGTCGCCGTCCGCTGGCCGGGGCAGAAGGAGGGCGCGGGGGAGTTGTTCGCGGGGGTCGCGCCGGGCGGCTTCTACGAGCTGAAGTCGGGGGCGGGCGAGGCGGAGCGGTGGCGGGCGCCTGCGGTAACGATCCCCGAGCTCCCCGTGGAGCCGCTGCCCGATGCCGAGATCGCGCGGGTCGTGCTGCCGGCGCGCTTGCCGCTGCCAGCGGTGGGCGGCATGGGGGCGCTGCGCGGGCCGCTGCTTTTGACCTTGTGGTCGGCGGGCTGTAACCACTGCAGCACGGAGATGGCCGAGTGGACCGCGGCGGCGGACCGGGTGCATGCGGCCGGGCTGCGGGTGTTGGCCTGGAATGCCGACCCCGAACCGGCCGCGGCGCCGGAGGGCTGGCCGTTCGAGTCCGCTCCCGCTCCGGAGGGCGCCGCCCGCGCGCTCGACCTCTTCCAGCGGGCGGTGCTCGATCGCTGGACGACCCTGCCGGTGCCCTGCGGGTTCCTCCTCGATCGCAGCGGCGAGGTCGCGATCATCTACAAAGGCCCGTTCGCGCCGGGCGAGGTTTTGGATGACATCGCGTTGTTAGAAGCACCGCCCGAACACTGGCGCATCAGCGCCTTGCCCTTCGCCGGGCGCTTCATCGGCCCGCCGCCGGAGCCGGGGCCGCTGCGGGTCGCGTCGCAGTTCGTCGACGCGGCGCAGGCGCGGGCGGGGCTCGACTACCTGCGCCGCTACGCCGCGGGCCACCAGGTCGGGGGCGATGTCGAGGCGGTGGTCCGTGTGTTGGAGGGCGAGCTGGAGCCGGAGGCCGCGCCCGCCGCTCCCGGGGCGGCGGCGCTCGCCGCCGCCGATGCGTTGCGCGATGCCGGCGATGCGGCAGGGGCGTTGGCCGCCTACAAGGAGGTCCTGAGGCAGCACCCACGCACGTTGGCCGCGGCCGAGCATCTCGCCTGGTTGCTGCTGGAGGCGCCGGACGAATCGCTGCGCAGCCCGGAGGAGGCGCTCGCCCTCGCCGAGCGGCTCTGTGCGATCAGCCAGGAGGGGGATGCAGGCTACCTGAAGCTGCGCGCGGCGGCCTCGGCGGCGGTGAATGCTGCTGGGGAGAAGGAGTGAACCGCACCCGGACGCGGTTCCGGGCGGCGATGGGATGGCGCCTCTCGGGAAAGCGAGGCGCGGACACGGGGCGCTGAGGGCGGGGGTGCGTGTCGACCCCTGGACTGCCCAAGGAAACAATGTGGCAAAAGGAGACACTTTGGTGACAACGGAATCGCGACGATGGAGTCTAAATGGGCACGATGAAGAAGACCGTCCGATCCGCCTCCGGGCTGGCTGCGCTGTTTCTGGGCTCAAGTTTGAGCTTCCCTGCGGCTGCGCAGCACGCCGCCGATTCAAAGCCGCCGCTCTCCGAACTGCTGAGAGACTCGCTGTTCGCAGAAGAGGCGGACCGCGATCTGGCCAAGGCGGAGGCCGGCTATCGGGAGGTGCTGCGGCGCTTCGATGCCGAACGCGCCCACGCGGCGACGGCGCTGCTACGGCTGGCGGAGATCCGGCGCGGGCGGGGCGAGATCGAGGAGGCGGAGCAACTGTTCGCCCGTGTGCTGCGTGAGTTTGGGGACATCGATGCTGCGGCTGAGGTCGCCGCGGTCCGCCTGGGGGACAAGGCGGAGAGACTCGTCGGCGGCGAGCCGGGTGGGGCGGCGGTCGACCGCGTGCGCAAGATGCTCCGCGAGAGCCCCGACCTTCTCGAGACCGAGATCGACGGTGCCACACCGCTGCAGCGCGCGGCGGCGGCGGGAGAGCTCGAGGTGGTGCGTTATCTCCTCGAGCAGGGGGCGGCAGTCGATGGTGAGAAGGGGGCCTACCTGAACTATCGGACGGGCAGTTTACTGGTGACCCCGCTTGGCCGCGCGGTCGGCGGTGGGCACCTGGAGGTGGTCGAGGCCCTGCTCGATGCCGGGGCGGCGCTCGATCCCGGTGTGCTGCACACAGCGGCCGAGGCGGGCTACCTGGCCATCGTCGAACTCCTGGTCGATCGCGGCGTGCCCCTCGATCGGCGGTTTCCCTCGTGGGTGCTTCTGCAGGGGGCGGGTGAGGATCTCGCCGAGGTCGTGGCGGAGAAGCGGGCGCCTGAACCCACCCCGAGCCCGGCCTCTCCCCAACAAGGTTGGGATTTGACCGCATTGGAGATCGCCTGCCGCCGGGACTTCGGCAAGGTCGCCCGCTTTCTGATTGAGCGCGGGGCGGACATCGGGGGGCGCGAAGGGGCGCCTGCGCTCGCCATCACCGATGCCATCGACCACGGCGACGCTGAACTGGTGCGGCTGATGTTGGAGAAAGGGGCGGATCCCGATGCGACCGCTGCTGGCGGCCGCTGGGAGACGGCGCTGCTTTGGCGCGCCGCCGAGCGCGGGGATGGCGCCGTCGTGAACGTGCTGCTCGGAGCGGGCGCCAGCATCGATGTCCCCAAGCCGGAGGGCTGGGGCATCCTGCACGGCGCGTCCGGCGATGCGGTGCCGATCCTGATCGAGGCGGGCGCGGACGTGAATTCGATCTCGCCGCAAGGGAACTCGCCACTGACCTATCTGGGGGATCCGCCGGGATCGGTGGCCAAGGCGCGGGCGCTGCTCGCGGCGGGGGCAGACCCGAACCGGTTTGGCAAAGGGGGAGTGACGCCGCTGGGGCGCGCGATCGGGGCAGGGGACGAGGAACTGGTCGATCTGCTGCTGGAGGCGGGTGCCGCAGTGGGCACCGAGAGCCCGAATTATGGGCTGCCGCTGTCTATCGCCATCCTCCACCCAGCCCTCGTCGATCGGCTGCTCGCCGCCGGGGCAGAGGTGGATGCGGTCGATTCTCGTGGCTGGACAGCACTGCGTTGGGCCGCGGGCGCCAACCAGCCAAAGTCGGTCGCCAAACTCCTCGCCGCCGGGGCGAACCCGAACGGGGGCGGCGATGGCTCGCCGGCGCCGATCACCGCTCTTCCGGATGGGTTCAAAGTCCGGTCAGCGGATCGCGAATCCGAGGCGGAAGCGTTCGAGCAAACGGTGCGGCTTTTGGTGGAGTTCGGAGCCGACGTCAATGCGATGGCTCCCGTGGACGACGATCCTAATGTCCACAGAAGTTCTACCGTGTCGGGGCCCAACGTCATCGACGGCAAGGGCGAACCGGTGTTGTTCAAGGCGGCGCGGCGCGGCCTTGGGGAATTGGTGCGCTACCTGATTGCGAAAGGGGCGAAGCGGCAGGTCGGGGATCAGCATGTGTACGAGGTGGCGAGGGAGCACCCCGAACTCCGGGCCGAACTCTTTCGCCCGATCTACCTCGACGAGGAGAAGCGGGCGGGGGTGCTGCGCGTCGCGCTATCCGACCATGCGATGGTGATCAGCGAGGTTCTCCCGCTCCCGGGCGAAGACGAGGCGTGCCCATACTCGTTGTTCGAGGCTTTCGGCTTCTGCAGCCGGGAGCGCCAGCTCGCCAGCGTCGAGGCTCGGATTTGGCGAAGCGGTCGTGGCGAACCGCTCATCGCCAACCTGAGGGAGCTGGCGGACAAGGCCGACCCGGAGGCAGACATCCCGCTGCGGTGGGGGGACTTCGTGGAGTTCCGGATGACCACGGACGAACGAGAGGCGGCCTTCACGGCGAAGGGATTCGACTTTCTCTACGAATACCTGCATCGCACGGTGGCGATCCGGATCGAGGACGGGCCTCTCGGCGACGCGGAACTCGAACTGGAGATGAGCCTCAACTCGCACAGAAAGCTGGACGGCGGATCGCAGAAGGTGCCCGGGAGTTTGCCGGGAACCTACTACATCCGGCCATCGACCCTCAGCATCGGCTACCTGGTTTCGCTGCGCGACATCGGGGTCAAAGATAAGCGGGGAGACCGTCAATACTACCCCGCGAACCGCTCCATCGAGAGGGCCGGAGACGGCGGGGCCGAGCGGTCTGCCGATGGGGGGGCAGGACGGTTGTCGCTGTGGCTGAAGGACGGCGACCGGGTCGTCTTGCGGGGTGGACAGCCTTTGCGGACGCCGAGGCCAAGCCCCGTCTTTCCACCGACACCGCGAGATGCCCAGCGCGCGCTCCCGTGAATCCGTGAGAAACCCATTCGATCTCCAACCCGTCAGAGCCATGAAAACGTTGTCCATCGCCATCGGCGCCACCTTCCTCATCGCCCCCGCCCGCGCGCAGGAAAGCGCTCCAGCGGACTCGCCTCTCGCCGAGCTGTTGCGTGAGTCGTTGTTCGCCGAGGAGGCCGAGCGCGACCTCGCCAAGGCGGAGGCGGGCTACCGCGAGATCCTGCGGCAGTTCGATGCCGAACGCGCCTATGCGGCGACGGCGGTGCTGCGGCTGGCGGAGATCCGGCGCGGGCGGGGAGAAATGGATGAGGCGGAGCAAATGTTCGCCCGCGTGCTGCGGGAGTTCTCCGATCAAGAGGCGGTCGCGGAGGTGGCGCGGGCGCGGCTGGGGGACAAGGCGGAGCTGGTGGCCGGCGGGGGGGAGACGATGAGCAAGCTGCAGGCGATGCTCGAGCAGAGCCCAGACCTTCTGAACGTCGCGGTGAATGGGGCGACACCGCTGGAGCGCGCGGCCGCCGATGGGGATCGGGAGTTGGTCGAGTATCTGCTCGGGAGGGGCGCCGACGTGAGCGGCGGGCAATTTCAGTATCGAAAGGTCTCGCAGGGCGAGTTGTTGACCTGCCCGTTGGGGCGAGCGGTCGCGGGGGCGCATCTCGAGGTCGTGGGGCGTTTGCTTGAGGCGGGGGCGGAACCGATCGACGGCGTGCTCCACACGGCGTCCAGCACGGGGAACTTGGCGATCACCAAGGTGCTGCTGAATGCCGGCGCCAATCCGAATACCCAGTTCGGCACCGCGGCGATCATGAGGGATCCGGTGTTCCCGAAACAGGGGCAGGGCGCCGGGAGGAGCGTCTCGCTCCCGCCGCCGTCGTCAGCGGATGAGAAGCCGCTCGCGTTTTACACGCCGTTGGAGGTCGCCGCGCTGAAAGGGTTCACGGAAGTCTGCAAATTGTTGCTAGCGAGCGGCGCAGTTCCCGATGGCGAGGGGTTGCACGGGCAGGCGATGCACGCGGCGGTGACCAAGGGCAACGCGGAGCTGGTGAGGGCGTTGCTGGAGAAGGGGTTCCCGATCGACGGGGAGTGGGATGGGGTGGTCCGCGGGGATGGAGGGCAAAGCTTGCTGCACCTCGCCGCGAGGGGCGGTTCTGCAGAGATCGTCGATCTGCTGCTCGCAGCCGGGGCGGACATCGGGGGCAAGAACGAGCGAGGAGCGACCCCGCTCCACGAGGCCACCGGAGGGGCGGTCGGCGCCCTGTTGACGGCGGGAGCCGACCCGAACGCGCGGGACCAGATTGGCATGACGCCATTGATGGATCTCAGCGGTTCCAACGGAGGCGCCAAGGCGAAGGCCTTGGCCGCGGCCGGGGCGGATGTGAACGCGGTTTCTGGGGAACCGAGCGGAAACTACAGCCCGTTGCTGATGGCGGCGGAGAGGGGCGCGCTGGACGCGGTGAAGGCCTTGGTCGAGGCGGGGGCGGATGCGACCTACTCGAGCAAACACGGCAATGCCCTACACCACGTCCCGTGGAGGCGGCCCGGTCTCCCCGTCCCGACCGAGGAACTGATCCGCTTCCTCGTGGAGGCGGGGACCCCGATCGATGGCGTCAATGAGGAAGGGAACACGCCGCTCGTTAATCGTGTGGCCGGGCTGGCTGTGGAGGACGTCGCGCTGCTTCTCGAATTGGGGGCCAACCCGGATGGCGCCGGCGAGGGGGCGTGGGCGCCGCTTGCCGCCCTCCCGGCTGCGGGCCATCCGCACAAGGGGAGCGTGGTCGATACCCACCCCG
Organism: Verrucomicrobiia bacterium; assembly: GCA_030430255.1. Classification (GTDB taxonomy): domain Bacteria; phylum Verrucomicrobiota; class Verrucomicrobiia; order Verrucomicrobiales; family DEV007; genus JAUIGD01. The sequence goes on from JAUIGD010000053.1 coordinate 14,082, forward strand.
AGCGTTTCGACCAAGTCGTGCGCCTGCTGGCCGATGCCGGTGCGGATCTGGACGCGTTGGACAGCGAAGGGAGGACGGCGCTGTACAAAGCGGCGACGCTCGAACGGGTGGAGAGCGCCGAATTGCTGCTGGCGCGGGGCGCCTCGGCGATTGCCGGGGTGAGACCGGCGTACGAGGCCCTGGTGAACCGCCGCACCCCTGAGCCTTCCGACCTCTATCTCACGCTTTTCCGGACTGCCCAGACACAGGCGCCCGACCGCGCGCGGAGGCTGCGCTGCATCGGGGCGGAGTATGGGCGTCCATTTGTCGACTACGATGCCGGATCGGCAGAGGGCCCGCCCTTGCCTCCGTGCCCCTACGGCTTGGTGGAGGTCTTTGCGTTCTCCGGTGTGTATGTGCCGCAGCTGGGCTCGGTGAGGATTTGGCGATTGGATGAGGAGCAGCCGATCGAGGCTGATCTCGCTGAACGGTGGCGCACGGGCGCGCCGGAAGGGGATGTAGCGCTGCAGTGGGGAGACGTCGTCGAGTTCCTGCCCGCGGCAGCCGGCCCCGACCCCGTCAGCGATGAGGTGCGCAAGCGGTTGGATGCCCTGTTGACCCGTACGGTGAATTTTCAGTGGCGCTCCGCTGAGGGCGAGGAGTCGCCCGAGATCGAGGTGACCGTTTTCCCCCGTTGGGAGCAGGCGAAGACGGGGCGTGGCTGGGTGCTCGGCGGGGCGAACGCCGCGAGCGTCGGGGAGGGGATCAGCGAGGTCGCCGTGCTACCGACTTTGGGGAGGGTAGAATGGGTGAAGGAGGGAATCCCGGTGCACACGAAGCGGGTCATCGTACGCCGCGGAGGGGGCGAGGCGGGGGGCATGCATGAGTTCGTGATCGAGATGGGCACACGAAGTGAGCCTGAGTCCTCACCCATCCCCGTCGATGGCGATTCGGTGGTGATCGAGGGGGCGTTGAAGCGGGTCGGCCAGCCGGTGCAGCGACCATCGAGCGCGGCCGGGCGCCGGGCTGTGGTGCCACGTTCGCCGAGACGCTGAGGGCGATGGCTTTGGCTCACCACCGAGAGCCCCGCTTTCTCTGGAGCGGGCTGTTGATCCTGCTGCCGGTGCTCGCGCTGGCGGTGTTGGGTTGGGCGATGCTGGCGAAGATTCGGGCGGACGCGACCGATACGCTGCAGGCCGATGCGAGAGAACTGGTCGAGGACCTCGTCTCCTCCTCTCCCCCTCGCCTCTTCGGGTGGGGGGGGGATCGCCACGAGGTCGGCCACGCGGTGTCCATTTCCCCGGAGGGGGGAGTTTGGGTCGGCTACGACACGAAGATCCCCACCTACGTCGATCCGCCTCGCCCGCCGGTCGATCCGTCGCCGAGCGCTGGGGAACTCGCCCGATTGCTCGACGACACCGAACGGCCGCGGGCGGAGATCGCTCTCGCCGCTGCCGGACTGACGTCCGGGAGGACCGCTTCGGGCTTGCCGGTGCGGCCGTTCGCCTTGCGGTTGGCGCTGCGGGCTGGCTCCGAAGGGGGCGTGGGCGAGGAGGAGCTGCGCAGCTGGGCGGAGAGGCTGTGCGAGGCAGTGCTCGGGGCGCCCTCCTCATACGACCGTGTGTTGCTCGACGAGGCGTTCGCGCACTTGCCCAACGAGCGGGTTTTGCACTGGCGCGAGCGTTGGGACGAGTGGCGTCCTTTCCGCGAATTCTACGCCGACCACCACGTGGACATCGCGGACATGATGCGGCAGAGCGACGCGGGCGATACCGATTCCGGCCACCTCCGGGTCAGCCGGGCGCTGTGGTCAGAGGGGGGCGAGTTGGAGGCGATCGGTACGCTGACGAGAGGCGTCAACGATGACTTCGAACTCTACATCTTGCCGGCGGCGGACGTCGAGCGGGTGCTGGGTCAAAAGTTCGGCAAGCGGGTGCCGCCCTATCTGGGTGTGAGGATCTGGATGGATGGCGAGCTGGTCTTCGGGTTGCGTGCGGACGAGAACACGACGCGCTGGGCTCCGGAGAAGCGATTGGCGCGATTGGCTGACGACCGGTCCCCGATCGTCGGCGAGATCGTCTACGCGGACAGCGCGTTGTTCGAGGAGGCGGTGGACCGGATCGCGAGACCGGTGACCTGGCTCATCGGGTTGGCGGCTTCTGCCGCGCTGGTCGGATGGTTTGCGGCTTGGCGCGCTTTTAGGAAGCAGCGGCGCCTGTCGCGGATGAAGGACAATTTCGTCTCCGCCGTGTCGCACGAACTGAAAGCGCCGGTGGCGGCGATCGGCCTGATGGCGGAGGAGATGGCGGAGGGGCGAGACGACCGCGGCAAGCGGGGCGACTACGCGCGGCTGATCGCCGGCGAGTGCGCGCGGTTGGGGTCGCTGGTGGAGAACGTGCTCGACCATGCGCGCTTCGAACAGGGGCGGGAGAGCTTCGAATTCGAGGAGGCAGACCTCGGCGAACTGGCGCGGGCGACCGCCGACCTGATGCGGCCGGCAGCGGCGAAGCGGGGGAGCGAGATCGCGGTGGAGGCACCGCCGGCTGGGGAGCTGTGTGCGGACGCCGACGCGCGGGCGCTGGGGCGGGCGCTGGTCAACCTGATCGACAACGCGATCAAATACGCGCCGGCGGGCAAGGCGATCACGTTGCGGGCGGCACGGTCCCGCGGGCGGGCGCGGTTCGAGGTCGAGGACGGAGGCGAGCCGCTGCGGCCGTCGGAGCGCGAGCGGGTGTTCGAGCGCTTCCACCGCGGCGGCTCGGAGCTGACGCGCGAGACGCAGGGGGTGGGGCTCGGTTTGAGCTTGGTGCGGCGCATCGCCGAGGCGCACGATGGTCGGGCCTTCGCCGGCACGGCGGCCGGCGGCGGCAACCGCTTTGTGATCGAGATCGATGCCAAACCCTAACCAAACCCCACATGCGCGCGTGCTGATCGCCGAGGACGAGTTCGCGATGCGCACGGTCTTGCAGGACTTGCTCGAGGGCCAGGGCTACCGGGTGATCGTCGCGGCCGATGGCGAGGAGGTGGTGGCGCGGGTGGGGAGGGAGAAGCCCGACCTCATCTTGCTCGACGTGATGATGCCGAAGCTCGACGGCTTCCGCGCCTGCGCGGCGTTGCGCCGGGCGGGCGAGCGGGCGCCGGTGTTGATGCTGACCGCGCGCGGCGGGGTGGGGGACCGGGTGGAGGGGTTGGACGCCGGCGCCGACGACTACTTGCCGAAGCCGTTCTCGAAGGCCGAGTTGCTGGCGCGGGTGCGGGCGCTGTTGCGGCGCGGCGAGCGCCGCGCGGCGCGGGCGCTCGACGTCCTGCGGGTCGGCGGGGTGGAAGTCGATTTCGTCGAGATGAAGGCGCGGCGCGGGCGCCGGGCGTTGCACTTCGCGCCCAAGGAGTTCGCGATGCTACGGCTGCTGGCCGAGGCCGACGGCGGGGTCGTCACGCGCGAGCAGTTCCTCGATGCGGTTTGGGGCTACGGCAGCTTCCCGACGACGCGGACCGTGGACAACCACATCGGCAAGCTGCGGTCGAAGCTGGAACCGGACCCGCGCGCACCGCGCCATGTGCTGACCGTGTTCGGCGCGGGCTACCGCTTGGAAGGGGGCGGATAGGGCGCCAGCCCTTGCCCGAGGCGATCCCGGTGCCGGCACCCTCCGAGCCAACGCGGGCGAGGCGCAGCTTGGCGATCGATCCGGGGTCAGCCCTGGGGCGCCGGGCGCCAACGGAGGAAGGCTTCGCCGGTGTCGAGGCGGCTCTCCTCTTCGAAGCCGAGCCGTCGATAGAACGCCGCATCGACCCGGAACGGGTGGGTATGGAGGGTCACGGAACGCCCTTCTCGTCCGGCATCGGCCTGGAGCTCGCGGATCAAGGCGGAGCCGACCCCCTTCCCACGATGTCGGGGGAGGAGGGCGATGTCGATGATGTGCAGTGCGTCGGTCCTGCGGTCGATCGACAGCCGGCCGGCGGGTTCGTCATCGACCAGGACTAGCGAGAATTCACCGGACGGGAAGGCGGCGCGGTAGGCGCGGGTTTGAATATCGAACTGCTGCGCGAGCAGGAGCTCCCGTGTCGCTTCCGGCAGATCGCCGATGCCCGGTTCGTCGGCCCGCACCGAGAAGTAGAGGCGGCGCAGGAAGTCCGAGTCGGCATCGACGACGGGGCGGAGCGTGATGGTGGCGGCGGACACCGGGCCGTCGGCGCGATGCGGTTGGCGGGGTGCTGAAGAACCCGCTGTCAGGATCGGCTCGGGTAGATCCCGACGAGTGCGATGATGAAGTTCACGCACTGGAAGGGGTGCAGGTTGGTGTGGGCGCCCCCGCCGCCGCCGCTCGCGGCGAGCGTGGAATCTGCGGCACTGGTGGGGGCGAAGTTGCTTTCGCCATCGTTCGCACGCGCCGGGATGTGGTCGCCGGGCGTCGTCAGCGTGGCGACGGTCGATGCCGCCGAATGCGTGTGGGGCGGAATCTGCAAGGGGTTCAGAGTGACGCTTTCGACCCCGCCCTTCTGCCCCAAAGGGCGGGGAGAGAGACCCGCGCCATTGCCCGCGTGCATGGGCGAGCGGCCGCGCAGGTCCGGCAGGCCGAAGGTCGTCTCCCCGTCGCCGCCGTAGGTGGTCCCGAGGATCGAGAACAAGGCGGAGTTCGAGGCGATGGCGAGCTGCTGCCCGTCACAGAGCGCCCAGCCCCGCGGGGCGAAGGTGCCGCCGAACATGATGATCTGACCGATGAAGGGTTCCATGGATGGGTGCGGGATTGGAGGGGTGAGGTGGTGTCGGCTGCAGGCGCCAATCGCCTTTACGATACCCGGCGGCGCGCCTACGCTGCAAGCATGAAGGTCTCCAAACTCGTGCCCCTGGCCGTCTGGGCGCTGAGCCCGTTCGCGGCGGCGGAGGTGCATCCGGCGACATGGCTGGCAGCGTCCTCCTCCGCCGACGTGTTCAACGGCGCGACGCCGGACGGGATGCTGGACGGCTCCGGGTTGAGCGCCCCCCTGTCGGCCCGGCCCGGTGCGCCGCTGTCCGCGCTGCTGGGCGTGACGCATCAGTTCGACCTCGGATACCTTCAGTCATGGGTCACCAACGGGGTCGCCGGTGACTACTACGCGAGCAAGCCGCCGCCGGTGTTGGTGTTCGACCTCGGCGCCGAGGTTTGGTTGAGCTCGCTGGTCTTCTGGCAATACCAGAACGACGGGGGCGGCTTCGGGCGGTCGGGGAATGCTGCGAAGACGATCAGGCTGCGCTTTTCCGGAGGCGCACAGGGGCCGGTCTTCTCCGGGCCCGCGTGGGGGTCGGTGGGCCTCGCCAACGTCCACCTTCACCTCCGGGGCGTGAACAGCGCACAGCACGTGCCGCTGGGCGCTGGTGTGGCGGCGCGCTACGTCGAGATGACGGTGACGGACAACTACTTCGGTGAACCGGGGATCGTCGCGGGCGGTGACCGGGTGGGGCTCGGAGAAGTGCGGTTCAACGTCGCTTCGGGCGGTGGGCGGACCGCGGTGGCCGGGGCTCCGAGCGCCTTCGAGCTTCGGGCGGCCAGCTCGGCGGTGCCGCAGCTGACGTCGGTGCTCTCCGGCATCAACCCATGGGGGCTGGCGCTGGATCCGGATGGCGAACGCGTCATCTGGTCCGACCCGACCTCCGGTAGCATCGGCTGGACGGGCTACGGCGCGAACGCTTCGGGAGCCGGGGTGGTGCTGCCCCCCGACCCCAATCGCGTCCCGCACGGGATCGACATCGATTGCGCGGGAGGTGTCCTCTACGCATTGGATTCCACCACCGACGCCCTGCTGAGGGTCGATCTCGCCACCTCGGCCGTGGCGTCGATCCTGCCTGGCTTGTTCCAGCGGCCGAACGCGGTGGACTTCGATCCCGATGACGGATTGGTGGCGGTTGCCGATTCGGGGCACGACACGCTCTACCTGATCGACCCCGTTGCCGGAGCGGTGGTCGCCTCGTGGGCGAACGCGCAGTCGGTCGGCGCCTGGGGGGTAGCCTGCGACCCCGCTTCGGAGGCGGTGTACTATTCCTCGCACGACCTCGGTGCGGTCTTCCGCTGGAATCCGGCGGGCAGCGTTTCGCAGGTGGTTTCCGGGCTCGCTGGCCCTCGCGGCTTGGAGTTCGACCGCCACGGGCAGCTCTACGTGCTCGAGTCCGGCACGGGGGCCCTGTTGAAGATCGACGTGGCGGCGGGCACCGCGACCCCGACTCCGGTCGGCGTCGCGCCGGGCGGACGCGACCTATTGGTCTTCGACGGTCTCGATGCGGATGGCGACGCCCTGTTGGACTGGTGGGAGCGTGCCGAGGGGTTTCCGTTGTGTGCCTTGGGTGCTGCGGGCGACCCAGACTTCGACGGGGTGACGGCCTTCGCCGAGATGCTGTTCCACGGGTCTGCGCAGGCCGGCCGGGAGGACGAAATCGGGACGCGGTTGGCTGCGATCGACGGTGGCGGGAGTTTCGGGTTCGAGTCCTTGGCCGCCGAGGGTTACGCGTTTCGCTTGATGATCTCCGACGACCTGTCCACATGGAGGGAGGCCTCGGCACCGGCGGTGCTTGGCGCGGTCGCCGGAGGCTATCAGTCGCGCACCTACGAGATCGATCCGCTGGCAGAGGGGTTCCCGGCCGATGCGCGGATCTTCGGCAGACTGGATGGAACTCTGATTGCGCCATGAGTGAGGACGCCGAAAGCGCACGGGATCCAGCGGAGGCCGGCTTTCGGCTGGAAGAGTTTTCGAGGCGGGTCGGGGAGGTGTTCGAAGTCCGACCGCCTGGAGGCGAGGGCGTTGCGTTGAGCCTGCGGCTGAGCTCCGTCGAACCCCATCCCGAGGGGCCGGGGCGGGTGCCTGGCTTCTCACTGGATTTTGCAGGCAGTTTGCCCGGGCAGGGGCTCTATCAGCTGCGGGCGCCCGACGGGGTCGTCTACTCACTGTTTCTCGTCCCCGGCGGTCCGGATTGGGCGCACGTATCGATTTGCTGACGATGCGGCGCGGCAGCCGCCCGGTCGGATCCCCCGGCGCTCAGCGTGTTCTGCATCGGGTGGGGCGGTTGTCTCCTTTCGACGTAGCGGTCTCTGCGCTATCCTACTGAGTTCCTCCCCCAGGAATGGCAGACGCCCCCCTTCACACGCGAGAAACCCTGCTCCTCCGCCTGCGCGACAGTGCGGACGATGCTTCGTGGGCGGAGTTCGCCGAAATCTACACCCCGCTGATGTATGCCTATTGCCAGAAGCGCGAGCTGCGCCGGGAGGATATCGCCGACATCGTCCAGGAGGTGATGCGCTCGGTCTCGCTGGCGCTGAAGGGCTTCGACTACGACCCGCAGAAGGGGAAGTTCAAAGGTTGGCTCTTCACGTCGCTGCGCCACGCGATCGGCAACCACTTCCGCAAAGCCGCCAAGCGCCCGATGACCGTGAACGAGACGCGCATGGTCGAGATGATCGAGAACGTCCCCGATCCGCGCGAGAGCGACGACTGGGAACTCGACTACCAGCGGCAGTTGCTGGCTTGGGCGGTCGAGAAGATCAAGCCCGAGTTTAGCCCGCGCATCTGGTGCGCGTTCGAGCAGACCGCGATCAAAGGCCGTGCTCCCGACGAGGTCGCCGACGAACTGGAGATGACGAAAGGGGCCTTGGCCGTCGCCAAGCACCGCGTGACGCAACGCCTCAAAGAGAAGGCCGAATCTGTGGACGCGGAACGCTGGGAGGGCGAAATGCTGGCACGGGTGCAGCACCCGCGAGATTCCGGCGATTTGTTGTAAACTCGCGGTCGGCGACGGCTAGAGGGTGCAGATGAACCCCCTCCGTCCCGCTTTGACCACCGCCGTCGCCCTCGCGGTGGCTGCCCCTCATTGCGCTCCCGCGCTGAGTATCGAGCCCACCGCAAACGACTACGGAGTCATCGACTCCGAGCACGTCGGCGGAGACTCGCGCGCTCTGCCGGCTTTCGAATGGATCGACATTCGGACGACCGGCGAACAGGTGGTCGGAAACAATGTGACCAACGCTTCCACCGCGGACGGCGACCCCGTGGCCCTCGGGCATCCCTTCCCATTTTACGGCCAGCTGGTCACGGCGCTCAAGCCCTCGAGCAACGGCTACCTCAGCACCGACCCGACAGACAA
>JAUIGD010000507.1 GCA_030430255.1 Verrucomicrobiia bacterium
CGTGCCTGCGCTGCCCACGATGTCGGTGATTCCCAAGACACCTGCCGCCTCGCTCCCGTGGCCGTAAAGGCTGGTCGCGTCGTTGACCGACGCGTTGAACTGGTTGAAGACGGAGGGCGAAAGATCGCCGAGAAGGGAGGTCGATTGTACGAGATCGAAGGTGATCGAGTAGGTGGATGAAGGGGCTAAAGTGTAGCCTTCTTGAGTCAGATTGACATACGCCTCCCACCGCTGGACAAGCCCGGCGGTGACGAGTTGGTCGAGGTCGAGTGCGGCGAGCAAGCTCCCGACCACCCCGGCGCTCGAACTGATCGAATCGAAGTGGATGCCGCTCGGACCGATGCGTGTCTGGCTGTTGAGGTCGAGTTCAGCAACGGCGGGCTGGCCGGGGAGGATGTTGAGTAGCTCCGAGCTTGCGCCCCCTGTCGCTGAGCCTCCCCAATTGCCTGAGGCGACAGTGCCGGCGTTGACGGTATCGATGTCGACGTCCAGCAATGCGTTGCCCGTGGCGACGGAAATGTTCGGGTCGTCCGACGCATCCGGGCTGGTGGCGGCTCCACCTGGATCGGGTAGCGCGATGGTTGCCTCGTAGGCCTCTGTTGCGATCGGGCTCAGCGCCTGTTGCACGATGGCAATCACGCCAAACCATCTCCACGAAATAATTCCTCCATTCATCCTCTCTTCCGGTTAAGTGAGCCGCTGACAGAACCTCCCGCCAAGCTTAATAATTAAACATTCCAAATATTTAATCATTCGTCAATTCTTTTTTTCAAAACCACACCCATCTCGACGCGCGCCGATGTGGGGGCGTCAGGCGCCGGAGCCTTGCGCGGTTTGAAATGACCTCCATTTCCCGCTCGACCGACTCCAGAGGAGGGAACGCATGATCCGCATGGAGGTGCTCGTTCTGCCTAGCCCGGATCGATCACCACATCCGCAGGCGAGGCGCTGCCATTCGTTGACGCTGAGTAGGCGGCGGCAGGGATCGGCGAAGCGGCTGGGTAAACACCCTGCCCGAGCCGTTCCCAACGGCAACACCCTCAGCGTCAACGAGGGCGAGCCGCAGCCCGGAGCTTGGTGATCGATTCGGGCTAGGCGCGTTATGCTGAGGATCGGTGGCTGCGAGCGTTCGTGCTGCTTTGCTGCGCCAGGGGGGCGATCAGTTCTGCTTGGCCCGGAGCAAGGGGGCGATACGCTGAACGGTGTCTCTGTTGAAGATTCTTTCCCTCACCGCTCTGACCTTGATGATGGTCGGGATCTGGCGCCATTTCGGTGCGGTGGCGGACGCGTGGGCTGATGTCGCGACGGATGCCCGCGCGAAAGATTGGCTGCAGTTCGCGGACGCCTCGCTGCCCCTTCTCGCCTTGGCGAGCGGCCTGCTCGGGTCGGTTCTCGCGATGTTGTGCAAGATCGGTTCCGCCTGTCGTGTGGCGGGGATACTCTCCCTAGCGATCGCGATCTGGGTGCAACCCAACCTGGCCATCTGGTGCGGGTTGAACGGCGAGGGACGATGGTGGCCGAACGAGAGCGGCCGAACCGCGCTGGCGCTGGTCGCGACGGCGGCGTGGTGCTTCCTTTGTGCTGGGGCGCAGGCCGGTGATCGCCCTGAACGAGGAGCCTGTCGGACTTGACCGTTCCGGCAGGAATCGTTTTAGAGTTTGCCCAAATCGCCCCGCTGACTCGTCGCTGATCTCGATCAACTCCTCACCATCGTGTCGAGTTGGATTGATATTCGAAATTCGAAAACGTCTGGGCTCGGGAGTCCCAAGTCCCACAGAATCCTCGGGAGTCGGGAGTCGGGAGTTGGGAGTTGGGAGTTGGGAGTTGGGAGTTGGGAGTTGGGAGTTGGGAGTCGGGAGTCGGGAGTGATTGGATACCCGCGGCGCCAAGTCTTGAGGAAGGAATAAGTGGGCGGCTCCGCCGCTCCGCCGGGATCGGGTCGCCGCTCGGCGGATCAGTCCACCGTACGCTGCGTCGTGGCGCGGCCGCGGGTGTTCACCCGCTGCCTCGCCCCGCCGGGACTGCGGCGGAGAACCTCGCGCTGTGGCACTCGCGATTCGTTTGCAAACACGCCCTAGCCCGGATCGATCACCACATCCGCAGACGAGGTGCCGCCAGTCGTTGAGGCTGAGTAGGCGGCGGCAGGGATCGGCGCTGCGGCTGGGTGAACACCCTGCCCGAGCCGATCCCAACGCCAACACCCTCAGCATCAACGAGGGCAAGCCGTAGCTCGGAGCTTGGTGATCGATCCGGGCTAGATCGCGAGGTCGCTGCCGCCGACTGAAGTGCCAAAGAGCCGCTGCGGGTCAATTCCCAGCTGGTTTGCCTCGCGAATCGCATCTTCGATTTCGTCGAAGGTCCAGTATTGCGTTTTCTCCATGGTGCCGACTTCGCGTAGCGGTTGTATCGGGTCTGCCGCGGAAGCTCCGAGCCCCTCCCGGCGATTGTCATTCGTTTCCATCTTGGGAAACGAGTTTCGGCGGCATCCGAGCCGATTGCGAAAGCTGTGTGGTTACGGTTCCGCCACCTCCTTGGCCAGGAAGCCGTCAGTTGTCATCGAATTCGATTTTGTAGAAGGCCCGCGGCTGGGGCTGTAGGGGGCCGTGGAGAATCCGATAGTGGTACTCGATGAACTCGCCCCCTCCTACCAGTTGCCGGAGTGCGGTCAACTCTTGGAGTTCCGAGCCGGTGACGGGGCTGAAGCCGTTGGGGAGGGAGGTCGAGCGCATGATCTGTACGGAGTCGCCATTGGGGTAGATCGGGCGGCGCAGGCGGAAACGGGAGTAGGTGTTTCCGGTGGCGCTGTCCTCCTCCCACGCGATGTCGAACCCGGGGTCGTGGTCGGGGTCGAGAGGGTCGGTGCCGTTGACCTTTTCGATGAGGTTGATGACACCATCGCAATCGGGATCCGCGAAGGGGTCGAGGTCCGCCGGATCCGTGCCGATCGGGAAAAACTCTTCCTCCCACGGTGGCAGGATGGTGATGACGGTCTGGCCGATGCCCGTCCCGCCGTAGATCGTGTCGACGACTTCGACGGTGACGATGTGTTCGCCGGGGCCTGTGAGCAGGGTGCCGGGAGGCGGTAGCTGGCGAACCGAGAGCAAGCTGTTGGGCACGCAATTGTCCGACCACTGGGATAGGGCGATGACATCGGGGGCGGGGAACACGCAACTGCCCTGGGCGTTCAACTCTTCGCAGCGGTGGGTGATCTGCAGCGGCGTGACGACTTCAGGCGGCACATCGGACCAAGCCATGCCGCCGGTATGGCCGTAGCCTTCGAATTCATCATACCCGTACTGGACGAGTGCGAAAGGGTTGTCGCTGATGATCTCGATGCAGCTCGCGCCGATCGCGGCGAGGTCGATATTTCGCCAGACGAAGGTCTCGCCACCGTTGCTGAACACGTTGTTCAACCCGTAGAAGACCCCGTTGATCGAGACGCTTCCCTGGGAGCCGCGCATCGCGATGCCGAGCTGCTGGATGGGGAAGTCCGCGTTCGTCGGCTTGCAGATCGTGTAGCGGTTCATCCATGCGACCGTCGGCTGGAGCGAAACCATGAATGGGTCGGCGTCGGTGAGGCCGTCGGAATCGGCGGAGCGCGAGATCTGGCTCACCTGGATCGGGAACTCGGCGCGCACGACCGCGCCGGTCGTCAACTCGACCTCCCAGGTCTCGCCGGCGTCGATGGTCTTGCTCAGGGTCGGGCCGAACGCGGGCACGATCTCGACGAAGGTGCCGTTCTGGGCCGCGAGCACCCGCAGGTCGTGGCTGGCGCGGGTGGCTAGCGGGGTGGCGATGTATTCGAAGCCCCAAGCGTTCAGCGGGAGGATCTGCTCGACCATATGGTCGGCGAAGAAGTTGTTGGCGTCGGGGGCGAGGGCGAAGCGGTGTCCACCGAAAACCCCGATCGGTTTGGTCGCCATGACCCGGGTGCCGGAGAGATCGGCGGAGGGGACATCGATGTTCCGGAGCTGG
>JAUIGD010000054.1 GCA_030430255.1 Verrucomicrobiia bacterium
GGCAATCGCACGATATCGCCGCCGAGCGGCCGCAGGTCGTCGCCGAGATGCGGGCGGCCTACGAGGCGTTCTGGAAAGAAGCCCGCCCACTGATGGTGAATGAGGAGGCGCCGATGTCGCCGACGCGCCCCTTCCACGAGTGGTATCGACAGCAGGAGGCGGCCGGCGGGATCCCACAATGGGAGGCGCCGGAGCTGTGAGCGGGCGTTGGCCAGCGCTCGCCCTGGCCGTGGCGCTGGCGCCCGCGGCAGGGTGCCGCGAAGCGGGTGACCCCGATGCCGGAACCCCGGTCGCCCCCGGTGCCGCGGAAGCGCGCCCCACCGCCAGCGACCTCGTGCCGCTGCGGATCCGACGCCTGCCGCGAGGGGACCGGCTCCCGGCAACCGCCGGGCGATCCGAGCAGACATCGCTCCCGAGCCGGGAAGCCCCCCAGCAAGACAGCTGGGACAGCGAGCGCCTGAGCGATCTCGGCCTGCAGTTGCTGCGGCGCTACGTCGACGGGGAGCGGTCGGTTCTGGCTGAAGGGTTCGTCGAGAATCCGGCGCAGTTGCACCCCGATTGGCTCCGCACCGGGCGCCTGCGTTGGCGCGCCGAAATCCGCCCGCGAGCGGTCGCCGCCACGGGGCGCGGGGATCGGGCGCAGAGCTTGAATCTGGATGCGGGCGCCAAGTTGAAGGTCGTCGGCTTCTCGTCGACGGAAGCCGGTTTCGACCTCGCGATCCGCTCGGAGCACCGCCGGGAAGGGCGGTTCGCCGTCGCCCGCTGGCTCGCGAGCTTCGTGGGGGGAGGCGACGATTGGCGGCTTGCGCGCCTCGTCGCCCGAGCGGGCGAGGAGAGCGCGATCGAAGGGGGCGCACTCTTTGCCGAAGCGACCGCAGCCGTCTTGGCCGGCGATGCGCTGGCGGTGGCGCAGCAGGGGAGGGGGATCGCCGATTGGGCTGGAGAGGTGACCCGCTTCGGCGACTTGGCGCTGACCGGGCATCACGGCATCGCGGTCGCCGATGTCGATGGCGACGGGCGCGAGGATCTGTTTGTCGCCGATGGCGGAAGCCTGCCGAACCGGCTTTACCTGCAACGGGACGACGGCACGCTCCGAGATGTCTCCGAACGCGCTGGGCTCGACTGGTACGAGGACACGCGGGCGGCGCTGTTGACCGACCTCGACAACGACGGCGACCCGGACCTGGTCGCGGCGACCGTCGCGATGATCGCCGTCGCGGAGAACGACGGAACGGGTGTCTTCACCCTCCGCGGCGGCTTCCCCGGCGCGCAGTACCCGTTCGGCTTGAGCGCCGCCGACTACGATCTCGACGGCGATCTCGACCTCTACGTCTGCCTCTACGGCGAAGGTGATGACGCGTCTGGTGGCCGCGGGTTCGACAGCCGCTCCCCGGTCCCTTTCCACGACGCGAAGAACGGCGGGCGCAACGTGTTGCTCGAGAACCGCGGCGGGTTCCGCTTCGCGGATGTGACGGAGTCGGTAGGCCTCGGGCACCACAACGACCGCTGGAGTTTCGCGGCAGCATGGGAAGACTACGATCTGGACGGCGACCCCGACCTCTATGTCGCCAACGATTTCGGCAAGAACTGCCTCTACCGAAACGACGGCGGGAGTTTCGTGGAGATCGCCGCCCAGGCGGGGTGCGAGGATGTGGCGGCGGGGATGTCGGTCGCCTGGGGCGACTACGATCGGGACGGCCGTCCGGACCTGTATGTGGGGAACATGTACTCGGCGGCCGGTTCGCGCCTCGCCGGCCTGGCGCGCTTCGCGCCGGCGGGTGACCGGGGAGCGCTGCAGCGCATGGCGGCTGGCAATTCGCTGTTCGCCGGCGGGGACGACGGCTTCCGCGAGATCGAGGGCGCCGCCGGAGCTGCCATGGGTCGCTGGGCCTGGAGCAGCGGCTTCGCCGACCTCGACAACGACGGTTGGGAGGATCTGGTGGTCGCCAACGGCTACCTATCCGGGTTCGCAACCCCCGACGACTGGTGAAGCTTTTTCTGGCGGCAGGTCGTGTCGCCGAGCCCCGGGGCAACGGGGGATCGAGGGGCGATGGAACCCTACGCCCGCGGATGGGCAGAGCTGATGGCGGCCGTCCGAGCCGGCGAGTCTTGGAGCGGCTACGAACGCAACGGGGTCTTCCTCAATGCCCCGGACGGAGCCCGGCGGTTTATCGACATCTCCGGGGTGAGCGGGCTGGATTTTCCCGACGACGCCCGGGCGATCGCGTTCTGCGATTGGGACTGCGACGGCGACGTCGACCTCTGGCTTCGCAACCGCACCGCCCCCCGGTTGCGCCTGATGCTGAACCGGGGCGGGGGAGGTGGGGGGCTGGTGTTCGAACTGGAGGGAACCCGCTGCAACCGCGACGCCGTCGGCGCCGTGGTCGAACTGGGGATCGCGGGGCAGGCGCCGATGCGCCGGACGATCCGCGCCGGCGAGTTGTTCCTCTCGCAGAGCAGTCGGCGGGCGCACTTCGGGATCGGTTCCGCCTCGACGGTCGAGAGCGTCTCGGTGCGCTGGCCGGGCGGTGTCCGGGAGCGGTTTGTGGGGGTGGCGGCCCCGGGGAGGTTCCTCCTGAGAGAGGGGTTGGGGAGGGCGCTTCCAGCCGCCCATCCCGCGCCCGTCGAGATCCCAGAGTCCGGCCCCTTGCCCACCGCAGCGGGCGGCGTCGCGGGGCGGGTCTGGTTCCCCGCCGCCTTGCCCATCCCGCCCATCGTCTATCGCGACCGAGCGGCGCAGCGGGCGATCGTGCGCCCCGACGGCAAGGCGCAGCTGTTGCTGCTCTGGAGCGCCGGTTGCGGGCGATGCCGAGCCGAACTGGAGAGTTTGCAGCGTGATCGCGCCACACTCGGCCAAGCCGGCATCACGCTTCTGGCGCTTTCGGTCGACGGGATCGACGGGGCGGGGATGGCCTACGCTCTGACCGAGCAGCTCGGGTTCGACGGACCCTGGGGGTTCGCCGAGGCCGGCTGGTTGGAGGCGCTGTGGCGCTGGGCCGGGGCCAGTTTCGACCGCACGCCGGCGCCGGGGGTGCCCCTGGCGCTGCTCCTCGACCGCCGCGGACAGGCGGTGGCTCTCTACCGCGGTGCCGTCGCAGCTGCGCAGGTCGCGGAGGACGCCGAAGCGCTGCTGGGGGTTGACCCGTTGACCCGCTGGCATCTGGCTCCCGCCTTGCGGGGAACCTGGTTCACCAACCCCGTGCCGGCGGCCTTCGTGCACCAGACCTTGGGCGTCCGCGAGAGGTATTCAAACACTCCCTAGGAGCCTGTCGGACTTACCCGTTCCGGCGCGAATCGATTTACAATTTGCCCAAATCGCCCCGCTGTCTCGTCGCTGATCTCGATCAACTCCTCATCATCGTGACCATTTGGATCGAAATTCTAAAACGTTCGGGCTCGAAAGTCCTAAGTCCGACAGGCTCCTAGTGCGCCCGCCTCGCGCTCCTTGCGCAGACGCAGCTGGCCGCAGGCGGCGGCGATGTCGTGCCCCTTCTCGCGCCGCAGGGTCGCTTGCACCCCGCGGCGGACGAGGATGTCGAGGAAGGCCTCCTGGCCGGGCTCGTCCGGCCGGCTCCACGGGAGCCCCTCGACGGTGTTGTATGGGATCAGGTTCACTTTGGCGTTGAGCGACGACGCCCGCTTGGCCAGTTGCTCGGCCTGCTCGGTGCTCGCGTTGACGCCGTCGATCAAGATGTATTCGAAAGTGACCTTCTGCTTCTTCCGCGCGTTGTAGTAGCGCACCGCGTCGAAGAGCACATCGAGCGGATACTTGCGATTGACCGGCATGATGCGCTCGCGCACCTCGTCGCTGGCGCCGTGGAGCGAGATGGCCAAGCGGATCTGCAAGGGCAAATCTGCCAACGCCCGAATCTGCGGGGCCAATCCGCTGGTCGAAACCGTGATGTTCCGCGCCCCGATGCCGACGCCCCAGGAGGCGTTCAAGATGGTGATGGCGCGGCTCAGGTTGGCCAGGTTCGCCAATGGTTCACCCATGCCCATGAAAACGAGGTTGTTCACCCGTTTCCCGGAAGCTGCTTCGACCGCCAACAGCTGGCCGACGATCTCGGCGGCGTCGAGGTTGCGGCTGAAGCCGTCGAGCCCGCTGGCGCAAAACTTGCAGCCATAGGCGCAGCCCACCTGGCTCGACACACAGAGCGTATGGCGGCTTGAACGCTCACCGTAGCGCGCGGGTGAGGCGGGGATGAGGACGCTTTCGACATAGCGCCCGTCGTGCAGCCGGAACAGGTATTTCCGGGTGGTGTCGCCGGAGTGGACGTCGCCGTCCGATCGGAGCGGGGAGAGGACGAAGCGCTCCTCGAGCTGGCTGCGGAGCGCCGAGGGCAGGTTGGACATCGCCCGAAACTCCGGTGCGCGCTTGGCGTAGAGCCAGTCGAGCACCTGCCCGGCACGGTAGCGGGGTTGCCCGAACTCCTCCATCACCGCCTCCAGTCCGGGGCGGTCGAGGCCGAGCAGCGATGGTTTGGGTGACATCGGGGGGAGTATCGCAGCCGCTGTTGCGGAAGCAACCCGCACCCTCTTGCGGCGTGGCGTCGGCTCGCTAGAGTGCCGCCGTGAGTTGCAAAATCGACAGCGCGTTGCACCGCGAACGCAAACCGGAGTGGATCAAGGTCCGCCTCCCCAGCGACCCTGTGTTCTGGTCGACAAAGGGGATGATCGATGACCTCCGCCTGCACACGGTCTGCGAGAGCGCCGAGTGCCCGAACCGCTGGGAGTGCTGGAGCGGCGGCACCGCGACCTTCATGATCGCCGGCGACCGCTGCACCCGCGCCTGCGGCTTCTGCGCGGTGAAGACGGCGAAGCCGTTCGCCCTCGAGGCCGACGAACCCCAGAGGGTGGCCGAAGCGACCCGGCGCCTCGGGCTGAAGCATGTCGTCATCACCGCCGTCGCCCGCGACGACGTCGCCGACGGCGGGGCGAAGCACTTCGCAGAGACCATCGAGGCTGTCCGCGAAGCCTGCCCCGGGATCGTGATCGAGATCCTCGTCCCCGACTTCAACGGCAAGGACGATGCGCTGGAAGTCTGCATGACCGGTGAGCCCCACATCTTCAATCACAATTTGGAGACCGTCGAGCGCCTGACCCCATTGGTGCGCTCGCGCGCCAGATACACGCGCTCGCTGGAAGTCCTGCGGCGCGCCAAGGAGATCGCCGACGCCCGCGGCGTCAAGGTGGCGACGAAGAGCGGTCTGATGCTCGGGTTGGGCGAGACGGAGGAGGAGGTGTTGCGGGCGATGGACCACCTGCTCGATCACCGTGTGACGGTGCTGACCCTCGGCCAATACCTGCGCCCCTCGGCCAACCACCTGCCGGTCGTCGACTACATCCACCCCGACCAGTTTGCGCGGCTGAAGGAGATCGCCGAAGCGAAGGGTTTTCGGCACGTGGCGTCCGGCCCGCTGGTGCGCAGTTCCTACCACGCGGCGGACTTCAAGCCCGAGCTGGACGTCGATTGAACAATGGCCGACCGGGCACCGCCCGCAGCGCTCATCGGCGGTGGAAGATCGCCTCGATCTCGAGCAGAAGCTCGGCGCGACAGATGTCGGCGAGGAGGAAGCGGGTGCGCCGGACACCCGTGTCGCCGACCACGCCGCGGAAGAGCTCGCGTGCGGCGCCGAGGTCATCCGGACGGCGCAGATAGAAGTTGTAGTCACATTCGACTTCAGGGGCACCGAGGGCTCCGGCGAAGCCGAGCCGCTCGCAGACGATGCGGATATTGTCGATGGTGGTCGAGAATTGCGTGCCGAGATCGGTGCCGATGCTCCGGTGGTCTTTGATCGAAGAGGTCCCCGAGACAAATCCGGTCGGCGTGCCGTCGATCACGCCGAACGCCCCGCGCGTGAAGCTCGGCGACTTGGGGCCATGTTCGGCAGGGTAACGGTAGGCGGGGATCTGTTCCGGATTCTCGACGTTGTCGATCCGGTCACCCCCGCCCAGGAAAGCCACGACCAGCCGGTCTCCGGCGACGCCGACCGCCGACGCGGGAGCCATCCGCGCCGAGCAGCGCGAGCCGAACCGGTCCTCGAACGCCCGGTGACGCCCGATGTTGAACGCCCGATAGTTCTCCAGCGAACCGTGGTCCGCGTTGATGGCCGGCACGTAGTTCCACGCCCGATGCAACTGGCGCCCGCCGAGGACTTCCAACAGTTCGCGGTAGATCGCGAACGAAGGCGGCTCGAGCGAGCCGTCGATGTCGGCCGTCACGATTCCCGCGATGCGGGTGGGGGTTTCGATGATCTGGAACGCTCCTTCCTCCCTCAGTTCGCCGCCTTCGAGCAGCGTCCAGTTCGCATCGCCAGCCAGCAGGGGGACCGCCACCGGAACGACCCCCTCCCCAGCAGCGGCATCGACCGGGCGATCGCTCCTGAAGGCGATCCGGAGCGACTGCGAGGCAGAGACGGTCGTCATAGAGTCAGGCGGGGGGGCGGAGGGGGGGAAGTTTTCGGCCTCGATCGCGGCGCGATCCGCGGCGCGTGTGTGTGGGGGCTGTGCTCACTCGACCGTCACCGGTGTGCCGAGCGAAACGTTGTCGAAAAAGTGCTGGGACATGAACTCAGGCATGCGGATGCAGCCGTGAGAGGCGGGGAAACCCGGGAGGTAGCCGGCATGCATGCCGACCCCGGTGTTGGTCAAGCGCATGAAGTTCGGCATCGGGGCTCCCTCGAAGCGTGCGCCCGGGGGAGGGGTCGGCTGCTTGCGGATGTCGACGTCGTCGTTGATCACGGTGCCGTCCGCGGTCTTCCACACCCCGTAGAGGTTGGAGACGTGATCGGCGTTCTTCTGCAAGATCGTGTATTGCCCCGCCGGGGTGGGGTGGCTCTCCCGGCCCGACGAAATCTGCGAGACGCCGACCAAGGTATCCCCCTTGTAAAAGCGCGCCTTTTGATCCCGCAGGTTGATGCGGATGGAGGGCGGGCCGCTAGCCGCACTCCCATCCCAATACGACACCGAGTCGACGGCGCCCCGCTGTGGGGTCGCCCCGTAGGGCGGCCGGCCGTCGGGCCGCAGCCCGTCGAGGTAGACGGTGCGCCCCTCGTTGCCGCCGAGGTCGCCGGGCGGTCGCGATCCGGCACAAGCGCCGAGCGAAACCGCGGCCGCCACCGCGATCAATGTCAGAGGATATCGGGTTGAATTCACAGATGTGGGAATGCTTTGGGAATCTTTGAAAATAAGGGCAGCGATCCTTCACGGTCAAGTGACTCCAAGGCCGATCGCCCATGGGGGGCGGCGATTCGCCCCTGGAGGACTCCCAGGTCGAGACGCCCGTGCGGGACTTCGTCGTCGGCGATTTCTTGGCTTGCGGAAGGGCTGCAACCATTCGACCTCTGGCGGTTGGTCTTCCCCGCGCGCCGAGGATGGCGCGCGGTCGCCCCGCGACCTCAGATTCCCTACGTCCCATCGACCACGAATGCCCACCTACGACTACCACTGCCAGAAGTGCGACCGGACCTTCGAGATCTTTCAGTCCATGAAGGACAAGAAGTTGACCAAATGTCCGGACAAGACCTGTGGCGGCAAGGTCGAGCGCCTGCTCGGCACCGGCGCTGGGATCATCTTCAAGGGATCTGGCTTCTACGAGACGGACTACCGTAGCGATTCCTACAAAGCGTCGGCCAAAGCCGATTCGGAGAAGGCGTCTTCCGGAGGCGATTCGAAGAAAGAGAAAAAGCCGGGCGGCGCCAAGAAATCCGGTGACTCCAAGGGCGGTGGCAAGCAGGCCAAGGCATCGACCTGATGGGCAGAGCGATCAAGCAGCTGGTGGGTGGCGCGATGGCTTTCGTGCCTTTGGTGCTGGCTGCGATCGTCGGGCTCGTGTTCTACGGGGAGCCCTTGGACGGGATCGATGGCCGAAGGCCGGCCCCCTCGGCGGGCGGCCGGGACTTCCTGGACGAGGCCACGCGGGCGCTGACGGAGGGGCGCCGATTCCGCTGCACGGAGGCGGAGCTCAACCGCCACCTCGCCGCAGCGCTCCGCGTGCGCGAGTCGGACGGGTTCGAGGCCTTCAGTGAATTTCGGGGCCTGTGGATCGACTTGCAGGCATCCGGCCCGACGGTCATCATCGAGCGCGAAGTGCTGGGGCTGCCGGCGACCGTTTCGGCCAAGCTTCGACTCGAGGCCGGCGAAGGCGGGTTACGGGTTTCCGTCCGGGGCGGCAAATTCGGCCGATTGCCGGTTCCGGCCGGGGCGCTGCGCCTGGTGCGCGAAGGGCTCGAGCATGCCGCAGCGGCGTGCGCCCCAGAAACGGAGTTGATCAATCTGGCCTCCGATATTCAGTTTGAAGATGGCAGCCTGCAATTGATCCCCGAGGGAAATGCCGCCGACCAGCCATGAGTGCGCATCCGCCCCCCGCATTGACCGCCACGGTGCTCGCGTGGCTCTCGGCTTGGTCTGCCACCGCCCAGGAGGCGCCGCCAGCCCCTTGGGAGCTACGCGAGGTCGAGGCGGCCCCAGCCGCTGGGGAGGCCTCGCGGATCAGCCGCAGCGTCTCGAAGCAGTTCGTCGTCATCGGCGACGACGGCTCGGTGCGCAGCGTGTTTTGTGCTTTCGCCGAGCAGGTCAAAGGCGAACTCTATGACATCCTCGGCTTGCGCCTGCCCGACGACGACCGTTGGCGCATCGAGATCCTGATCAACGTCAGTGGTCGCACCACCGACCTCCACGGCCGCCGGCCGGTCGTCTCCGATGTGGTGGTCGCCAACGGTGCCTTCCACCTGCGGTCCCGAGTGCGGCTCGGAGACACCTTCACGCGCGAAGCGATGCGCGAGGAGATCCTCTCTCTTCTGCTGGCGGAGATGACGCTGCGCGGCATCGACCCCCGGGATCTCGAGGCAGCCAAGCGGGCGAGCGTCCCCGACTGGCTCCGGACCGGCGTCATCGAGTCCGTCGCCAGCCGCCGCCAAGACCGATCCGGCGAGACCTTCGCCGCGATCTATCGATCCGGGAAAGTGCTGGGCGTCAGCGAGCTGCTCGCCGCGGATCCGGGGCCGATGGATTCGGTGTCGGAGTCCATCTACCGCGCCTCGTGCGGCGGCCTGCTGAACGCGCTCGCCACCAAGCACCCCGACGGCCCGCTGCGGATCCAATCCATGCTGGCAGATCTCGCGCACTTCGAGGGCCGCGGCATCGACCTGATCGCCAAGCATTTCCCTGGCGCCGGCGATTCCCCGACGGCGATCGAGAAGTGGTGGGCTTTGGAGATGGCGGAGATGGCACAGCCGACGGTGAAGAACGTCCTCAGCCCCGCCGCCACCGAGGAAGCATTGGGGGCGTGTCTGCAAAGGCGGCTGCTCGAACGCGTCACCACCGCCAGCTCCGAGCCTTCGGCAGGCCCCGACCCCGATCTCGATGAGTCCGCGGCCGAAAGCGAGCGCCGCCGCCTCTGGCAGATCTTCCGCTCGCGCAAGCCGCGCGAAACGGCAGAGGGGGCGCCCTCCGGAGGCCCCGAGATGCCCGTCCGCGAGGAGTGGAAGACCTACGACCTGTCGGAATACCGGAAGTTTCAGGGGCGGGAAAACTTCGGGCGCCACCTGGACGCGATCGAAGCTGCGCTGATCCAGCTCAGCTACCGGGCCTTCCCACTGCATCGGCCGATCATCCACGAGTATCGCGCCATCGTCGTGCAGCTGCGCGAGGGCAAGACGAAGGGGCTGGACTCCCGGTTCGCCGAGCTGGCCGCCCAGCGGATCCAGATCGCGCGGGCGGCGGCCGATGCCACCGACTACCTCCACTACCATCTCGCGACCGGCACCCGTCACCTGAGCGGTGCCTTCGAAGACTACAAGGCGGCGCTGCGCGAACTCGAACGGCCGCCGCCCCCCCGGAGCGATCCCCTCTCGCAGGCGCTCGATGCGCTCGACAAAGAATACCGCTGAGCGTATGGGGAGGGCGATGCGAAACCTGACGGTCAAAGAACGAGCGATCGTGATCGGTGTCTTGGTCACGCTCCTGCTCGGGGCGGGGCACAAATACTACCGTGCCCGTGCCGCGGCCGCGGCCACCGCGGTGCCAACGGAGGGCGACTACGATGGTTGAGTTTTCTCAAGCGGTCGCCGCTTCGGTCGAGAGCGATCCCCGCTACGCCGCCGAAGCTTATCACTTCCTCCGCGTGGTGCTGGGCGAAGCCTTGGAGGTCGCTCGGCGTGACGGCGACGGGGGCGACCGACATGTCAGCGGGCCGGAACTCCTCGATGCGTTCCGCCAGTTGGCGCTGCGCCAGTTCGGCCCCATGGCCATCACCGTCTTGGAGGAGTGGGGGATCCGGCGCTGCGAAGACGTCGGGGAGATCGTCTTCAACCTGATCGAGAGCGGCGCTTTCGGGCGCAGCGACACCGACCGGCGGGAAGATTTCGCCGGGGGCTACGACTTCGCCGATGCGTTCGTCGCCCCGTACTTGCCCGCCAGCAAACGGCGGCGCCGCAACGTCTGCCGATGAGCGAGCTGACCTTGCCGAAACTGGGGGCGGAGATCACCACGCTGGACAACGGCGCCACGCTGATCCTGCGCGAGGACGCTTCCGCCCCCGTCGTTTCGATGCAGGGCTGGTGCGCGACGGGGAGCATCCATGAGGGGCGATGGCTCGGGGCGGGCCTTTCCCATATCCTCGAGCACATGTTGTTCAAAGGCACCGAATCGCGGGCTGCATCGGCGGTCGCGACCGAGGTCGCGGCGCAAGGGGGGCACATCAACGCGTACACCTCATTCGAACGCACCGTGTATTACATCGACGGCCCCTCGTCCGGTGCCGGGGTGTGCCTCGATGTCCTGATGGAGGTGGTCGCGAAGGCGACGATCCCCCCTGAGGAGTTCGAGCGCGAGCAGGAGGTCATCCGCCGCGAATTCGCAATGCTCGGCGACGACCCGGACCGGGTGGCCAGCAGCGAGACCTTCGCGACGGTCTTCCGCGCCCACCCCTACGGTGTCCCGGTGATCGGTTATCTCGACGTCTTCAACCAACTGACGAGGGAGGACGTGTTGGCCTACTACCGCGGGCGCTACGCGCCGAACAACCTGTTCTTCGTCGTGGTCGGCGACATCGAAGCCCGCCGGGTGCGCGAGCAGTTCGAGCAATTTTTCGCGGCGTTGCCCAGGCGCCCCCTGGCGCCCGTCTACGTTCCGGAGGAGCCCGCCCAACTCGCCCGACGCGAGCGTTTCAAGGAGTTCGCCACCCCGGTGACCAAACTGAGCATGGCGTGGCGCGCCCCGGGCCTGACCCACCCTCACGCCGCCGCCTTGGACGTCCTCGCCTGTATCTTGGGCGACGGTCGGAGTTCTCGCCTGCACCGCGAAGTCCGCGAGCACCTCGGGCTGGTGCATCACATCGACGCCTATTCCTACACTCCGCTCGCCGGGGGCCTGTTCGCGATCGGCGCCGATGTCGACCCGGCCAAACGTGTGGAGGCTGAGTCGGCGGTGCGGGACACCCTCGCCCGGGTGCTCGACGAAGGCATCGCCGAAGAGGAGGTCGAGAAGGCGCGCAAGACCGCTCTGATGGGGCAGTTGGGGGCGCTGGTGACCGCGAGTGGGCAGGCCGCCGATATCGGCAGCGGTTGGCTCAACGCCGGCGATATCGATTTTTCGGCGATCTACCTCCGGCGCCTCGCCACCATCGATGCCGGCCAGGTGCTCGACGCCGCGCGCGAACATCTCGTCGACACCGGCCTGAGCGTCGTCGAGGTGGGGCAGCGGGCGCCGTCCGCCGCCCCGGCGGTCTTCGTGCCGACGGCGGCATCCGGGGTCGAGCAGTTCCAGATGGCGAATGGCTTGCAGGTGGTCGTCGAGCAGGACAAGCGCCTGCCTCTGCTGGCGGTGAGCGCCGCGTTCCGCGCCGGTCTGCTCGCCGAGACCGGGGGGCGCGCCGGTGCCACCGCGCTGTTGGCCTCCTGCCTCCTGCAGGGGACGGACACCCGCGATGCCGCCGAGATTGCCAGCGCGGTGGAGGGCCGCGGCGGGAGCATCTCCGCCGGTGGCGGCAACAACAGCCTCTACCTCAACGCGGCTCTACTGGCCGAGGATGCGGCGACGGTGTTCGAGATCGCGGCCGATGTGCTCAAAGCCGCTTCCCTTCCTGAGGCGGCGGTCGCCCGCGAGCGGCAGGCGCAGCTCGCGGCGATCGAGGAAGACGAAGCGCGGCCGACCGGGGCGGCGTTTCGCGCCGTGAAGCGGGCTCTGTTCGGGGACCACGCCTATGCCTTGAGCCGCATCGGAGACGCGAGCTCCGTCGCGGCGCTGGATCCCGGGGCGCTCAAGGCGTTCCGCGACCAGCACCTCGCTGCGGCGAACGGGGTGCTGGCGGTCTGCGGCGACATCGATCCGGGACGCGCCCGCGAACTCGCCGAACAGGGTTTTGCAGATCTTCGGCAGGGCGGGAAGGCGTTCCCGGAACCACCCGTCCCGAACTGGCCCGCGGTCGCCGTCGAACGCACCGAACACCGCGACAAAGAGCAGGCGGTCGCAGTGGTGGCGGTGCCGGGCATCAGTTTGGCGTCGCCCGATCGTGCCGCCATCGATTTGATCGAGCAGATCTGCAGCGGGATGGACGGGCGGCTGTTCCTGCGCATCCGCGAGGATCTGGGGCTCGCCTATTTCACCGGCGCGACGCAACTGGTTGGCCTCGCCCCGGGGGCGTTGACTCTCTACGCCGGCACCCGTCCCGACGTCGCCGAAGACGTGCTTGCGGAGTTGCTCGCCGAACTGGCGAAGCTTGCCACCGACGGCCCCACGGAGGATGAACTGACCCGTGCGAAGGCGGTGCTCGCCGGGCGCCATTGCCTCGAGAAACAAAGTCCTTCCGCCCGCGCCCAAGGCGCCGCCCTCGACGTTCTCTACGGACTGGGATACGGCCACGACAGCCGCCATCTGGAGCGGCTGCAATCCCTGGGGCGCGACGCCGTGACCGAGGCCGCGGAACGCTTTCTCGGCGAGTCTGCGCCCAAGGTCTGCGTCAAGGTCGTGCCCGGGGAGCGGTGATTTTCGCGGAGGCTCGTCTGCAGAGCGGCCCCGTGGCCGTCACCGCAACTGGAATACCACCGGCACACGCACGGCGCTCGAGATGGCCGTCCCTGACCGATCGCGAGCGGGCGAAAACCGCCAGCGGCGCACGGCGCGCACGGCTTCGGCGTCGAGGGAGGAGTGTCCGGAGCTGGCCGCGATGCTCGCCGATGTCACCCGCCCAGAGGAGGAGACCTGGGCGGTGACCAGCGCGGTGCCGGCGGCCCCTGATCGCCGCGCGGCAGCCGGGTAGCGCGGTTGAGACTGGCGCACCGGCTTGGCCGCAACCGCGAGCGACCGCGCCGGTGCGGGTGCGGTGCGCGGTGCGGGCTTGGGTGGGGGCTCCACTTTCGTCGCCCGAGGAGGTGCGGGTTTCGATGGGCTGGCTGGCACCGGGGGAGGCGCAGGCCGCGCTTGATCCTCCGGCTCGGGCGCGGGCTCGGGCTCAGGTTCCGGTTCGGGCTCAGGTTCCGGTTCGGTTTCGGGTGCTGGCTCGGGCTCAGGTACTGGTTCCGGCTGAGGTGCTGGTTCGGGCGGCGTGATCGGGTCAGGCTCAGCCTCAGGCTCAGGCTCGGGCGGAGTAGTGGGTTCGAGCGGGGGAGGCGCCTCGGCGAAGGCGATGTCGATCACGCGGGGCTCCAGGTCGAACGGCGGGAGGCTCGCGCTGAGCACCGCGAGCCCTGCGCTACCGGCGGCCACGGCGGCGACGAGGCCGGTGACGCCGGCGACGGTGATTGAAAATCGAGCCATCCCCACAGGGTACCGCAGGAAGCGGGCAATCGCTAGCGAGTCAGGCGCCGACAGGTCAGAACTCCACCGAAGCCCCCAAAACCACACCCACGCCGGGTTCGTTTTGCCCGGAGCCGTGAACGCGGTATTCCTCGTCCGTCACGTTCTCGATCGCGGCCGTGAGGAGCAGGCGATCGGTGGCTTGGTAGCCCGCCCGGACGTTGAGGAGCGCATACCCCGGAGTCCCGCCGGGCGGGATGCGCTCCGTGTCCTCGGCGTCGCGGGTATTGATGCGGTCCTGCTTGCCGGCCGCGAATCCGCTGACCTCCAACCACAGGCGATCCGTCGCATCCCACCGCAAGCCGAGGACTCCGGTCGGCGGCAGGAGGCGGCTGACGTGCTCCTCGACGCTGATCGGCGCCGAGGTCGGGAAGGTGTCCGCCTTGCCATCGTTCCAAGCGAAGTTGCCGAACAGGCGCAGTCGATCGGTCAGGTCGTAGGTCGCGTCGAGTTCGATCCCGTAGACATACCCAGAAGAACCGTTCTTCTTAATCACCTCAGAGGCTCCATCGACGATGGATCCGGTGGGCGTGCGGCTGATGATGTCCTCGATATCCGTGTAGAAGAACGACACGCCACCGTGCAGTCGCTCGCGGGTCACGCGCGCACCGACCTCGTAGCTGATGAACTTCTCCGGATCGAGGCCGGGGGAAGGGGTTTCGATCTCGCTGCTGCGGGCGGAGTCGAGACGCGAGAGATCAGAGAAATTCGGGGCGCGGAACCCCTGCGCCACCCCGGTGAAGAGGTTCAGCGAGCCGTCGCCGGCAGCATCCCAGAGCAGGCGGCCGCTGGCCGAGAAGTTGTGCCAGTCGTCGTCGATGGAGAAGGGCTGTCCGGTGGCGGGATCGGCGACGGTGCCGATGTCTGCCCGAGCGTAGGTGTAACGCCCCCCGAGGCTGAGGTCGAGGCGGTCGGTCAGCGCCGCTTTGTCCTGGAGAAACAGGCCGAACAAATGATAGGTGGCATCGTCGCCGAACGGCCCCTGGAGCGCGTCCCCCTTGAAGCTGCCGTCGGCGTTGTAGTCGCGTCGGAAGGTCTCGCCCCGGTCCTGGTAGTAGCTCGCACCGTACGTCAGGCGGCCGATCGCGGTGTCGCTCCCGAGTTGCAGCCAAGCCCCGTAGGAATCCAGATCGAACCCCTGGACGTCGCGCCGCCCATCGGAGCGGACGCGGTCGCGCCCCTCCCCGTGCCGGTGCCAGGACAGGCTGGCGCGGAAGTCATCGACCGCGCCCCCGAGGTCGGTCGCCTCGAGTTGTGCGTAGGCGAGTTGGCGTTTCTGATCGAGAACCCGTTGCAGTTCGCTGCCGACGCTGGTGCCTGCCCATGAACGCCCGAAGACCGTCTTGTGGGTGCGCCACACATCGTCCTGCTCGTGCTGTTGGTACGCGAGCGTCAACTTGACCGTGGGTGAGAAGAAGTGGTCCACCTTGACGTCGAAGGCGTGCTCGCCGTAGCCGGTCTTCGGCAGTTCGCCGAGTCCGGCCGCCCTCACGTCGCCGTAATCCCGCGCCGAGTAGCCGAAATGGATGCCGGTTTGGCCGCCGATGCCGAGGTCGCCCTCGACGCGCCCGGTATGGCTTTGCTCGGCGCTCGCCCAGCGGTAAAGCATGGCGCCGCCCGCGAACGGCTCGCCGTCGCCGTGGCCGAGGACATCGGCCGATTTCGTCAACACGTTGACCGTCCCCCCGATCGCATCGCTGCCGTAGAGCACGGATCCCTGTCCTTTGACCAGTTCGACGCTCTCCGCCATCAGCGGGTCGACCGTCGCCCAATATTGGTTGGGGCCCTCGCGGAATGCCGCGTGGTTGAGGCGGATCCCGTCGATCATCAGCAGGTTTCGGAATCCGGTGAACCCGCGGATGAACGGTGAGCCCTGGCCGTGCGCTGTCTTCTGAACCGCCACCCCGGGTGTCTCCTCGAAGATCTCGGGGAAGGTGCGCGCCGTTCGCTCCCGCAGTTCGCGGGCACCGATCACCTCGACGGAACCCGCGACCGCGGCGATCGGTTCAGGTTCGCGTGTGGCGGTGACGACGACGGGCGCGAGCGTCGTGGGCGCCGGCTCGACCGGTCCCTCCTGGGCGAGGGCGGCGCATGACGCGGAGAATAAAATGGCGGTAATTGTTCGCATGCCCGACGTTCTAGCCTGTCTCCAGCTGCGGGCGGAAGTCCGACTGCCGGTCGAGTTTTGCCCCGATGCCGACCAGAATGTGACCGACTGATCCTATGCGCCCGCAAACCCTCTCCGCCCAGATCGTCCTGCCGCTCAGCTTGGCGGTGATCGCGGGTTCGCTGGCATTGGTGGGATGGCTCTCCTGGCGTACGACCTCCGATTCGCGGGCGGCGTTCCGGGAGCAAGCGGCCGCCAATGCCCGGTTCATCAAGCGTTCCCACCTCCCACCTTCAGACAAGTTGGCGCGCGACCTCTCGGCGGTGCTCGACTTCGAAGTGACCTTTGGCCCCTGGGACGCATTCGGCGACAAACAGCGTCGCTCGCCCGGCGAAGTGGTGCGCGCAGGGCTCGATCGCGAGGTGGTGCTGTTGAGGATCGCCCCCGATACCGGCGCCCTGTTCGCACGGCCCAGGCCTTCGTTCGGCGAGTCGCTCGCCCGCGGGTCGACGCTCGTCCCGCTCGCCGTGTTCTGGGGGGGCTCGCTGTTGCTGGCGACCTTCCTGTCGCGCCGGTTGGTGCGGCCGATCGTGTCGCTTGCTGGCGGCGTCGGTGCCCTCGAGGCGACCCAGGGGGCTCCGGCCGAGTTTCCCGGGGCCGCGCGCCGCGACGAGATCGGCAGCTTGGCGCGGGCCTTGAGCCAGACGCATGCCCGTCTGATCGAAGAGCGGTCCAAGCGCGAGGAGGGGGAGCGCGCCGCAATGCTGGGGCGGATGGCGACGGGCCTCGCCCACGAGATCAAGAACCCGGTGGCGGCGATCCGCCTGCACGCCCAGCTGCTCGACGGCTGCGATCGCTGTGCGGAGTCGGCGCAGACGATCGCCGGCGAGGCCGATGCGGTGGAGTCTCTCGTCAACCAGTGGATGTTTCTCGCCAGGCCGGAGCCCCCGGAGCGCCGCGAGCAGGACTTGGCAGCGATCCTCGATCGCTGCCTCGCGGCCGCCGAGCCGGCGGCCGAACACGCCGGGGTCACCCTGGTCCGCCGCTATCGCGGCCAGATGCGCGCGGAGGTCGATGCCGCACGCATCGCGCAGGCTGTGCGCAATTTGGTCACCAATGGCCTGCACGCGATGCCGGACGGGGGCGAACTGGAGATCTCGGTTACCGAGATCGACGGCGCATGGCACATCCGCTTCGCCGACCAGGGCCGGGGTTTCGGCGCCGAGGCCCTCGAACGGTGGTCGGAGCCCTTCTTCTCGACCAAGGAGGGGGGGATGGGCTTGGGGTTGAGTGTTGCATCGGAAGTGGCGTTCGCCCACGGGGGTACGCTAAGGGTGGAGAACCGGGAGCGAGGCGGGGCCGTCGTCTCCCTGCAGATCCCTATCCCGCGCTAGATCGATGACCGCTGCCAAACCCGATGTCCTCATCGTCGAAGATGAACACGCGCTGGCTTCGGCGCTGGGTGCGAGCGTGACGCGGCTGGGGGCCAAGCCGCGCTTTGCCGCTTCGGGGAGCAAGGCGCTCTCCGCATTGAGCGGGGGCCGCATGCCAGACGCCATGGTGCTGGACCTGGGGCTCCCGGATATCACCGGGCTCGATGTGCTGAAGCGCGCCTTCCCAGACGGGGTCGGGGTGCCCGTCCTGATCGTCACGGCGCACGGCAGCCTCGAGAACGCCATTGCCGCCAAGCGGCTCGGCGTGGCCGAATACCTGACCAAACCGCTCGATCTGCACGCCTTCGAGGACATTCTCGGCGGGCTGCTGAACGCGCCTGAGGCCGACGGGCAAGCGGGGGCGGAGCGCACCACCGCGGGGGGGCGCGAGACCTTGGTGGGTTCGTCCCCGCCGATGCAGAAGGTGTTCCGGGAGATCGCGCACGCCTGCTCCAACGCGATGCCTGTACTCATCACCGGCGCCAGCGGCACAGGCAAAACCTTGGCCGCCCGTGCCGTCGACGCCAATTGGGAAGGCGGCAGCGGCGAGCTGGCGGTGATGGAGTGCGGCGGGGTCCGGGAGGAGACGTTCGAGTCGGCGCTGCGCAGCGGATGCAGCAGCCTCCTGCTGGAGAATATCGATCTCCTCCCCAAAGCCGCTCAAAACCACCTGCTCGCCGAACTGGAACGTGAGGGTTCGGATTTGCCAAGGCTCCTCGCGACCTGCCGGCTCCAACTCCACGAGGTCGCCAGGCAGGGCGGGTTCCGAGAGGACCTCTACTACCGCCTGCGCGGTGTCGAGATCCGTCTGCCCGATCTGGCCGAACGCCGCGGCGACATCCCGGCGCTCGCCGAACACTTCCTCCGTGCCAGCGAGACCGGGAGGAACCTGACGCTCTCGCCCGAGGTCTTCGATGAACTGGCGGCTAGGCACTGGCCGGGGAACGTGAGGGAACTGCGTCAGGCCATCGATTATGCCGCCTCGGTGTGCGGCGGGACCCATCTCTTGCCCCAGCACCTGCCCGCGGCGAGCAGCACCTTCGTCGCCGCCGGCGCTGCCGGGATCGACGGCGCGATCGATGCCTGGGTCGAGACCCAGTTTGAGGGCGGCGGCACAGCGACCTATGCGGAATTGCTCGACCGGCTGGAGAGGGCGCTGCTGAAGAAGCTGCTGCGCCGCTACAAGGGCAAACCGACCCACCTCGCCGCGGATCTGGCGATGAACCGCACCACCCTCCGCAAGCGCTGTGAGCGCCTCGGGCTGAGGGAGTGAACGCGCGGCAGCCGCCTCAGCCCGCTTCCGCAACCCTCCGTTCGAGCAAGGGGAAGACCCGCCCGTCCCGCGCCCGTTCGGCATCCCCCGGCAGCGTCTCCCCATGTGAATCGAGCCAGGCGTCCTCTTTGCAATCCAAGCCCGTGAGGAGACAACGTCCGGGGGCGAGGCTCGCCAAGGCTTCGATCGCACCCCCGTCGGGCGCCCGCGGCAGGCCGGCCACGACGAGATCCACGCCGCGATCCACGAGAAAGTCGATCGACTCCCCGGGCATCGAACCCATCCGCCGCACATACACGATCCGCCAATCGCCGACGGCGACCCAGTACCCGAAGCGGCGCCCGCCGGGGCTCGACGGAAACGCGACGGCGGTGAAGCCGCCGATGGCCATCTCCCTGAAGGGTTCGGCGGCGATGCGTCCGGCCACCGGGGGCCGGTCATCGATGCCCGGTTCGCCGCTTGGCTCCGAGGGTGGCCCGATCACGCGGAGGGGGCGCGGGCGGGCGCTGCGCAGGCCGTAGACATGTCCCGGAGAGTAGTCGCTCACCAGGACGGCGGAGATCCGGTAGCGCTCGAGCACCGTTGCGAACTCGATGCAACCGGCCTCCAAGGCGAGCGCTTCCCCCTCGGCGTTGAGCACGGTGCAAATGGGGGTGCGGCGGAGTTCGAGATTGTACGCCGCCTCGCGGCAAATCGCGCACTCACACCCGAATGCGGGCACCCCGTAGCTGTCGCCGGTGCCGATGAATTCCACGCTGAGCCGCGGCAAAGCCGGATCCCCGGCGCGGGAGCTGGGGATGGCGGCAAAGACCGTGCTGCGGACGGGTTCGGTCAGGAGGCTCACAGGTGGAGTTCCGTTTTGCCCTGTGCAGAGCCGGTTCGCGGCACGGATTCAGGTGACAGTATCGACCGCCTTTGTGACGCTCGGCGCCACGGGCGCCACCCCCGTTTATTTTAAAATCGCGGCGGCAATGGCAATTCGCTTGCACGGCAAGGCGATGCGCCCATCATTGCGCATGGGTGACACCTTCTCTCTTGCTTTAAGCTTTGACGACGTCTTGCTCGTTCCCCGATTGAGCGAGCACCTCC
This sequence comes from Verrucomicrobiia bacterium, assembly GCA_030430255.1. GTDB lineage: Bacteria > Verrucomicrobiota > Verrucomicrobiia > Verrucomicrobiales > DEV007 > JAUIGD01. Next base: position 19,697 of record JAUIGD010000054.1, read on the forward strand.
CGACGGATGTCGAGATCGCCTCGCAGCTCACCGGCGATATCCCGCTAAATATCCCGATCCTCTCCTCGGCGATGGATACCGTCACCGAGGCAGAACTCGCCACCGCGCTGGCGCGAGAAGGCGGGTTGGGGGTGATCCACCGCAACTGCGAGATCAAAACCCAGGCGGGGTACGTCTCAAAGGTCAAACGGTCAGAGAACACCGTGATCCAGAACCCGATCACGGTGCGGGAGCAGACGACCTTGTCGGAGCTCCATGCGGTCATGGAGGAACATGGGGTTTCCGGGTTTCCGGTGGTGGACGGCCAGGGGGTGCTGGTCGGGATGGTGACGAACCGCGACATCTGGTACGTCGAGGATCCCAATCTCACCGTCGACAAGATGATGACGCCGAAGGACCGGCTGGTCACGGCGCCGCAGGGTGCATCCCAAGATGAGGTCCGACAGATCCTCTACCACCACCGCCTTGAGAAACTGCCCCTCGTCGATGGCGAGGGCAAGTTGGCCGGGATGATGACCACGAAGGACATCGAGATCCGGCAGAAATACACCCACGCGGCGAAAGACGCCAACGGCCAGCTCCGGGTGGGCGGTGCGGTCGGGGTGGGGGGGGACTCCCGTGATCGAGCCGCCGCCCTGGTCGAGGCCGGCGTCGATGCGCTGTTCATCGATGCCGCGACCGGTCACACCTCGCGGGTGATGAACGTCATTTCCGACTTGGCTACCGCCCACCCGGATGTCCCGGTGGTCGCGGGCAACGTCGTCACCGCCGACGGCGCGCGCGACCTCATCGCGGCGGGTGCCGGCGCCATCAAAGTTGGCGTCGGCCCCGGGTCGATCTGCACCACCCGGGTGATCTCTGGGGTCGGGATGCCCCAGTTCACCGCGATCCAGAACGTCGCCGCCGTCTGCCGCGAGAGCGGCGTGGCGGTGATCGCGGACGGCGGCATCCGCTACTCGGGGGACATCGTCAAGGCGCTCGCCGCCGGGGCGGATCTCGTGATGTTAGGCTCCCTTTTCGCCGGCACCCGCGAATCGCCGGGCTCGATGGTCAACTGGCAGGGGCGGACGTTCAAGGAGTATCGCGGGATGGGTTCGTTGAAAGCGATGCGGCGGGGCTCCAGTGACCGCTACGGCCAAAACGCTTCGGGGAAACTCGTCGCCGAAGGCGTCGAGGCCCGCGTGCCCTACCGGGGGCGCCTCAACGACATGGTCTTCCAGCTCGTCGGCGGCATCCGTTCAGGGATGGGCTACATCGGCGCCAGCACCCTCGCCGAACTTCGCGAACGCGCCCAGTTCGTCCAGATCACCAGCGGCGGTCTCAAAGAGAGCCACCCGCACGACATCGTGGTCACCGAGGAGCCGATCAACTACCAATCCATGGATTGAGCGATTTGCGTAAAAAGTCGCCAAAAGCCCTATTTGAAAAGCATCCGCACGCCGCCGCACCATGGAGATCCCGCCTCAAGTTGCCGTCATCGATTTCGGCTCCCAGTACACCCAACTCATCGTCCGCCGGCTGCGCGAGGCCGGCTATTTCGCCAAGCTTTATAGCCCTGGAGACATCGATTCCCTCGATGCGCCCAAAGGGGTGATCTTGTCGGGCGGGCCCAAGAGCGTGTCCGACCCCGATGCACCCGATGTCGATCTCGCCGCCCTGCAGGCACTGGAAGTCCCGCTGCTCGGCGTCTGCTACGGCATGCAGCTGCTGAACAAAAAGCTCGGCGGCAAGGTCGAGCCAGGTACGACCCGCGAGTATGGACCCGCTCAACTGAAGCCGGAGCCCAGCGCGGGGAGCGCGCTGTTTGAAGGCCTCTCCTCGAGTTCGCAGATCTGGATGAGCCACTCCGACACCTGCACTGCGCTGCCGCCGGGCGCCACGGTGATCGGCCGCAACGAGGAGGATATCCCTGTCGCCATCCAGTTCGACGACCAGACCTTCGGGATCCAGTTTCACCCCGAGGTGACCCACAGCCACCAGGGCCGCCAGGTGCTGGGCAACTACGTCGGTCTCCTGGACGACCCTCCGCGCTTCCAACTCGACTCGTTCAAAGACGAACTCGTGCGACAGATCCGGGAGGAAGTCGCTGGGCGCGAAGTGGTCTGCGGGGTCTCCGGCGGCGTCGACTCAACCGTTCTCGCCGTCCTGCTGCACGAGGCCGGCGTCAAGCTGCGCGCCATCTTTGTCGACAACGGCCTCATGCGCAAAGATGAGCCGGCCGAAGTGCAGCGCCAGTTTGCCGAATTGGGCATCGACCTAGAAACGGTGGACGCCGGCGCGCGGTTCCTGTCCGCCATCGCCGGCGTCGACAACCCCGAGGAGAAACGCCGGCGGATCGGCGACCTGTTCGTCGATGTCTTCTTCGAGGCCGCCGACGAGGTCGAGCTGCTGGCACAAGGGACGCTCTACCCGGACGTGATCGAGAGC
>JAUIGD010000508.1 GCA_030430255.1 Verrucomicrobiia bacterium
TCGGTTCTCGGTGCACCCTTGGCGCTCTGGGGGCTGTGCGGGCGCCTTGGCGGCACGCGGGGACGCGTGCCCTCCGGACCGGTCGCGGCGGAGACGGAGCTCCGCCCTCGGGTGCGGCTCCCGGGGGCGGGGCGCCGGGAGGTTATCGGATGGCCCTTGGCGCTTGGAGGCGCCATGCGGGGACGCGTGCTCGACTGGTGAGGCTGCCGTCTAGGATTCGGGAGAATTTCGAGCGCCAGCGCCCGAGAACTTGGAGGGCGGACCTCCGCGTCCGCCGATGCTGTCCGGGGGCGGGCGTTGTGTGGGGACGGCGGGAAGTTCTCGGATGGCTCCAGGCGCGCGGGGGCGTGGGGGCATGGAGGCAATTTGGGGGCGGCGTGGGCGCGACTGCGGCACGCGGGGACGCGTGCCCTCCGGACCGGTCGCGGCGGGGACGGGGCTCCGCCCTCCCGAGGGGCGCCGTGAGGTCCATGTTTGCCCTTGGCGTTGCGCGGCGGGAAGGGGCGAGGGTAGGGTTGGCGCATGAATGGAGCCAACCGGTTTGCATTTGCCCTCGCTTTGGTCGCTTCGTCCTCGGTCGCCGCCGCCGCGGATTGGCCACGCTGGCGCGGGCCGGCCGGGGACGGGACATGGGAGTGCCCGGGGCTGCCGTTGGAGATCGACGACCCCGGGAGGGTTTGGAAGGTCGAGGTCGGTGGCGGCTACAGCGGGGTCACGGTGGCGGGGGGGCGGGTCTACACGATGGACCGGCCCGAGGGCGAGGACGCGGAGCGGGTGCTGTGCTTCAACGCTGAGGACGGCGAACTCCTCTGGGAGCACCGCTATGCGGCGGACTACGGCGGTCTGGATTACGGCAGCGGACCGCGCGCCTCGGTGACGGTCTACGGGGGGAAGGCCTACACGGTCGGGGCCGTCGGGCACGTCCGCTGCCTCGATGCGGCCAGCGGCCACTTGGTTTGGGGGCACGACGCCGAACGCGACCTCGGCGCGCGGCGTCCCACTTGGGGGTTCGCGGCCGCGCCTGCGGTCTGGCGCGACACCGTCATCTGCCAGCTCGGTCTGGAGGGCGGCGGCTACGTCGCCTTCGACCTCAGCAGCGGCGAGGAGCGCTGGCGCGGTTCGGACGACCCGGCGGGCTACGCGGCGCCGACGTTCGTGGAGCAAGGCGGCCGCGATCTGATGCTCGCCTGGACGCCGGAGCACATCCGCGGCATGGACCCCGGCAGCGGGGAGGTGCACTGGTCGATCCCCTATCCGATCAAGTACGGCGTGTCGATCGCCGACCCGATCTTCCACGAGGGCATCGTGCTCGTCTGCGGCTACTGGCACGGGTCGAAGGCGGTGCGGCTCGGGCCGGCGCCGGGCGATGCCGAGCTGCTGTGGGAGGACGAGCAGGGGATCCGCGGCCTGATGGCGCAGCCGCTCTACCGGGACGGTTTTGTCTATCTGTTAGACCGAAGCCGGGGGCTGTGCTGTTTCGAGCTGGCGACGGGGGAGGTGCGGTGGGATGACGCGGAGGGGCACACCGTCACCCCCGAGGACCGCAACCCGCAGGCGACGCTGGTTTGGGCGCGGGACGGCGAGCGGGAGGACCGCGCGCTCATCTACAACGCCAACGGCGAACTGCTCAGCGCCACTCTGACCCCGGAGGGGTTCGAGATCCACTCGCGGGCGCAGATCACCGGGAAGACCTGGGCGCACCCGGCCTACGCCGGTGATCGGGTTTTCGCCCGGACCGATCGCGAGCTGGCCTGTTGGGAGCTGCGCTGAAGGCGGGACGGGGGGCGCCACCTCGCCCGAGCCGTTCTCAAATTGCTACGGGCTGAGCCACCAGAGCCCGAAGACGATGACCGAAGGGATGGTGAAGATGGACACGGCGGTGGTGGAGATGGCCACCCGGACGGCGGTGGCGGGGCAGCCGGAGTAGCGTCTGGCGAGCAAGATGGGGAACACGGCGCCCGGCATCGCCGCTTGGACGATCAACACGTGGGTCAGTTCGGCGTTGAGGGGAAGCAGCCGGGCGGCTGCGAGCATGGCCGCGGGGAGGAGGGCGAGCCGGACCGCGACCGCGGCGCCCATCTCAGCGGCGGGGTGGGGAAGGGCCGCTGCTCGGGGCGGGCCTGAGCACAGATCGGATTCGGCGGCCTTGGCGCGCAGCAGGTCGCGGACCGTGGCGCCGATGAGGAGCAGGCAAACCGGCACGGCGCAGGGGGCGAGGAAGGCGACCGTCTTGTCGAGCGACCCCGGCAACTGGGCGCCGGGGGCGATGGCGTTGGCTGCGAGGCAGCCGACGATGGTGAGGAACGGTGCATTGAGGAGGCTGCGCAGACCGCCGCGCAGGCCACCGGCGCCGCCGGCCAGCAAGGCGACGGCAGCGGTCCAGAGCGCGAGCTCGACGCCGAGGGTATGCATGAACTGGACCGCGAGGGTCGGCCCGCCGTCGTCGAACAGCTCCATGAGGATCGGGATCGGGATGTAGCCGTAGTTCTGGATGCCGACCGCGACGGCGAAGGTGCGTCTGCGCGCCGCACGGAGGCCGATGAGGCGGGCACCGCCGAAGGCGACGGCAAGCCCGAGCAACACAAAGCCGGCTCCGAATCCGACCGCGCTGGCGATGGTCGAGGCCCCGCCGGGGACGGTCTTCCCCAGGAGGTTGTCGATGATGAACGCGGGGAACAGCAGGTTGAGAGCGACGCGCAACAGGGAGGAATCAGCCTCGGCGGTGAGCACCCGCAGACGGCGCAGGAGGTACCCGGCTCCGATCACGAAGAAGACGGGCAGGCACGCGGCAAGGATCGAAGTGTAGTCCGGCAATGGGTTGGCGGTCTCGGTGGCGCCACGTTGGCAGGTTCTCACCAATGCGGAAGGCGGCGAACCGCGCCAACCTCGCGAGCGATCCACCAAAGGCGAGGAACAAATCGGAGGCGTAAAATATAAAAATAGTTGAAATTATAAAAATTATAAATGAAGCTGGAGTGCTGACCACTTTTGAGGAGAGGTGTCTCTGCTAAATATCCATTTTCTGCGACTGTTTAGGGTTGCTCTGATCGCGGTGATCGGCGCTTCGCTGGGTTCTGGTATTTCGGTGGCGCAGTCGACCCAGTGGAGTCATTCGGGCACCGGTGATTGGTTCGATGCCGCCAATTGGACGGCCGGGGTCCCGGGGGGGGCTTTCAATTTCAACCAAGCGATCATCGATCAGGGCACGGCTCAGCTCGGCGCGCCGACGTCGCTGGAATTCGGGTTGACGGTGGGCAACACGGGTTCGGGGGCCTTGGAGATTTCGGGCGGGGCGACTTTGTTCAACGCGACCAACGCCTTCTTCCTGCCCTCCGATGTGATCGTCGGCTCGGCGGCGGGCTCGTCCGGGGCGGTCGCCGTTTCCGGGGCCAGCAGCCTGTGGGACATCGATGCGAATTTCTACGTCGGCTGGGGTGGCGACGGGGGCATTTCCCTCTTGGCCGGTGGCGAATTGCTGACGCGTCGCATCGCCTACGTCGGGGTGGGTACCACGGGGGCGGGGTCGCTGGTGATCGGCGCGGGTTCGGAGTGGCGCGCGCAGGGGGTGACGTTCCTTGGGCTCGACGGGGCGGCCGAAGTGACCGTCTCGTTCGGCGGGGCCTGGACTACCGAATCGTCGGTGCTGGTGGCCGGGGCCGAGACCGCTTCGGGGGACATCGTCGTGACGGGGCCGGGATCGATCTGGACAGCGGCGGACGATGTGTTGCTCGGGGGGGCGGGTGACGGTTCGCTGACGATCGCCGACGGCGGGCAAGCCGACTTGGCGCTGGTCGGGTTCGAGCTCGCTTCGGACACCACCTCGTCGGTGGGCGTCGACGTTTCGGGGGCAGGGTCGATTTTGCGATCGGGCGCGACGGTCTTCGCGGAGCGCGGCGCGGTGACGATCGCGGTGGGCGATGGCGGTCAGGTGGTGACGGCGGATGCGGACCTCGCGGGCGTCGCCGGCTCGAC
>JAUIGD010000509.1 GCA_030430255.1 Verrucomicrobiia bacterium
CTTGGCCTCGATGTCTTCCCACGGGTTCGGGGTGAGCTGCTTGAGACCGAGGGAGACGCGCTCCTTCTCTTTGTCGACGTCGAGGATCTGGACGGTGAGCGGCTGGCCGATCGTGAGCATCTCGCTGGGGTGGTTGATGCGGCCCCAGCTCATGTCGGTGATGTGCAGCAGGCCGTCCATGCCCTGGAGGTCGACGAAGGCGCCGAAGTCGGTGAGGTTCTTGACCAACCCGTCGACGGTGTCGCCGATGGTGACCTCCTCGAGGAACTTCTGGCGCTGCTCGGCGCGCTCGGCCTCGATGACCTCGCGGCGGGAGACGACGACGTTCTTGCGCTCGTCGTTGACCTTGACGATCTTGAACTCGTAGACGTTGCCGACGTATTCGGTGAGGTCTTTCGGGGGGATGATGTCGATCTGCGAGCCGGGCAGGAAGGCCTCGACGCCGACGTTCACCGTCAGGCCGCCTTTGACGATCGATTTGATCTTGCCCTTCACGAGGCCGCCGTCGTGGAAGACCTTGACGATCTTGTCCCAGTTCTGCTTGTGGGCGGCCTTCTCCTTCGAGAGGACGATCATGCCCTCGTCGTTCTCGAGGCGCTCGAGGAGGACTTCGACCTCGTCGCCGACGTTAAATTCTTCGTCTTCGAACTCGGAGACGGGGATCGCGCCCTCGGACTTGTAGCCGATATCGACGAGGACGACTTGCGGCTGGACCTCGAGGATCCGGCCCATGATGATGGAACCTTCGCGGAATTCGCGGAAGGATTTGTCGATCAAGCTGAGAAGTTCAGCACTCATAGGATAGGGTTTGTAAGGTTAGGTTGATGGTTTACCGACGACTGCGTCGCCCCGGGGTAATCTCCGCCGGCCACCGGGGCTCCTGCAAAGGCCGGGCAGAGCCGGGGAGTCTAAGGCAAGGCGGCCTGCGCGCAAGGGGAGTTTCCGGTCCTTCGGTGCTTGATCTCGTCGGTGGACAGAGGGGAGCATCGCCGGGATGAACGACGCGATCCAACTGCGCCGGCTGCGCCCGGACGAGTTCGCCGCCGCCGCCGAACTGGTGCGCGACTCGACCAACGCCTGGTACGAGGCGAAGCATGGCCGAACGCCGTTCCCGGGTCCCCCCGAAGACTGCCTGGTTTTCCCCGAGGTCTACGAGGCGCTCGACCCAGGGTGCTGCATCGTCGCCGAGGATACGGCGAGCGGGCGCCTGGCCGGCTCGTGCTACTTCCACCCGCGCGAGACACACTTCTCGCTCGGCATCATGAACGCCCACCCGGACTACGCGGGGCGCGGGGTCGCCACCCGCATCCTCGACGAGGTCCTGCGGTTGGCGGACGCGGACGCGAAGCCCGTGCGGTTGGTGTCGAGCGCCATGAACCTCGACTCGTATTCGCTCTACACGCGGCGCGGGTTCGTCCCGCGGGCGCTGTTCCAGGACATGGTGCTGCCCGTGCCCGAAGGCGGGTTGGCAATCGAAGCCCCGCCCGGTCGCGGGCGCGTGCGGGATGCGACGGACGCCGACGCCGCGTCGATGGCGGAGCTGGAGTTCGAGCTGAACGGGATCCGCCGCGAGTCCGACTACGCGCACTTCATCGCCAACGCCTCCGGGTACTGGGGCGTCTCGGTGATCGAGGCGGAGGGCGGCGGCCTCGACGGCTTCCTCTGCTCGGTAAAGAGCCCGAGCAGCAAGATGCTCGGACCCGGGGTCGCCAGGACAGAGGGCGGTGCTCTGGCCTTGATCCACGCGGAACTGGACGCGCGGCACCGCGGGGGCGCGCCGGTGTTTCTGGTGCCGGCGGACCGCGACGAGCTGGTGGCCGGGCTGTATGCTTGGGGCGCGCGCAACACGGAGTTGCACGTCTGCCAGGTGCGCGGGGAGTGCCCGCCGTTGCGGGGGGTGACGTTGCCGACCTTCATGCCGGAGACGGGATAGGGGCACCGCCGCGGCGGCATGCCGCCGCGGGCTCAGCCCCGACGGATGGCGGCGCCTCGCCTGCGGAGGTGGTGATCGATCCGGGCGAAACCGTTCGGGCTCGAGAGCCCCAAGTCCGACGGACTCCTGACAGGGGCAGGGAGGTGGGTGGCGCTCCGACTTCGGAGGCGGCTCGATCCGGGATGGAGATTTGCTTTGGTGCGATGGGGCCGCGCAGGGTATCATCCGACCCGATGCCGCTTCACCCCGCTCGCGCCCGCGTCCCGGCTCACCGCTTCGCCCTGGCCTCGGTCGTCGTCGGCGCGCGACTTTGCATGCCGGTGGCGGGAGAAGATGCCGCGTGGCCGGGGTTCCGTGGACCGACGGGGATGGTCGTGGCTGGGGGCGAGGGATTGCCGCTCACCTGGGGGGGGAGAAAGGGGAGAACGTGCTCTGGCGGAGCCCGCTGCCTGCGACGGCCGCGGGCGGCGAGGCGGACCACAACCAGTCGAGCCCGGTGGTGAGCGATGGCAAGGTGTTCGTGACGACGGCGTTCTGGCCCCCGGGCGCGGACCGCACGAGTCGCTTTCCCGAGCACCGCGTCACCTGCTATCACGCTGCGGACGGCTCGCGGCTCTGGGACGTCGAGGTGAAACCTGGAGAATGGCTCTTGGGCGACCTCCGCGGTGGATACGCCGCGCCGACGCCTGCGGTCGCGGGCGGGAGGGTGTTCGCCGTGTTCGGGTCGGCGGTGGTTCACGCGCTCGATCTAGAGGGGCGTCCGTTGTGGTCGTACAGGATCCCGGACCACGAGCGGTTTGATGTCGCCTTGCCCTCGAGCCCCGTCGTGGCGGGTGATTCGGTCATCCTGCAGCTCGACCGCAAGAAGCCCGGGGCGACGATGGTCGCCCTGGACGCCGCCACCGGCGAGCTGCGCTGGACCAAGGCGCGCCCGGATTGTGACTTCTCCCACGTCACGCCGGTGCTCGCCGAACTGGGCGGCGGCCGGCAGCTTCTGACCCCCACCTCCGAAGCTTTGCTCGGGGTCGACCCGGCCGACGGTGCGACGCTTTGGTCGTGCGCATGGGGCAGGACGATTTCGCCCGTCTCCTCGCCGGTCGTCGCCGACGGGCTGGTGTTCGCCGTCGGCGGGCGGGGTGGGCACCCGGGGGTGGTGGTGGACCCGACCGGGCGAGGCGATGTGACGGGCACGCATCTGAAATGGGCGGTGCGGCCCATGTCCGAGGGGCTGTCCTCGCCGGTCGCGTTCGGCGGTTTGGTGTTCCGCTTGAATTCGCCCGGTGTTCTGCGCTGCCTGAGGATCGCCGACGGTGAGGAGTTGTATCGGGAGCGCCTCGAAGGGGTGGATCCGGCGGTGAGCCCTATAGTGACGGCGGACGGCCGGATCTATTTCGCGTCCGCAGGGGGGTCGGTGGTCGTGCGTGCTTCGCCCCGCTTCGAAGTCCTCGGCCGCTCCGATCTGGGCGATGCCTCGCTCGCCTCCGCCGCAGTCGCGGGGGGGCGGATCTATCTCAAAGGCCGCACGCATCTGTATGCGGTCGGCTACCCCGAAACCTCGACCGAGAAGGCCCGATGACCCGCCGCCCCGCCGCTCTACTGTGTGCGTTTGCCCCGTTCCTCCCCACGCCGCACCCGGCCATGGCGGCGGGATGGGAGCCGCTCTTGGCGCCCTTGATCGAGGCGGAGGAACCGGGGTATGGCGGCCTGAGCGGGGTGGTGGTCGATCGCGTGGGCGGGGTGGTCTTCGTCCACCTGAGCGACTTGGGAGTGTACCGATCAAGTGATGGCGGCGACACTTGGGAGAAGGCCGCCGAGACGGCTCTGAGGGGGCGGACGGAGACCCCGGGGTGCTGGGCGATCAACCCCACCGGAACCGACGCTACGATGGTGAGCGCGCTGGTGTACGGGGCGCCGATCGCGGTGAGCCGGGATGGCGGGGCGACCTTCCGCCACCTGGGCGAGGAGTCGAAACACATCGACTGGTGCGCGGTCGATTGGGGTGATTTGGAGTCCGGGCTCGTCCTCGCTCTCAAGCAC
>JAUIGD010000055.1 GCA_030430255.1 Verrucomicrobiia bacterium
CGCAGGCGAGGCGCCGCCCGGAGCTTGGTGATCGATTCGGGCTAGTGGCCATCCCCTCACACTGCCCTGACCGCCCTCAAGTCAGCGGACCTGTCACCCTGAGCAACGCGAAGGGCCTCTCACCGCGGTCCGCGTCAGCGCAGCCATTCGTGTTGAACGATCCTACCGCCTCCCCGGTTGGGAACTCGACTCCGAGGGGCTGTTCCGCGCACGGCGAAGACGGCGGCACCCACGAGGATCTCCCGGAGCGAGCATCGATCCGTTCTCGACTCTATCCGCCGAGAACTCGGCTTAACCAAGCGCCATTCGGGCTAACCGGGGCTAACCGAAGGCCAACCGCTCGTCGTTCTCCAGCAGGTCCTCCAGCTCCGGCCAGCCGCCGGGGCGCTGGGTTTGGAACAGGTGCAGGTAGACTTTGACCGCGTCCGCCGGGTGCTCCTCCAAGGTCTTGCCGACACCTTCCTTCAGCTTGTCGGTATCGAACGCGTCCGGCAGGTCCTCGACCGATCCCTCGCCGTCGTGCTCGATCCCCATCGCGTCGAGGAAGCAGACCAACATGGCCTTCTTCGACTTGAGCAGCCAGACTTGGAGCAGCTGCTCGGCGATCGAGTCGCCTGAGCGCAACCTCAGCGAGTCGGCGAACCAGGCCAGCTGCTTGTCGAGCGGGCGCTTCTGGATGAAGGCCGGGCGCAGCTTCCGGCCCGCCGCCAACTGCGCCAGTGCCGACTTGTAGACCGCGCGTTCTTCGTCCCGCATGTAGCGCAGGATCTCGTCGACGAGTTCGGGGGAAGCCTTCTGAAACAGTTGGTAGCTCTGGAGCATGGGAGTGAGGGCGGGAATTTGGCCGGGCGATCCACGAATGCAACAGCGGAAGCCGAGGCGCGGCGCGGCGGTGGGGCGCGGGACCGGCTTCAACACCGGGTCCCCGGCCGCCCGGAGATCGCCCCGGAAGGGGTGGAAGGAGCGCGCCGCCGCCCCCGGACGACCGCCACAACGCTTGACGCCGCGCCCACCCTTCCCGACGCTCCGCCCACCATGCGCGTCACCTACGTCGCCGCCGGCGCCGCCGGCATGATCTGTGGCAGCTGCCTGCGCGACAACGCGCTGGCGCTCGAGCTGCGTCGCCTCGGCTGCGAGGTCACCTTCGTCCCGGTCTACACCCCGATCACCACCGACGCCGAGGACGCCAGCGACGACGCGCTCCTGTTCGGCGGCGTCAGCGTTTTCCTCGAGCAGAAATCCGCCCTCTTCCGGCGCATGCCGAAGTGGCTGCTGCGCTGGCTCGACCGCCCCTCGCTCGTCCGCCGCCTCACCGCCAAACGCTCCTTGGAGGTCGAAGCGAAAGCCCTCGGCGAACTCACCCTGTCGATGCTGCGCGGCGAGCACGGCAACCAGCGCGCCGAGGTCGAACGCGCCGTGGGGTGGATGCGCGACGTCGCCAAGCCCGAGTTGCTCAACCTCACCAACCTCCTCATCGCCGGCTTCGTCCCAGCACTCAAGGCTGAGCTCGACGTGCCGGTGCTCGCCACCCTGCAGGGCGACGATCTGTTCCTCGACGAGCTCACCGACGAGCACCGCCCGCTGGTGCTCGCCGAACTGCGCCGGTTGGCGCGCGAGGTCGATGGCTTCGTGACCTTCAGCGCCGCCTACGCCGACTCGATGTCGGAGCTGCTCGAGGTTCCGCGGGAGAAATTTCACCTCGCCCCGCTCGGCATCGACGCGCGCGATTTCGCCTCCCTGACCCGCCGTCCCAACCGCCCGCCGACGATCGGCTACTTCGGGCGCATCTGCCCCGAGAAGGGCTTCGGTTTGGCGGTCGACGCCTTCCTCGCGCTCCACCGAGGCGGCGAGGCCCCGACGGGCTTGCGCTTGAGAGCCGGAGGCTGGCTCGGCGAGGGCGACCGCGCGTTCTTCGCCAAACAGGAGGCGAAGCTCGGCGACGCCGGGCTCGCGGACCGCTTCGAGTACATCGGTGCGCCGGACCGCGAGGGGAAGCTCGCGTTCTTCCGCGACATCGATGTCTTCACGCTGCCGACGACCTACCGCGAACCCAAGGGGCTCTCGGTGCTCGAGGCGCTGGCCGCGGGCGTGCCGGTCGTGCAGCCCGATCACGGCGCCTTCCCCGCGCTACTCGGCGAAGTGGGCGGCGGCATCCTGTTCCCCGCTGGCTCGGTGACCGAACTCGCAGAGGCGCTGGGCGAACTCATCGCCGACCCCGCGCGCGCCGGAAAACTGGGCGCCGAGGGGCGCCGGGGGGTCGTCGAACAGCGCAGCGACCGCCGGATGGCCGAGCGGACCTTGGCCATTTACCAGCAGTTCCGGTAACTTGCTCGTCATGGAAGTGGCGATTTCGTCACTTCGGCGAGGTTTCGCCTCGCGGAGGTGCCCACGAACGTCGCGCCGCCATCAAGACCATGTACCGAATCCTCATCGCCGAAGATGAAAGCGACGTCCGCGATCTCATCACGTTCAATCTCGAACGCGAGGGGATGGCGGCGATCCCCGCCAAGGATGGTATCGAGGCCGTGCAGCTGGCCTGCAGCGAGGTGCCCGACCTCGTCGTCCTCGACCTGATGCTCCCCGGCCAGAACGGCTTCGCGGTGTTCAAAGAGCTGCGGCTCGACAGCCGGACCAAAGCGGTCCCGGTCCTGATGCTGACCGCGAAAGCGCAGCTGGACGACGTCTTGGCCGGCCTGGAGCTGGGCGCCGACGACTACCTCACCAAGCCGTTCAGCCCCAAGGAGCTCGTGCTGCGGGTCAAGGCGCTGCTGAGGCGCTCGCAGGTGAGCGTCGGCAACGCCGTCGTCAAAGTCGGCAAGTTCCAACTCGACAAGAACACGCTGCACTGCTTCATCAACGGCGAGCGAGTCGATCTCACCCCCACCGAGTTCAAACTGCTCCTCCTCCTCGTCGAGCGCGACGGGCACCCACAGGAGCGCGCCAACTTGCTGCGCGAAGTCTGGGGCTACCGCGACACCGCCAACTCGCGCACCCTCGACACCCACGTCAAACGCCTGCGCGAGAAGATCGGCGACTTCGCCAACTGCATCCAGACCGTGCGCGGCGTCGGCTACCAGTTCCGCAACATCGCGTAGCCCGGATCGATCTCTCACCTGGCGCGCACGCCCGCGGAGCGCCACGGCCGCAGCCCCGATCTCGGCGCGGGCTACCCGCCCCAGAGGCAGAAGGCCAACAGCGCCAATCCGGCGAAAAACGCGAGGATGGCGAGAGAGATGTGCTTCTCGCGCCCCAAGGCCACCGCCCCGAACCAGTGCAAGGCCCGCTCCGCCGCATCGATGCGATCCCGGCTGCGGCGCGCCTTCTCCACCCGCCGCCTCCAACCTTCGTCCTCCTTGGAGAGCGTTGCGTGCGGCTCAAAATGCTCGCCCGGCGTGTCCATCACCCCTCCGGAAACCTGCATGGGCCTCGCCCGCACCTTGTTCCCGCACCCCGGACACACCCCCAGCGCCCCCAACCGCTCGATGCTCGTCGAAAGCACCTTCCCGCAGCGCTCGCACGAAAACCGCAAACTGCCAGTGACCGCACCCGGAATCGCTCTCGAACCCTGAATCGCTGATAAATCTAGATGATCTGGCATTGTTAAATTTTCTTAAAAATTAACTAAATTTTCATGTTTTCAAGGGAATATCGTTCTCCGATCGGAGGGACCCCAGCCAGCCTCGCCCCTTCCTGCAATTGACAAGCCCGGCGGCGCCCTCTTTCATCCGCGCCATGAGCGAAAACGTCCGCCTCGGAATCGTCGGCCTCGGCAACATGGGCCGCGCCCACCGCAATAACATCCTCGCCGGCAAAGTGACCGGGATCGACCTGACCGCCGTCTGCGACATCCCCAAAGGATTGCCAGATCCCCGCGAGGGCGAAGCCCAGTTCAGCGACGTCGGCGAGATGATCGCCTCCGGCGAGATCGATGCCATCCACGTCTGCACCCCGCACCCCTCGCACCGCGAGATCGGGGTCAAGGCGCTGGAGGCCGGCCTCCACGTGCTCATGGAGAAACCGCTCGCCGTCCACAAAGCCGACTGCCAGGCCCTCATCGACGCCTACGACCAGACCGGGCGGAAAAAAGTGTTCGCGGCGATGTTCAACCAGCGCACCGACCCCCACTACACGACCCTCAAACGCCTCATCGACTCCGGCGAGATCGGCAAGGTCCGCCGCGTCCACTGGTCGGTGACCGACTGGTTCCGCACCGAGTATTATTACGCGCTCGGCGGCTGGCGGGCCACCTGGAAAGGCGAGGGCGGGGGCGTCCTGCTCAACCAGTGCCCGCACAACCTCGACCTCTTCCAATGGCTGTTCGGGATGCCGGAACAGGTCACCGGCTTCTGCAATTTCGGCCGCTACCACCAGATCGAAGTCGAGGACGACGCCACGCTCTACTTCAAGTATGCCGACGGCACCCACGCCACCTTCATCACCTCCACCGGCGAAGCCCCCGGCGTCAACCGGCTCGAAGTGATCGCCGAGCGCGGCGTCATCACCGTCGACGACGGCCTCATCCGCTGGGAGCGCAACGAGACCGAAACCACCGAGTTCAGCGACACCGCCCTGTCAGGATTCTCCAAGCCGGACACCTGGCAGGTCGAGATCCCGATCGCCGGCCGCGGCGGACAACACATCGAGATCCTGCAGAATTTTTCCGATGCGATCCGCGAGGGCGCCGAACTGATCTCCCCGGCCGTCGAAGGCATCCACAGCGTCGAGCTCGCCAACGCCGCGCTGCTCTCGGCCTGGGACGGCAAGACGGTCGACCTGCCGATGGACGCCGACCGCTACGCCGCGATCCTGACCGAGAAGGGCGACACTTCGACCTTCAAGAAAAAGGAGATCCAGGCCGCCGCCACCGCCAGCGCCGACGATTTCGCCAAGTCGAACAAGGCGGGCGGCGCGTAGCCCGGAACGCGGGCTCCCCCACCGGCTCCGAAGGTGCGTCGCGATTCCGGAGTTCGACCCCCGCCCTTGCGCGATCCCCCTCCCCGCGCGAGGTAGCCGCCCATGACACTCACCGGCATCGCTGACGAGGCGGGCGCGCATGTCGATGCGCAGATCCGCGCCACCCAAGAACTCGGCTGGAACCACATCGAAGCCCGCTTCGTCGAAGTCGACGGCTTCGAGAAGGGCAGCATCCACGAAATCCCGGATGCGGCCTTCGATGAAGCCGCCGCCGCGCTCGCCGACGCCGGCGTCCAGGTCTGCGGGGTCGGCTCGACGATCGGCAACTGGGCGCATGCCATCGACGACCCCTTCGACATCACCGAGGGCGAGGTCGCCCGTTGCATCGATCGCATGGGGAAGCTCGGCTGCCAGCTCGTGCGCATCATGAGCTACGCGATCCTCGAGGACGGCAAGGAGAACGACCTCCCCGACCAACAGGCCGATGAGCGCTTCCGGCGCGTCGCCGAGATCGTCCGCCGCTTCGAAGACGCCGGCATCACCCCGGTCCACGAAAACTGCATGAACTACGGCGGGATGAGCATCGAGCACGCGCTGCGCCTCCAGGACGCCGTCCCGGGGCTCAAGTGGGTGTTCGATACCGGCAACCCGGTCTTCAACGCCGACCGCTCGCAGCCGCGCCCCTATCCCCGCCAGGACGCCTGGGACTTCTACCAGGCGGTGAAACCACACATCGCCCACATTCACATCAAGGACGGCATCTGGGACGCCGAAAAGGGCGACTGCACCTACACGATGCCCGGCGAGGGCGAAGGCCAGGTGGCGCGCATCTTGGCTGACCTCAAAGCCGATGGCTACGCGGGCTTCGTCTCCATCGAACCCCACCTCGCGGCCGTCTTTCACGAGGAGGACCGAGCAGACACCGATCCGGAGGCGAAGGCGCGCGCCCAGTACGAGACCTACGTGGCCTATGGCCGCACGCTCTCCAAGTTGATCGAGACGCTCCCCTGAGGCTCGACCTCCTCGCGCGCCCGCTCGAGCGCCGAGGCCAGGTGTTCGCGGGTTTCGATGTCCTGCTCGATTCGCAGCAGGCGTTCGAGCCGGCGCGCATCGCCGCCTTCAGCTCCGCCAGCTCCGTCCGCACCCAACACCGCGAGGGCCTCCGCGCAGCGGCGCCGCACGAGCGGCGAGCGGTCCTCGAGACCGGCCGCGAGCAACGCGGCGCGGCGCTCGTCGGGGAACCATTCCCAGAACCCGAACGCCACCGCCCGCACGGCATCGTGCGGATGCTCGGCCGCCCGCAGCACGAGCGCCTCAGCCTCCGCATGGGCGCGCCCGAGATAGGCCAGCAGCATCTGAAGTTCGGCGCTCAACCCGCCGCCGGGGTCTTGGTTCCAACGCAGCTCGGACAGGATCAACACCGCCCGCCGCACGAAGAGATTGCGAGCGCCCTCGGGTTCGGCCCCCTGCAGGACCTGGATCGCGGAGCGCATCGGCAACCCCACCTCCGCAAACCGCGCCCGGATCGCGGCTAGGCTGCCCTCGTCCTCCAAGCGCATCTCGGCGAGGTTGGCCGCCACTTGGCAGAGGTCCGCCCACTCGCCCGCCGCCGCGTCGGGGAGCCGGCGGCGCAGCTCGCCGAAGATCAGCGCCACATCCTCATCGCGCAGCGGCCCGAGGTCGTAGCCGACCCCGCCGACCGGGCCCGCGCGGATCCCCGTCTTCTCCAACATCCAGAGCAAGGTGCCGCGGATCGGCGGGTCCTTGCGCACCGTCAGCCAGTCGCGGTCGAGACCGCGGAATCGCCCCTCCGCGACCCGCACCCGGAAGTAGCGGTCCCCCCCCCGCCGCGGCTCGTGATAGACCCAGATCTCGTCGGCGATCCCCGCCGGACGCCCCAAGACCGCCTCCACCCCGGACGCGTCCATCCCCCGCTCCAGCATCCCCAGCCGGCTGGAGAGCGCCTCGCCCGCCACCAACTCGGCGAGCTTCCGTTCGCCATCGACCACGGGCTGCGCCACCTCGACCGATGCCGCGAACGCGGCGTAGGCTTCCCGGTGCGCGGCCACGTGCTGCCACCCCAGTAGCGAGAGGCGGTGCCGGCGCCCCAACCACTGCACGCGCCGCAAGGTCCCATCCTCAGCCAACGAGGCCCGCGCCACCGCGCCGCCGGCCAACAGCCATTTGTGAAACGCCTCGCCTGCGGGGAAACGCTCCGTCCGGTCGAACCCACCCGCGCGATCCACGCTCAACGCCGCCCAAGTCTCCCCGCCCGGACCGACCACCCGATACCAACGCTCCGCCTCGCGGTCGCGGTTGTCGAAGATCGCTCCGACCATCGGCGGCGGCGCCCCCCCTCGACGCTCCTCGACGACAAATCCCGGCTCGTCCGGGTAATAGAAGCTCAACTCCGAACCCGCGTGCAACCGCCAGGCACGAAAGTCTGTACGCCGCGCCGTCGCCAACCCACCCGCCTGCCCCGCCGGCCACAGCGGGGTCACGACCGGCGCCTCGGCATCGACTGGCAACAGCTGCACGCGCTCCGCAAACGTGTGCCCGGCCGCCCTGATCTCCTCTCCCGAAACCCGCGCCGGCCGCGGCGCCCCCCCTTTGTCCGCGCCGATCACCTGCGGCGCCACGCGGTCCGCGTCCGTCGCGCCGACCAAGGCCGGAAGCGCGCCGTCGGCCGTGCGCCGATTCGCCTCTTTGACCTTGAAGATCAAGTAGGAGAGCAAGAACACCCACGCAGGGAAAAAGACGAGCCACTTCATGGCGGGGACGGCGATTGTACCGGCCGATCGACCGTTGGCCAATTCCGAATTGGGCCGCATCCGCGCCCCCGCGTTGCCCGCTCCAAATTTCCCGTTTACGCTGCGCCCACCACCGCGTCCCAATGTCGAAGATCGTTCCCACCATCAGCTCCGGCGTCGCCGGCCCGCTCGGCGTCCTGCATCTCCCCCGCCTCTGGCAGAAGGCCTCGCTCGCCGCCGCTGGCAAACTTCACCCCGACTACGCCGCGGCCGGCCCCGGCTTCGACCAGATGGTGCTCGACGGCTTGGGCATCGACCGCAGTTCCTTCCTCGCCTTCATCCGCAAGGAGCGCCCCTCCTATGCGGCGCTCGAAGAGTGGATCCGCGCCGACTTCGGCGGCACCCCTAGCCGGGATTCGGTCGCCGCCATCAACCGCGCCCTCATTTCCTACCAACACGCACCCGAAGTCCGCGAGGAGATCCTCAACGACTGCGGCTTCAGCAAAGACAGCGCCATCACCGACGCGCTGACCCTCAACCAACTCGACGACCTCGCGGCCTTCCATCGCCAGGAGATCGCCTGACCCGACCGAACACGGACGGCGCTCGATTGAGAATCGGCATCGCCGGGGCAGTCGCCGTGCCGTTCCGACCGGTGCCAGACAGGGCATCCGGAGCGTCCCGAGGGATCCCGCCATGAATCCGGCGTGCCGAGCCTCCCGGTCTTTCGCTTGTCGGGATGATGCGCCGACGTCTTCGCGGGGCGGGCGGATCCCGGCCGATCCGCTCGCTCCCCCGCTGAAGCGGACGGCCGATCAGCGCAGCCCAGTCGCTCTGAAGATTCGGGGAATCGATCCGCGCACGAACCCACACGACATTGACAATAGTTTGATATTTTTAATAATTATGGTTTTTTAGAGAATGCTGTCTACCAGTTCTCCGCCTGCCCGCCCTCTCCCGACCGGCGGCGCGCTGCGTGTTCGCGATCTTCCAGGCTGGGCGCCCTTCCTGCTCATCGTGCTGTTCGGCTTCGGCGCCTACGGGCTGGCGCTAAACGCCGATTTCTACATGGACGACTACGACTTCGTCCTCGGCAAGGAGGCGGTCCGCGGCGGTGCCTGGGACATCCACGGCCACGGCTTCCGCCAGATCCCTTTCCTGCTTTGGCGCATCACTCACTCGCTGTTCGGAGCGTCGAGCGTCGCCTTCCATCTGCTCAACCTGGGCGCTCATCTCGGCTGCGGCGCTGCCTGCTACGGCCTCGGGCGCGCCCTTCTCCCACGTTTCAACTGCAGCGAGATCACCGCCCGCCGCGCCGCACTCGCCGGGGCCTCGGTCTTCGTCGTGCACCCCTTCGGCAGCGAAGCGGTCAACTACGCGCGCTGTCTCGAACTGCTCCTCGTGACGCTGTTCTCGTTGCTCGGGGCACGCTGTCTGCTGCACCTCGCCCAGCGACCGACCGCCCTGCGCGGCGCCGCGCTGGTCGGCTGCGGCGTCGCGGCCACCTTCTGCAAAGAACCCGGCCTGTTCCACTTCGCCAGCATCGTCCTGCTCATCGGCGGGGCCCTGATCCTCAGCCGCCCCAGCGGCCTCCGCGCGTGCTCCCCCAGACGGCTGCCCAAGCCGCTGATCTTCGGCGCCGGGGTGCCCGCCGGCCTCCTCGCCGCCATCCTCGCCACGCGCTGGGCAGGCATCGCCGCCGCCAAGCTCGAAGCCGAGGGCATCGCCAACTATTGGGAACATTGGCTCACCCAGGGCCGAGTGTTCTTCGCCTACCTCGCCCGCGCCATCGCACCGGTCGGGATGAGCAGCGACCACCTCGTGCCGTTCTCGACCGGCGCCTCCGACCTCCCTGCGCTCGCCGGCCTGATCGCGACCGCCGCGCTCGCGGTCGGCCTCGCCGCGGTGCTGATCCGCTCGGCGCGCTGGCGGCTCCCCGCGCTGCTCGCCCTCCTCGCGATCGCCCCGCTGCTGCTGCGCTTCCTCTACCCCAACGACGAAATCTTCGTCGAATACCGCGCCTACCCAGGGCTACCCTTCGCTGGGCTGCTGGCTGGCCTCGCCCTTTCGAAGCTCTACGACGCCCGCCCCGCCGTCGGCAAGTGGGCGCCGCTCGCGTTGCTGCTCGCCTTCGCCGGCCTCGCGTTTCAACGCAGCGCCACCTGGGGGAATGCGGAGTGGCTGGCCGCCGATGTGCTCGAACGCTACCCGCTCAACAACCGTGCGCGCACCCAGCTACAGGCCTTCGCCTATCAGGCCGGTGACTACCGGCGGGTGCTCGAACTGCGGGACGAGGCGGTCGCGCGAGCGAAGGATCTGAGACTCTCGGCCGGATCGCTGCCCTGGGACAGGCGCTACGACCGCGCCCGCGTCGCCCACAACCGGGCGAACTCCGAACAGCTCGCCGCCCTCGCCATCGCCGAACTCGCCGGCTCTCAGAAGGCCATCGCCTATGCCAAGGCCGCGCTCACCGACCTCGGCGACCGCTACGGCCCGTGGGCCAGCGAGGAAGAGTTCGAGGGCGTCCTCGGCTCGCTGGTCCATGTGCGCAACGAGTTGCTAGAAAACGGCGCCGCCAACGACCGCCGCCGCGCCGCGCAGGCCACCGAAGAGCGACCTTAGCGGCTAGCTAGCGATCGGTCGATTCGACCCGGTCGATCCAGCGCGTGCGCATCGCCTCGCTCACCCCTTCCGCCGTCGCCAGCCAGGCCTTCGCCGCTTCGCGGTCGCGCAGCAACCACTGGCTGAACACGGAGTCCTGCGCGCCCTCGCGCATCGCCTGCCTCCCCACCGCCGACGCCCACGCCATCGCGCTCGCCGGATCGCGACCCACCACCTCTCGGGCGAACGCCGCCAGGGCGGGATCCCGCTCGATCCCTTCCGCCGCCGCGGTGCCGAACCAGTTGCCCGCCGCATTCGGGTCCGCGCGCGCCCAGATGCGCACCGCCGCTGCCAGATTCTCACCGTGCGAAGCCGGCGGCGTGCGCTTCAGCATCCAGGCGATCGCCGACTCGGGGTCCCGCCGCACCCAGTTCAGCGCCACGGCCTTCGCCAGAGCCGCCTTCTCCGGATGCGGGCCCGCGGCGTCGATCCACCGCGCCGCGTCCGTCGGCGCGTACGCCGACCAAGCATCGACCACCAGCGCGCGCACCTCCGCCGCGACCACCTCCGCGTCGGCTCCAGCCTGCCGCGCTGCCAACTGATCGGAGAGGGCCAGCAGCCGCTCCGCCTTCCCGGCCGCGGCCATCGATGCCGCCATGCCCTCGACCGCCGCGTGTACCTCCGCCAGTGTCCGCAACCCCTCGGCAGCCCGCAGGGCGGCGTCCGGATCCGTGTTCGCGAGACCTTGGAACACGGGCGCCAACAACTGCGGCGCCGCAGCCCCCAACCACGCCGCGAGGTCGCCGCTCGCCTCGCGATCGCGATACCACTCCAGCGCCCCCACCGGATCGCCCTCGGCCCACGAACTCACCACGTTCGCCACCACGCCGGTCCGCAGCTCACCCTCGAGCCGCTCTTCGGCATAGGCCATCGCAGCCGCTCCGTCGAACTCCGCCCATCGCCCCATCACCGCCAGCATCAACAGCCCGTGGCTCGGCGAGGAGGCATCGAGCGCCTCGACCTCGGCCAAGGCGGCGCCCAGCGCGCTCTCATCCAGTTCACCCATCGCCACGAAGGCTTTCAGCACCCCGCGCTGGCTGAGGAACCCCCCGCGCAGATGCTCCTCGGCTTCCGCGATCACATTGTAGGCGTCGGTCCGCAATGTGGTCGGCGCCTGCGCCGGCGAGCCAGCCGCCGGTGGCGGACTCGCCCGCTCTGGCGCGGCCTGGCCCGCAGCCCACGGATCCTCCCCGCCGACCGGCACCAGCTCGACGACTTCCTTCACCACCCGCTTCGGGGCGCTCTTCGTCCCAAACCAGAACGCCCCGACCGCGGTCAATAGCCAAGGGACCGCAACGAGCAAGAGAGTTTTCGGGGAAGGCATCGGGAGAGAGGCACCTCGCTCTGACAGGCGCCCACGCCCGAAGTTCAATCCCCCCGGCAGAAACGCAACCCATCGAGATCAGCGACGGCACGGAGGCGATCAGCCCCCCTGCGCTGATTACCACCGCCCGCCGACCTCCGGCATCCGGCATTTGCCGCCCACCCCACCCCCGTTCTACGGTTTCGCCTCACTTCCCACCGCACGCCCTGTTCACCCTCCTCAAATCCGATCCCACATCCGCCGCCCGCCGCGGCCGCCTAGAAACCCCGCACGGAGCCATCGAGACGCCGGTGTTCATGCCGGTCGGCACCCAAGGCACGGTCAAGGCGACCTCGCCCGAAGAACTGCGCGCGCTCGGCGCCGCGATCATCCTCGGCAACACCTACCACCTCTCGGTCCGGCCCGGCGCCGATCTGATCCGCGAATTCGGGGGACTGCACGCCTTCATGCGCTGGGACCGCGCCATCCTCACCGACAGCGGTGGGTTCCAAGTCTGGTCGCTCGCCAAACTGCGCAAGATCACCGAGGAGGGCGTCCGCTTCCAGAACCACCTCGACGGGTCGCCCTCCCTGCTCAGCCCGGAGAACTCCATGGCGATCCAGGCCGCCCTCGGCTCGGACATCGCCATGCTGTTCGACGAGTGCCCGCCGTACCCCTGCGAGCGCGGCTACGCGGAGCAGAGCGGCGAACTCACCCTGCGCTGGGCCCTGCGCTGCAAGGAATGGGCCGCCGAGCATCGGCCGACCGCCGGTGGGACTGAGCTCCCGCAGCTCCACTTCGGCATCGTGCAGGGCTCCACCTATGCCGACCTCCGCGAACGCTCGGCCCGGGGCTTGGTCGAGATCGGCTTCGACGGCTACGCGGTCGGCGGCGTCAGCGTCGGCGAACCCGAGCACGAGATGATGGCCGCCGTCGATCACAGCGTGCCCTACCTCCCCGAAGACAAACCGCGCTACGCCATGGGACTCGGCACGCCCCCGCAGATGATCGAGATGGTCGCCCGCGGCATCGATATGTTCGACTGCGTGCTCCCCACCCGCGTCGCCCGCACCGGTAGCGTCTACACCGGCGAAGGCCTGCTCAACCTCCGCAACCAGCGCTTCGCCCGCGACCGGGCGCCCATCGAGGAGGGCTGCGCCTGCCCGAGCTGCGCCGGCGGCTTCTCCCGCGGCTACCTGCGCCACCTCCTCAAAGCCGGCGAGGTCCTCGGCATCCGCCTCACCACCCTCCACAACCTCCACTTCTACCTGAACCTCCTCACGAGGGCGCGCGCGGCCATCGAGACAGGCACCTTCGCCCGGCTGCGTTCAGAGATCGCAGCCCAATACCCCGCAAAGCCAAAACCGGAAGCTTCCTCACCATCGTGATGGATCGGATCGAGAGCCGAAAACGTTCGGGCTCGAAAGCCCTGGTCCGACAGGCTCCTAGCCCGGATGGCGCTAGCCCGGATCGATCACCACATCCGCAGGCGAGGTGCCGCCAGTCGTTGAGGCTGAGTAGGCGGCGGCAGGGATCGGCGCTGCGGCTGGGTGAACACCCTGCCCGAGCCGATCCCAACGCCAACACCCTCAGCATCAACGAGGGCAAGCCGCAGCCCGGAGCTTGGTGATCGATCCGGGCGAGAGCGTGTTTGAAAACGAATCGTGAGTGCCACTGGTTTAAAGGCGGGGCATCGACGGGGAGGCGTCTCCTCGCCCGCCCGCGCCGCCCACGGCAGGCGGTCCGGGACGTCCCGGTGGCCCGGCGCGCCGGTTTCAGCGCGGGATCCTTCCGGCCCTGCGCTGCGCTCGTCAGGATGACACCGCATCTCCTTGGAAGAGGTAGCCATATCCCCACACACCGCCCTCAACTCCGCGGAGCGGTCACCCTGAGCAACGCGAAGGGCCTCTCACCGCGGTCCGCGTCTCCGGAGCCCACCGCAGTTCGATGGACCCCGCGCCCTCTGGGCTCGCTTGCGATCTCGACTCGGAGGAGCACTTCGGTGCGCGCTTGCAACGGGGGCAACCTGGGTCTCTTGGAAGGAGCATCGTTCCCCACCTTGCGGCTCATTCCACCGAAGGTTGGGCTTTCCACTGGCGCCTTTCCCCCGCAGTCGAGCACCGCAGCGCTCGCCATTTCGCCGGCACTCACTCCGCACCGAGCAAGCTAGCCCGAACGCGGTAATGCCTTTCGGCCAGGCCGTCGGGGATGTACATCCGAAGCGTCTCCACGCTCCGATCGGTAGAGACCCGTTCCCACGCCCTCTGCACTTGATTCCAATTCTCCAGGTCGTAGCTCTCGATCAATGCGTAGGTGAGGCCTGTTCGATCCGTCGGCCGCCGCAGTGAAACCACGGGGAATCCGCCTTCCGACGAGACCGACAGAATCGCCCCCAAATCAGGCTTCGAACCAGCGGCGAACGCCTCCACGTCGCTGGCCGCCACACCGGAACCCACTCCAGATGGTCCGCCGAGCGCACCGGTTCGAGCGAGCCAGTGATCGAAACTCTCAACCACGGCCAAATCAGCATCGGCGCTCACCATCACCCCGGGCACCAACGCCGAGCGGACAGTGAGAAGGTAGCGTCCGGCGTCCGCGAGATCGAGATCCGAGATGGAGAGCGTGCCTGACGCCCCCACGTGGTACTTGTCGCCTCCCTCCAACTCGCGTCCCTCGAACGACCAATGGAAAACGGGTTCTGGCACGTTCAAATGAACCCGGAGTTGCGCCCCACCGCCAGCGAGCCCTGTCAACGAAGATGGCTCGATCTGCGCTTCGGGTGCAGGGGGCTCGACGATGGTGATCCCCAGCGAATCATGCTCGGTCGATCCGTCCCACCGCTCGATAAAAACCTCCGATCGGTAGCTGCCCAACTCCGTCGTGATCCCCGTGATCTCCCCCGTGGAAGCATCGACGCTCAGACCATCAGGTAGGAGTGGGACTGCCACCGCCCGGTCGCCGGGCTCGCGTGGTACCGACTGCCGCATCGGCCAGCCGCGGTATAGCATGATCTCGGCCGAGCCCACCCCCTCGAACCAGAGGAAACCGCCCTCCTCGCCACCGGGGCCCACAGCGATGATGAACTCTACCGAAACTTCAGTTTCACCATCATTCACCCTCAGTGTGAGCGGGTATCTCCCTTGCGGCCAGCCGGCCACCGGGATCTGCACGTAGGCGGTTCCCACACCCGTGGTTGGCCGCACGACAGAGGGCTCTACCCCGTCCGGAGCCCCCTCCAACGCGACCCCAGTCGAGGGTGTCGCTCCCTCGATCACAGCATAGTGCGTCCCCTCGCCGGCGTAGGTGGCATGGCCGACGGCGACGGAAAGCGGCGGCGCTGGAGCGTCGATTTCGAGCGAGATCTTGCCCCCATATGAGAGCCGCCCTTCCGGGTCCTCGAACCAGGCGACCATCTCGAAACGCCCTTGCCGTTCCGGGACTCCGCCGACAGCCCCCGAAGCCGCATCGAAGGTCATCCAAGCAGGCGCCCCCCAAAGTCCGAAGCGCACCGGCTGTTCACCAACCGGAGCGCGGAGTGTCCCGGAGTATGCAGCACCGACGGCCGCCGGCCCCTCGCCCTCCAGATGGGGAGGGGCGGCCCGGTCGCCGCCGTCCTCAATGAGCATCACATGATGCCCCGCCAATGCCCCTTCCAGCGAAGCGCGCACTTCGACCGGATACACCCCGCGGGGCAATTCCTCACCATAGACGAAATGGTTTTTCCGCTGCATGCCAGGGGGCAGGCCGGAGACGTGGATCTCCGGCTGCTTCGACAAGGCGGAACTCACGCTGCTCGCCAAATCGATACGCACAGAGGATGCCAATTCGTTCGAGATGGCGACGGGCGGTTGGTAGGGAGCGACAAAAGTGGATATCGGCTCTGCCCGAGTCGGCCAAAGCGCTGGATCGGCGACGAAGTATTCGTCATTGGAACGGGCGATGAACCGGCCGCGGAAATAGTGAAGTTCGGTGATCGTCTGCATGGGCAACCCGCGGTTTCGCTCCTCCCAACTCCGTGTCGACGGGCTCGACGACCAGACGCTCGGTCCAGCCCTGACAAAAGTGCCGCCTCCCACCGCTAGGTGCGATCCCTGCTCCCCAGGGTTGAAGTCCCAGGTCGCCCCTCCGTCTAGGGAAAACCAAGTGCGGGAGTCCGCCCGGGCGTAGAAACAGCCATCGCTCCAATGCACGTCGCCGATCGAGCTCCGAACGCCGGGGACCCAGACGCGCTCCCACCAATGCCCATCCTCTGAGTGGAGGATCTCGTCGCCGTCAGCCATCACAAACTTCCCCCCTCCGTACGCCAGGGCACCGGAGCCGCTGCCGAGGAAGCCGATGTTCCCGAAGGCATTCCAATGCACACCGTCACTGCTCCACCCGTTCGTGCTCGATACAAAGATGCCGCCGCCGCAGCAGACTGCTCCCCCGGCGCGGGGGGCTGTCTCTTCCCAGTTGGCCCCGCCATCCACGCTGGTCACGAGACCGCCTAGCCCCGCAGCCACCATCCGGTCTCCGTCGACAGCCAGGTCGTAGACCGGGTGCGGGACGACGTAGCGGAGCCCCCAGGTGAGATCCCCGTGGAGTTCAGAAAACTCCGTCCTACCGGAAACCCACTCGAACCGCCGGGGCGGATCGCCCTCACCTGTCGCGGGTGGCGGGAGTTGCTCCACCCCCACTTCGAACGGCTGCCATACCCCCTCGGCGGTGATCTCCACCGTTCTCATGACCGGAGGCCCATTGCCGAAAATCCTCACGTCGACCCCCGTCGACCCCGAGGCCGCCATCGTTCCGCTCATCATCGACGTCGCCGCATCGTAGCGAACCCCTTCGGGGAGATTCAAGAACTCGATCAGGCTCGCCTCCGCGTAGCCCACGTGGACCTTCTGCGCAAAGGGGACGCCCACCCCAACCTCGAAGCTCGAAGGGGACATGACGACCTCCCCCCAATTGGAAGCCAGAACAGGGACCGCTGAGACGGGCGGGTGGATGTTGACGGGAAACTGCACGAGTTCGATCAATCCACCTCCGCCATCCCACGAAGCCGCATACGCCTCGAAGCTCCCGGCGAGCCCATTCCAGTCGCCAGGTTCGGCCGAGGCTCCCTCGAGTTCCCCGGTCGCCTCATCCATGAAGAGCCCTTCCGGCAGTCCAGCCACCGCAAATCGGACCCCGCCCGCGGCCGTGAAGGGGGTCACTCCGCCCGGGACGGTCTGGAATTGGTGAAGGTCGATCGCGCTGCCGAACTGCAGCGGTGTTCCCGATGCGATGCACGCGATCCCAATCGGGATCTCCCTCCCATCTGGAACGACCAAGGCATTGGGGAAGACTCCCCCTGCAAGCTCCCCGATGTCGAATCGAATGGTGCCGCTGTCGTAGGTCAATCCCTGCGGCAGAGGGTCACGGAACCCCACCGTCCTCAGATCGAGGTCGCCAACTCCGACCAAGGCCTCGCCGAGCCAATTCCGGAGCCATTCGTCCGGCAGTTCTGGGAACACCACGAGAGCGCGAGGCGCGCGGCTGCGAGGCGGGCTCAGCCTCAACAGGAGCGGTGGCGAAACGCCGGTCTCGTCCTCCATCCACACGGGGATCAAGTGACCCGAACCATCCTGTGGCAGCACGCCGCGGATCCAGCCATCGCTTCCGATCTGGAGCCCCGTACATGCCGAGGAGCAATAGAATTTCGCGTCCGGATTGTCCGCGATCAAGCGGACGGAAGTATGCTCCCCGGCCGCCACCGGCACTTCCCGAATTCCCGACGAGCCGAGCTGATAGGGTGGCCAGATCAGAGCCGGAGCAGCAGCTGCGGGAGGCGGAAGGATCGCGCTCACGTGCACACCCAGCAGCAGCGCCGTCCACTTCAAAACATTCAGGCTTCTCATCGATCCCCGCCCCCGTCCAATTCCGACAGGGCAGAACATTAAAGTTCCACAACCTTTGGAAAAATCAGGATTTTTTGACTCGCCAGGAGACGGTCGGACTCACCACTTCCGAGCCCGAACGTCTTCGGATATCGAGCCAAATCGCCCCGCTGTCCCGTCGCTGATCTGATCTCGATCAACCCTCCACCATCGTGACCATCTTGGATCACCATTCGCGAACGTTCGAGCCGGCGGCACACCTATGCCCCCGCCAACTCCTTCTCGATCGCCCGCGAAGTCGGCGTCACCGCCAAGCCCCCGAGACCCGTGCAACACAGCTCGCGCGGCATCAGGTCGCCGACCTGCCGCATCGCCTCGACGACCTCGTCGAACGGTACCAGGTGGCGGTAGTCCGCCATCGCCATATTGGCCGAGGCGATCGCGTTCGCCGCCGCCGTGACGTTGCGGTTCAAACACGGCGCCTCGACGCGGTTGGCGAGCGTGTCGCAGGTCATCCCGAAACTGCTCTGCAGCGCCATCGAGGCCGCGCCCATCGCCTGCTCGAAACTCCCACCGGCCATCGTCACCAAGCCCGCCGCCGCCATCGACGCCCCCGAACCGCACTCCGCCATGCAGCCCGCCACCTCGGCCGCGAAGGTCGACCCGCGGGCGATGAACACGCCGATCAGCCCCGCGGCCAACATCGCCTCAACCCGCTCCTCACGCCCTTTGCCGAGCACATCCGCCGCCGCCAGCAAGGTTCCCGGCAGCGCGCCGCACGAGCCCGCCGTCGGCGCCGCGACGATCACCCCGAGCGAACTCTTCATCTCCATGATCGCGCTCACATACTGGATCGCCGTATTGAGCAGATCCCCCGGCAGCAGCGCCCCCGAAGCCATCTTCTCCCCAAATCCGACCGACTGGCAGGGCAGGATGCGGTCTGCATACTCGGTGCCTGCCAAACCGCCACGCACGCAGCCCTCCATCACCTCGACCAGAACCCCCATGCGCGCCCGCACCTCCCGGACGCTCACGCCGCCGCGTTCGGACTCGTAGCGAGCCGCCATATCGCCCAGCGTGCCGAGCCCCTCGCGCGCGCGGACGGCGACCATCGACTCCGCGTTCTCAAAGGGCACGCTCAAGTCCCTTCGGGCCAATACCGGCAGCACTGCACCCAGCACCCGCACCGCTCCGACCCCGGCTGCGGACGCCAGTTCGGCCACGACCTCCGCTGGCGGAGCGGCGCGCGATTTGAAGTCGAGGAACGCTCCCCGCCCCCCTTGGCAGACCTCGCACGCTTCGGCATCGATTCGCTCGCCGAGCGTGCCCGCGAGGCCTCGGATGTCCAGGTCACCGCCGCGCGCGAACACCAGTGTCTCGTAGTAATCCCCCGCCATCTCGACCCGCGCCCCGTCGATCTCCCGCACCTCGATCATCCCCCCGCCCGTCGAGATCGCCGTCATCGTCCGCCGCTCGCCACCGCCCACCAGCGTGAGCTTGTAAGTGTTCGGGTGTTCGGCGCCGTAGGCCACGTAGCGGATGTCCACCCGCGTGCCGCTGCGCTCCATCTCCCCCCGGTAGTCGAGCAGACGGCCGTCGTCGGTGTCGAAACCGAGCAAGCCACCGAACAGGCCGAGATCCGACCCCTGACAGGCGTGGGTGGTCACCAGCGAGCCGTTCGGGTCGTATTCCACCACCACCTCCTCGAGTCGCCCCGCCATCAGGTCACGCGCCAGCCTCCCGATCCGCAACGCCGCCGCGCTGTGCGAACTCGAGGGACCGCGCATCACCGGGCCGAGGACGTCGTTGAAAATGCTGGGCGGCTTCATCGACGTCAACCCTCACGGGATCCGGCTCGCGCCGCAACCGCTTCCACACCCGGTTCATCCCGGCGCGAAAGGCGGCGGACGCGGGCGCGTCGCCTGCCTCATCGCCGAGCCCCCTCCGCACGGCGGCTCCCGCATTTTTCTTGCCTCGCCCGGGATCTGTGGTTTGATAGGCGTCCTCCCGCCCGGGGAGTCCCGCATATTTCAGGCAAAACATCCCTCGCCTGCGCGGAGAAATGGGGCTGGCCAAGGCGGCTGGCTCCCGACGGAATCGACGGAAAACACCATCAATGACGGAAACAGCAACCACAAACGACAGCTACCGGCTCCACGAGAAGGACACCGGCAGCGCCGACGTGCAGATCGCCGCCCTCACCGAGCGGATCAAGCACCTGACCGAGCACCTCAGCGTGCACAAGAAGGATTTCTCCACCCGCCGCGGCCTCCTCAAGCTCGTCGCGCGCCGGCGCAAGCTCCTCGACTACCTCAACTCGAAGAGCCCCGAGCGCTACCAATCTCTGATCAAAGCCCTGAAGCTCCGCCGCTAGGTGGGGCTTCTCGCTTTTTGAGGGTAGTGTTTCCTCGCGGCCACTGCCGCGTTGGCTCTGTGCGTCGATCGCCAGCCAGCCCCCGTCGCACCCGCGTGCGCACCCTTCGCGATCCCTCCACATGGAGCGGCTCCGATCCGCGGGGCATCCCTCTCCCCCAACTCTCTCCGCGCCCCAGGCGCGACCCGCCGCGGAAGGTCCGCGGCGACTGAAGAAAAGAAAACAACCCCCGGGCCGCCGAGAAGAATCCAAGCGTGCGGCACCGGCTAGAAAGCAAACCGAAATGAGTACCCAAAGCATCTCCGTCAACCTGGACGGAAAAGAGATCACCATCGAGACCGGCAAAATGGGCCGCCTCGCCGATGGTGCCTGCACCGTCAGTTGCGGTGAGACCGTCGTCATGGTGACCGCCGTGTCCCAGACCAAGATCCGCGAAGGCCAATCCTGGTTCCCGATGTCGGTCGAATACAAAGAGAAAGCCGCCGCCGCCGGCCGCTTCCCCGGCGGCTACTTCAAGCGCGAGGGCCGCCCCACCGAAAAAGAGATCCTCACCTGCCGGATGACCGACCGCCCGCTGCGGCCGCTGTTCCCGAAAGGTTACCTCTACGACACACAGATCATCGCCCTCGTCCTCAGCGCCGACGGCGAGAACGACCCGGATGTCCTCAGCATGAACGGCGCCTCCGCCGCCCTCTGCCTCTCGGACATCCCCTTCGCCGGCCCGATCGGCGCGGTGCGCGTCGGCCGCGTCGACGGGGAGTTCATCGTCAACCCGACCCACGAGGAGATGGAGGGCTCCGACCTCGACCTCGTCTACGCCGGCAACGCCACCGAGGTCGTCATGATCGAGGGTGCCGCCGAAGAGCTCCCGGAGGACATCTTCTGCCAGGCGCTGGAGTTCGCCCAAGGCCACGTCTCCACCCTCGTCCAAGCACAGAAGGACCTCGCCGCCCAAGCCGGCAAGCCGAAGCGCGAGGCCGAGCTCCTCGAGGTCAAAGACGAGATGCTCGAGATCGCCTATCAAATCGCTGGAGACCGCATCGAGGACGCGATCTACAAACCGTCCAAGGTCGAGCGAGGCAAGGCCGTCGACGCCCTCCGCACCGAGGTCACCGAGGCCATCAAGGCCAAGTATGAGGACGCCTCCGACTTCGCCATCGACCAGGCTTTCGACTACCTACAGAAGAAGGCCTTCCGGAAGTCGATCTTCGAGAAAGGCGTGCGTGCCGACGGCCGCCAGGTCCACGACCTGCGCCCCCTGAGCGCCGAGATCAACCTCATGCCCCGCACCCACGGCTCGGCGCTGTTCGCCCGCGGCGAGACCCAGGCGCTGGCGCTCTGCACCCTCGCCCCGGCGGACGAAGCCCAGTTCCTCGACGCCTACACCGGCGGCGAGGAGGAGAAATCGTTCCTCCTCCACTACCACTTCCCGCCCTTCTCGGTCGGTGAGACCGGGCGCATGGGCGGCCTCAACCGCCGCGAGATCGGCCACGGCGCCCTCGCCGAGCGCTCGATCAAACCCGCGCTGCCCGACAAGGACGAGTTCCCCTACGCGATCCGCGTGACCTCCGAGGTCATGGAGTCGAACGGCTCCACCTCGATGGCCTCGGTCTGCTCCGGCACCATGTCGCTCCTCGACGCCGGCGTGCCCCTGAAGCGCCCGGTCGCCGGTATCTCCGTCGGCCTCGTCACCGAGGCGAACGACGACGGCTCCATCCGCGAGCACAAGACCCTGCTCGACATCATCGGCTCCGAAGACTTCTTCGGCGACATGGACTTCAAGCTCTGCGGCACCTCAGAAGGTGTCACCGGCTTCCAACTCGACCTCAAGCTCACCGGCATCCCGCTGTCGATCCTCAACGAGGCCATCGCGCTCGCCAAAGACGCGCGCGGCAAGGTACTCGACGTCATGAACGCCGCGATCAGCACGCCGGGCGAACTCTCGCCGCACGCGCCGCGCATCGAGTCGATCAAGATCAACCCCGACAAGATCGGCGCCGTCATCGGCACCGGCGGCAAGGTCATCAAAGGCATCCAGGCCGAGACCGGCGCCGAGATCAACATCGAGGACGACGGCACGGTCAACATCTACGCCATCAAGAAGGAGAGCCTCGACCGCGCCAAGGAGATGGTGCAAAACCTCACCGCCGAGATCGAGCTCGACCGCATCTACCAGGGCAAGATCGTC
>JAUIGD010000510.1 GCA_030430255.1 Verrucomicrobiia bacterium
GGTCGCCGGCTTCTATGCTGTGGCTTACACCGTCCCCCTCACGATGCTGCCGAAGTCGTGATCCGGTTTGGAGGGCTCGCCCTTGGGGCCCGGGCTACAGGTCAAATTCCGAACCGAGGTCGAACTCGTCGGTGGCGTAGCGGAGGGCGGCGGGGCCGGAGTAGGTCTTGCCCTTCAACACCAGGGTCTGCGTGCCGCCCGTGGCGCGCGAGATATCACAGAGGGTTTTGAAGCCGACCCCGGCCAACTCGAGGCCGATGGCGTGGATGGCGACCCCGTTGGGGTTGATGGTGCGGATCTGCGAGAGCACCTCGTCACCATCCTGCGCTTCACCGTCGCTGAGCAGATAGATGTCGCTGGGGGGCGGGCTCATGGCGAGCGCGAGCTGCAGCGGTTTCTTCCAGAGGGTGGCGCCGGCGCCGACCGGGGGGCTGGTGGAGCGGACGGTGGCGACGGCGCGCCCGATCCCGTCCGCGTCGGCGGTGCTCCAATGGGGGCGGTCGCCCGGGTTGTCGGGGTAGAGCGTGGGCGCCTGTTCGTAGTTGCCGCCCAGCCACGGCTCGGTGGAGTAGTAGATGACTTGGAAGGGCATGCCCTTCGGCAAGCTGTTGATCGACTTGGTCAGCTCCGACCTGAGGCGGGCGAGCCGGCTGGAGCCGGTGGCGTCGAGCGCCTCCATGGAGTTTGAAAAGTCGACGATGAAGACGACGCGCTCCGACTGGGTGGGGGCGCCGTAGAAGGAGATCGAGCCGCCGCCGCCCCCTCCGCCGGTCCCGCGCCCATAGCCGAAACCCTTGCCGAAATCGACGCCGAGGCCGAGCGGGTCCTCGACCGGGTCTTCGAAGGTCGGGACGGCGACGGGCGAGGTGACCGCCGAAGCGATCGGCGTCACGCGCGAAGCGCTCTGGGCGGGTTGCGGCTTCTGCTGCACCGAGCGGGCGAAGTCCTTCTTGTTGAGGTCGTCTTTCTCCAGACCCTCGTTGGTGGCGGCGACCAGCGGCGAAATATCCTCCGGAGGCGGAACGATCAGGATGAGGGTCAACAGCAGGGCGATGATGACATGCACCAACACGGTGACCGCCGCCGATGAGTAGCGGCTTTTGGCCTCCGAGCGATCGAGCGCGATTTCGGCTGCCTGCTGTTTGGCCGCGAGGGCATCACGGTCGAGTTTGGATTTCTCGGACATGGGCGCCCCGCCCGCGCGGGGATTTCCTCGGATCCTAGCCCCCGGTTCGGCGGTCGGCAATCGCGTTCTCGGCGGGTTTTTACGCGCTTTGGGTGCGCATCAGCAGCGAGATTGCGGGCGATTTAGGCAGATTCGACCCCGGAACGCTCGCCGAGCAGTCCGACCGCCTCGTCGGCCGCGTACTACTCCCCATCGTAGCGGAGGCCGATCTCGCTCCGCCACGCGTCCAGCGCCCGCATGAGCCCGAGGGTGTCGTCCCAGCTCATCGCCGGCGAGGCCGCTTGGCGGGCATCGAGGTGGCGTGCGACGGTATCCGCCTCGGCGCCGTAGAGGTATTCGTCGGTCGTCACCTCGATCACCTCCGGTTCTTCGGCGCCGCGCCGCTTCAGCAGCAGCTGTGTCGTGCCGCCCCGGAAGGCCGGTTTCCAAGGCAGCGGGACGGTCAGGTGACCCGAGTCGCCAGCGATGGCCACGGCGATCGGTTCTTCGAGCGCGACGCCGCAGCTGAGGCGGGCGGTGATGCCGCCGGGGAACTTCGCCACGGCGCTCGTGTATTCATCGACGCCGGTATCGCCGAGGTGGCCGACGGCCTTGATCTCGTCCGGTTCGGCGAACGGCAAACCTCGGGCGACTCCTGCGATCAGGCGGGCCATGGACATCGGGTAGCCGCCGACGTCGAGGATGCCCCCGCCGCCGAGCGCCTTGTTGAGGTGGCGCCCCCCGGGGTCGGCGCCCTCGAGGGCGAAGGAGAACGAGGCCTCGATCGACTTGACCCGCCCGAGCGCACCGTCGCGGATCAGCTCAACGATCTTCGCCGTCTGTGCCGAGCAGCGGTACATGAAGGCCTCCATGAGGAAGACGTCGTTCTCTCGGGCGGCGGCGATGATCCGCTCCGCCTGGGCGGCGTTCAGCCCGATCGGTTTCTCGCAGAGGACGTGTTTCCCTGCCTGCGCGGCTTTGGTCGCCCACTCCTCATGCATCGGGTGTGGGGTGGCGATGTAGACCGCATCGACCTCCGGGTCGGCGAGCAGGGCATCGTAGCGACCGTGGCGGTTCGGGATGCCGAATTCGGCACCGAAGCGCTCGGCGGATTCGGCGGTGCGGCTGGCGACGGCCTGTGTGCGGCCGGTCTTCGAGTGGGCGACGCCTTCGGCGAAGGCGCGGGCGATGTGGCCGGTGGCGAGGATGCCCCAGCGGAGCTTGGCGGGCGGTTCGGAAGAGGGGTCTGGCATACCGCCCGGTGATAACGCAGGAATGGGGCGGCGACCAGCGGTTGATGGTGGTCGGGAGGCCGATGCCAGCGGAGCGCGAGCGTCTCGCTCGCCCGGAAACGGGACGTCCGGGTGAGGCACCGCGGGTGCGTGGCAGCTCGGGCTGACGCGCCGGAGACGGCACGCAGCCCTTCCCCAAGATGCGACCGGCAAGCGTGCCTTCCAAGGTGCGGGGCGAGCAGGATGCTCGCGCTCCGCTGGCGCGGAGGCGGGACGCCTCCGGCACGGACATCGGCGGGACGCCGATGCCACGGGAGGGGCACCCTACTGCCGCGCTTCGCGCAGAGCCGCAGCCGCCTCTTCGCGCGCCTTGCGCGCGGCCTCCAACTGCTCCTCCAGCTTCGCGATCGCCTCGTCGGCATCGCTGAGATCGGATTCCAGAGCGGAGGTGTCGATCACGGTGAAGGCGCCGCTGGAGAGGTCACCGAGCAAAGCCTTGAGGTCGGCGGTCGGGATCGCGTAGCTCTTCACGCGCCCGCCGCGGGCGACGTTCACCCCGACGGCGTGCCCGTGCAGATCGACCAGCGGGCCCCCGCATTCTTCGGGCTTGAGGGCGAGGTCGTGTTGCAGTGCGCGGGGGAAATCGACGCGCTTGTCGCTGAGCCGGCCGCCCATCAGGTTGCCGCGGTTTTGGGCGTCGCGGTTCGGTGGGACATTCTCGCGGCGGCCAAGCTCGATCTCGGCATCCTTCTCTTCGTCGCCTCGCCGGTAGCGGAGCTCGACGCGGTCGCCGGGGAGCTTGGCGCTGATGGCGCCCGCCAGCTGGGCGGGGCCGCTGATCGACTCG
Source organism: Verrucomicrobiia bacterium (assembly GCA_030430255.1). Taxonomy (GTDB): domain Bacteria; phylum Verrucomicrobiota; class Verrucomicrobiia; order Verrucomicrobiales; family DEV007; genus JAUIGD01. The sequence continues at coordinate 3,245 of JAUIGD010000510.1, forward strand.
CCATCGACGGAGAGCACCACGTCGTCGACCTCCAGGCCCGCCTTCTCGGCGGCGCTGCCCTCGCTCACCTCGGTGACGCGCACGCCCCCGTCGGCCCCGGCCATGCCGATCCCCAAAAACGCCCGCTTGGCCATCGACAGGTTGCGCGGGGCGACGCTCGCCACGCCGATCGCCAACGGGTATTCGCCGGTGCCGGGGGCGGCGAGGAAAGACCCCAATCCGGGCGTTTCCTCTTCGAAATCCATCGGCGTCAGGCCGGTGGCATCCACCTTCAGCAAGGCCAGGTCCCATGCGCCGTTTTCGTCGAGCCCCAGCGCTTTGAGGCGCAGGCCGTTGGCAAACTCGCAGTAGAGGTCGCCGCCGGGCAACTCGCTGGCTTTGGTGACGAGGTAGCCGTCCTCACCGACCACGGTCGCCAGCGCGACCTGCTTGCCGTCGCCGTCGAGAACGCGGGCGGTGGAGAGGCGCGCGTCGGCGACCACCGGCTTCCACTCCTCCAACGCGGCGCGGTTCTCCTTCTCGTTGCGTCCGGGCCGCCGCGATTCCATCTGCCGCTGAAAGAACTCCGACAGCCGCCCGAAATCGGGTGCGTCTTCGCTGTTGCGACCGCGGTTGCGCCGGCGCTCGCCGCGCTCCGGTTGCTCCTCTTGGATCAGCTCCTTCAACTTCTCACCCAGCGCCTCGGGGTCGCCCTCCAGGAAGCGC
>JAUIGD010000511.1 GCA_030430255.1 Verrucomicrobiia bacterium
CATCAAGAGCCGCCCCACGGACAACATCGGCTACGGCTCCACCCTCAGCGCCGACCGCTTCCCGCGGGAGCACTTCGACTTCATGCTCTCCAACCCCCCGTACGGGAAGTCGTGGAAGAACGACCTCGACAAGCTCTGCGGCGGCGACAAGAACGAGATGGTCGACCCCCGCTTCCGCCTCACCACCGAGGAAGGCGAAGACCTCAACTTCACCACCCGCTCCTCCGACGGCCAGCTCATGTTCCTCGCCACCATGGTGGCGAAGATGAAGCACGACACGCCCCTCGGCTCGCGCATCGTCTCCGTCCACAACGGCTCCTCCCTGTTCACCGGCGACGCTGGCCAAGGCGAGTCGAATTTCCGCCGCTACCTGATCGAGAGCGACTACCTGGAGGCCGTCGTCGCCCTGCCGCTCAACCTCTTCTACAACACCGGCATCGCCACCTACCTCTGGGTCGTCTCGAACCGCAAACCGGAGCACCGCCGGGGCAAAGTTCAGCTCATCGACGCCACCGGCGCTTTCAAGAAGCGACAACGGAACCTCGGCAAAAAGAACTGCGATATATCCGACGAACACATCGAGCAGGTCATGGACGCCTTCATGGCCTTCGAGGAGCGCGAGGCCACGGACGACACGGCGGAGCAAAGCGGAGCCGAAAATGGCTCCGGCGGCTCGCCGGCGGTGAAGTCGAAGGTCTTCGACAACGCCGAGTTCGGCTACTGGAAGATCGTCGTCGAGCGTCCCCTCCGCCTCTCCGCCCGGTTCAGCGACGAGTCCGTCGAGCCCACCCGCTTCCGCACCGGCCCCGACGACCTGCGCCGCAAAGCCTGGGACAAGCACGGCGACGCCCTGTTCGACCCCCGGCAGTTCAAGGAGTTGAAGCCCCGCCTGGAGAAGATGGCCGACGCCCATGAGCCCAAGCTGAAAGCCAAGGCGCGCAAGGAGTTCCTCGACCCGAAGACCTGGGCGGCCGACGCCGAACTCCACGATTTCCTCCGGGCGCTGCAGGGGCACTTCGGCGCCGAGCGCCAATGGGACGACTTCGCCGAGTTCGAGGCCGACCTCAAGGCCGCCGCCAAGGAGCTCGGCGAAGCCCTCCCCGCGGCGCGCAAGAAGCTCGTGGTCGCCGCCGTGACCTTCCGCAACCCCGAAGCCGCGCCGGTGGTGAAGAGGAAGGTCGTCAAATACACCGCCGGCGAGGCCGAGCGCACCGCGCTGCGCTACCACGGCACCTTCCCAGGCAAAGACGGCGCCGTCATCTACGAGCCCGACTCCGAACTCAAGGACACTGAGCAAGTGCCGCTCACCGAGCCCGGCGGCATCCACGCCTACTTCGAGCGCGAGGTGCTGCCACACGTCGGTGACGCCTGGATCGACGCCGACAAGACCCAGATCGGCTACGAGATTCCCTTCACCCGGCACTTTTACGAGTACCAGCCCCTCCGCCCGCTGGAGGAGATCGCCAAAGACCTCCGCGACCTTGAGGCCGAGGCCGAACAGTTGCTTGAGGAGGTGCTGGCGTGACTGGGGTAGCCGCAGAGCCCGATGCTCCTTCTACGGGGCTCGTCGCGGTGCCAACGATCAACAGATCGTGGCGGCGCTCATCCGTCCGCGAACTCACCAACCCGGTTTCGAGAAAGGGGTTCCCAGACTTTCAGGTTCTCTCGGTCTACCGGGACTACGGCGTCATTCCCAAAGATTCGCGAGACGACAACCACAACGCGACCGGCGAAGACTTAACCCAATACAAGGCCGTTTTCCCTGGCGACCTTGTCCTTAATAAGATGAAGACGTGGCAGGGGTCACTGGGGATTTCAGATCATCAAGGGCTCGTCAGTCCCGCATACATAACCTGCGAAGTCACTCCTGCCGAGAATCGCAGATTCCTTCACTACCTGCTTCGATCAAAACCCTACATCCACGAGTACAATCGGATCTCGTTCGGAGTACGTGTAGGCCAGTGGGATATGCGCTACGAGGACTTTCGCGAGATCCCGGTCTACCTCCCACCCCGCTCCGAACAAGACGCCATCGTGGCGTACTTGGACGGGAAGTTGGAGGCGATCGACCGCTACCTGCGGGTGAAGGAGCGGGAGATCGAGCTGCTCGAAGAGCGCAAGCGCGCCCTCATCCACCGCGCCGTCACCCGCGGCCTCGACCCCAACCCCCAACTCCAACCCTCCGGCATCCCCTGGCTCCCCGAGATCCCGGCGGGGTGGGAGATGAAACCGATCAAGAGGATGTGTTCGATCCAGACGGGAGTCACCCTCGGAAAGACATACACGGGTAGCACCGTAGAACCCTACCCCTACCTCAGGGTTGCGAATGTTCAGAACGGTTCGCTCGATCTCGAAGAAGTTACAGAGATCAGGCTGCCCAAACACCTCGCAGAGGGCTATCTTTTGCGGAAGGGGGATGTGCTTGTGGCCGAAGGCGGCGACCTCGACAAGCTGGGCAGAGGCTGTGTTTGGACAGGAGAGGTCAATCGCTGTCTCCACCAGAATCACGTCTACGCGCTACGCCCCGAACCGAGCTCGCTTAGCCCTCACTACCTCGCCCTGGCGCTTGGTTCAGCGTACGGCCAACACTACTTCATTCGGACGGGGAAGAAGACGACAAATCTTGCTTCCACCAACAGTACTTTAGTTCTCCGATTTCCGCTGCCCACGCCACCAATCGAAGAACAGACGGCGATCCTGCGAGGCTTGGAGGACGAAACTTCAAAGATCGAAACCACTATCACCCGAGCCCGCCGCCAGATCGAGCGGATGCAGGAATACCGCACCGCCCTCATTGCCGAGGCGGTGACGGGGAAGATCGATTGCGCAGCCGCGAGTTGACCCCGACCGGATGACCCCGATCTACCACATCACGCATCTGGCGAACCTGCCGTCCATCATCGCCGACGGCGGATTGCACTGCGATCGGGTCGCAGGGGCGAAGTCGGGGGTGACCGACATCGGCCACTCGCACATCAAGCGGCGCCGGGCGCAACGGCAAGTCTGCACGACCTACGGTGACCCGGTGGCAGCGTCGGGCCGCCTCGACGACTACGTGCCGTTCTACTTCGGGCCGCGCTCCCCGATGCTCTACGTCATCAGCCGCGGCGGGGTCGAACAGTACGCCGGCGGCCAGCGCGAGGTGGTCTACTTGGTGAGCAGCGCCGAGGCCGCCAGCGCGCTCGGGCGTTCGTGGTGCTTCACCGACGGTCACGCGGAGATGGCTTACTCGGAATACTACGGAGACCTCGCCGATCTGGGCGAGATCGACTGGGCTGTCATCAACGCCCGCAATTGGAGCGACAGCGGCGAGACGAGGCGCAAGCGGCAGGCCGAGTTTCTGGTGCACGCATTCTTTCCCTGGACGGCGATCGAGGCCATCGCCACTTACGACCAGACCGCGAAGTCACAAGTAGAACACGCGCTCACACCGACCGGGCACCGGCCGCCGGTACAAGCCCGGCGGGCATGGTATTACTAGGGACTGGAAATTTGAACAGCGCCCCTTAGGATTGATGATCGAATACGTCACTGGAAATCTCCTCGAGGCCAACGCCGACGCCCTGGTCAACACCGTCAACACGGTCGGGGTGATGGGCAAAGGGATCGCCTTGCAGTTCAAACGCGCCTTCCCGGAGAACTACAAGGCCTACGCCGCCGCCTGCAAGAACGAGGAGGTCGCCCCCGGACGGATGTTCATCCACGAAAGCTCGGATCTGACCGGGCCTCGCTTCATCATCAACTTCCCGACCAAGCGCCACTGGCGTGGAAAGTCACGAATCGAGGACGTGGAGTCTGGACTCGAAGCTCTGGTCGAGTCGATTCGGAATCTGAAGATCACATCGGTTGCGGTACCGCCGCTCGGCTGCGGACATGGCGGCCTGAGTTGGGAGCTCGAGGTAAAGCCGCTTCTGGAAACGCATTTCGCCTCCCTCCCCTCCGTACG
>JAUIGD010000512.1 GCA_030430255.1 Verrucomicrobiia bacterium
ATGGTCACGATGGCGAGGAGTTGATCGAGATCGGCGACGAGACAGCGGGGCGGTTTGGACAAATTCTAAAACGATTCGCGCCGGAACGGGAAAGTCCGACAGGCTCCTAGTGCCACCTGAGATAGGGCGCGTAGCCGCCCCTCCGGATGCAGGCGCGGATCCGCTGCTCATACGTCCTCTTCCTCGAGGGGATCACCCAGAGCCAGACCAGGAAGCCGGCTTGGAGAACCGAGAGTACGAGGCACTCGTAGTGGATGTTCCAACCACCCAGACACTCCAGCTTCGCCGAGAGCCAGCCGACCTGATCCGCTCCGTCTTCCCCCGGATCTTGGCGCCGCGGCAGGTAGGTGTAGACGTAGCCGACCAACAGCAGCGCGTAGGCGATCGCTATCTTCTGGGTGAGATACCAAAACCGCATCCAGCGGGGCAGCCAGGCCATGTCGGAGGCGGCGATGAGGGGGACGGCCTGTTGCCAGACGAAGGCGTCCGATTTGTCGCGGCATACCGAGATGAAGGCGGCGATCTCGAAGATCTTCTTCGCCGCGGCGATCTGCATGAAGAGGAACACGGCCAACATCGTGCCGATCCCCAGCATCATCTCGAAATGGGTCGCGCCGCGCCGCAAGCTGACGAGCCCCGCGGTGGCGATCACCGAAAAGTAGAGCAGACGCCAAGCCTGCTGCTGGTTGCCAGAGATCTCGTCGGTGAGGGATTTGAGCTCCTCGTCGGAAACGAAGCGCAACCGTTTCGCGGAACGGTTGACTTCGACGACGGCCTCCAACCGCAGCCCGTTCGCCTCCATCAACGAGATGAGCCTCTTGATCACCCCGTCCGCCGACGCGTAGGGCGCCATCGTCGGCCCCGGCAGTTCCGCCGCGCCGCTGAACGCCTGGTCGACGAGGTTGGAAACGAGCTCTTGGTCTCGATCGCCCTCCAGCTCCGTGTACCTGGCGGTGAAGTCGATGCTCGGGTCGCCTTTCGCGGGCGCCTTTTCGCCGTCGTCCTTCTCGCAGTGGAGCGGGTTGCGGATGGAGATGGAGAGTTCTCGCGGCAGCCCTCGGCAGAGATTGACCGCCGCGACCGCGACCAGCCTGAGCCCGCCCGCCCGCATCGACGAGGCGAGCTCGCTCACCACTTCGTTCTCCGAGCCCTCCGGGTCCAGAGTCGGCTGCGGCAGCACCTTCGCTCCGCGGAACGCCTGATCGACGAGGCCAGCGACGAGGCCCAAGTCCCGGGCGCCCTCCCCCTCGGAATACTGGATCGTGAGTTCGACCCGCGCCTCCACGCCCTTCTTGCGGGCATCCCTCTCGCTGATCAGAGGGTTCCTGACGGAGAGCGAGAACCCGCGCACCTCCGAAAGGTTGGCAGCGCCGATGGCGCGCAGCCCCAGCCCATTCTCCCGCATCAATGCAACGAAGCGCCGCACTCCTTCGTGCTTCGACCGGCCGGGGTTTTTCGTCGGCTTCGGCAAGCTCGCCACCCCGCTGAACGCCTGATCGGCGAGGCTACGGACGAGCACTTGATCCCGCTCGCCGTCCAGTTCCACGTAGCGGACGGTGAGGTCCAAGCCCGGCTGGGACGACCTTCCCGTCTCCGCTGGATCGCCGCCGCCCCGCTCGCGGAACAGCGGGTTGCGGATGGTGAAGGAGATTTCGATCTCCTCGCCCCCGGCGGCGGGGTCTCGTTCGGATGCGCCCACGCCTCACTCCTTAGTGCAGCGTCAACGGGCAGGCAAGCCCCCTGCCCCGCGCCCGGCGCGCCGCGCGCGCAGCCGCCCACCGAGCAGGACGGCGAAATAGAGCGCGGCGGCGACCAGGATGACGGTCGGGCCGGCGACCGTGTTCCAGCGCCAGCTCAGTTCCATGCCCGCGACCACGGCGGCGGCGCAGAGCAGGGAGGCGATCGCCATCATGCCCGGGAGGCCGCGGGCGAAACGCGACGCCGTGGCGGCCGGCAGCGTCAGCAGCGCGAGCACCAGGATGATCCCCACCAAGCGCACCAACAGCACGACGGAAACCGCCGCCATGCAGAGCAGCAGCAGGTAGAACAACGGCACGTTGACGCCGCGCGCGCGGGCGAACTCCTCGTCGAAACAGACGGCGACGAACTGCTTGTGGAAGAGCAGCGCCAGCAGCACCACGCCCGCTCCCAGCGCTCCGACAGCCCACAGATCGGGGGCGCCGACGAAATTGATGTCCCCGAACAGCCAGCTTTCGACGCTCCCCCCTCCCGAGCGCGTCTTCTTCAGCAGCAGGTAGCCGACGGCCATGCCGACCGCCCAGGTGGCGCCGATGACGGTGTCCTCGCGCTCGCTGCGCGACAGCACCACGGCACCGATCAACAGCGCGCTGCCGAGCGCGAACACCAACGCGCCGAACATCGGTGTCGCCCACGCGTAGCCGAGTTCGTTCTGGGCGTAGATCGCGGTGCCGATGCCGCCCAACGCCGAGTGCGCGATCGCCCCGGCGATGGAGGCGATGCGCTTCGTGACGACGTAGGTGCCGACGATGCCGAAGGTGATGCTCGCCAGCAAGCCCGCCGCCAGCGCGTGGCGGACGAAGGTGTTGAGGGGGTTGTCGAGGGCTTCGAGGAGGGCGCTCATGGGAGTCTTGGTCCAGGGCGCCGGGCACCGCGGCGCCCCCCTGCCCAGAATGCGGCGCACGGCGGCGGGCCGCACCACCCCCCGCCCCGACCCATTGCCGCGATCGGCGTGATCCACCGCTTCGGAAGCTCGCTCTGGTCAATCATGGGCGGGGGCCGGCGAGTCCTTTCTCGCTTCCGGGAAGAGGGCGACGACGATCATGGCGATCGAACTGAGGATCACCAACCCGACCCTGAAATTCGCCTCGCTTTCGGGCTTGGTCACGAACTCTCTGAAGTAGAAGGCGAGGACGACGAAGGCGGCGAACAGGACTGCCGGGACGCCCTTCCGTCCGTGCCCCTTTCGGTCGAGGAACGCGCCGGCGATGGCGATCGAGCCGAGCACCAAGCAAAACCAGAGCGCGTTCGGTTTGTAGGCCGCCGCCTGGATGTTGCGCCACAGCCCGGTCCAGATGACGTGCAGGCCGAACAGGACGGCGATGGTTGCGCGGTGGGTCATTGTTCCTCCTCTACGATCCGAGGCGATGCCGGGCAAATCGATCCTCCCCGCTCAGTGATGGATGTGCTCGCCGGGCGGGCAGTCGTGGTCGTGGCGGACGGCGACGATGTCGGCGCCGAAGATCTCGCGCAGCGTCTTGCCGTCGATGCTCGAGGTCGGGTGGATATGCACGGTGCGGTTGACGCAGAGGACATGCTCGACCCAGCCGGAGACGAAGCCGAGGTCGTGCGAGACGAGGACGATGGTCATCTCGCCAGCCAGTTCGCGCAGCGTGGCGTGGAACTGCTCCTCGACCGTCTGGTCGACGTTGGCGGTCGGCTCGTCGAGCAGCAGCAGGCGCGGCTCACCGGCCAGCGCGCGGGCGATGAGGACGCGCTGCCGCTGGCCTCCGGAGAGGGTCGAGAACCGGCGCTTCCCGGCCCCGGCGAGGTCGACCCGCGCGAGCGCGCGCTCGGCGGCCTCCCGGTCGGCGCGCCCGAAGGGGCCGGGCTTCAAGGCGTTCCCCAACCGGCCCATGAGCACCACGTCGCGGACGGTGATGGGGAACTGCGGGTCGAAGTGGAGCGACTGCGGCATGTAGCCCACCGCCCCACAGGCGGCGCGCGGCGATTCGCCGAACACGCGGACCGCACCCGAACTCGGCCGCAACAGGCCGAGCGCGAGTTTGATCAGGGTCGACTTCCCGCCGCCGTTGGGGCCGACGACACAGATCGAGTCGCCCTCGCCCAAGCTGAAGGTCGCGCCCTCCAGCGCCGGCTGCGGCGCACCGGGATAGGCGAGCGTGACGTCTTCGAAGGCGAGCGCGGCGGGCATCGGGATCCGGCGTCGGGATTATCTGTCCCG
>JAUIGD010000513.1 GCA_030430255.1 Verrucomicrobiia bacterium
GGACACGGCATCCGCCCCAACTATACCTATTATGGAAAAGTACAAGAATTACTTTCGCTCTTTCCCTAAAGGCATTGGGGCTAGCCCGGATCGATCACCAGGCTCCCCAAGTCCGACCGCCTCCTAAATCGTTCCGAAATAGCGGTCGCCGGCGTCACCGAGACCCGGGACGATGTAGGCGCGGTCGTCGAGCCGTTCGTCGATCGCCGCGGTGAAGACGGGGATGTCTGGATGGGCTGAGGTGAAATGGGCGATGCCCTCCGGGCAAGAGACGAGGTTGACGAAGCGCAGCCGTTCGGCGCCTTCCGCCTTGAGTTTCGCGGCCGCTTCGGCCGCGCTGTGTCCGGTCGCCAACATGGGGTCGATGAGGAGGACATCTGCCTCCCGCACACGCGCGGGAAGATTGCAGTAGTAGGAGAACGGCCTGTGGGTATCGGGATCGCGGGCCATGCCGATGTGGCCGACGAGCGCGTCCGACACGACATCGGTGATGCCGGTGAGCATGCCGAGCCCCGCTCGGAGGATCGGCACCAGCACCAAGGGGCGGAGCAATTCGGTCCCTCGTGCCTCCGCGAGCGGGGTGCGGATCGCCACTTCCCGCGTGGCCAGATCCCTGGTGACCTCGAAGGCCATCAGGCGGGAGATCTCGTGGAGGTGGCGGCGGAATGCGCCCTGGCCGGCGTCCTCGGTGCGGAGGCGCGTGAGAAGCGCTCCGATCAGCGGGTGATCAATGACAGTGAGGGCGGCGGCCATCGGCGACCGGTGCGGGATTTGCTCGACGTCTGGAAACCCGTCAGCGAAACCCGCGGAGGGAGCAGTGGACAGGCTCAGGAGCCTTCCGGGCTGGCGCCGTTCGGCTTTCCTTGCGCAACCGGGTGTTTGGTGAGTTCGATGAGATCGGAGAGAACGTTGATCGCCTCCCGTTTTGCCGGTTCGAGGAAATGGGGGTAGTCCGGCATCTTCTCGGCCAGTTCCTCCGTTTTGTCCTTGGCGCGGATCATCGTCGAGTCCTCGTCCGTCTTGAAATTGTCGGCGGAGGGCACCGAGTCGTCATCGACATTGTCGAGCGTGAAGCGGGTGACACGGAACAATCCTTCCTCGCTCTCTTCGATTGCGGAGAAACGTTCCTTGCGGGCGGTGTTGCGCTCGCGTCGACGCTCTTTCTCGGACTTGTTCTCGGCGAGGCGTTGCTCCAAGTTCAGCGAGACGGCGTTGCGGTCGTTGAGCTCTTTGAACCGGGCGTTGTCCTCGCGGATGTAGCTGAATTCCGGCGAAGCGGCCACCCGGACGGCGGATCGGCTGGAGAGTTCGGCGAGCGGGGGCACGGCGTCGAACAACTCGTAGTCCATCTTCGGGATCGTGTCGTACGGGAGGTGATTGTCGAGATGCCTCTCACCGATCTCGGCCTCGTCGTTGTAAGAGGGGAGGACGATGTCGGGTTCGACGCCTTTGAGCTGGGTTGAGCCACCGGCGATGCGGTAGAATTTCTGGATCGTCACCTTCAGCGCGCCGGCGCGCGCCCGTGTCTCGAGGTCGAGGATCGACGGCATGAACTGGGCGACGGGCATTACCGTCTGCACGGTGCCTTTCCCGAAGGTCGAGGCGTCCCCGACGATGACGGCGCGCCCGTAGTCTTGCAGGGCTGCGGCGAAGATCTCGCTGGCGGAAGCGCTGATCCGGTCGGTGAGGACGACGAGGGGGCCGTCGTAGACCGCCCAGCGCTTGCGCGAGGAGCGATCGGTGATGCGGTTCTTGGAGTCCTTCGCCTGGACGACCGGCCCTTCGTTGATGAACAGGCCGGTCATGTTGATCGCCTCGTCCAGCGATCCGCCGCCGTTGCCGCGCAGATCGACGACGAGCCCCTCGATGTCTTGTCCGACGAGGCGGTCGAGCAGGCGACGCACATCACGCGAGCAGGCGGTCTTGCCGGTCTCCATGTCGGCGTAGAACGAATTGAGGTTGATCCAGCCGATGCGGGTGGAGCCGGCACCACCCGGCTTCTTGATCTCGATCAGCTCGGCGTTGGCGAGGTTTTCTTTGAGGTCGACTTTTTCCCGGATGATGGAGATCTCCCTGGTGACGGAGTCATCGGGGGCGTCTGCGGGGATGACTTTGAGGATCACCTCGGTGCCGACTTTGCCGCGGATCATCTCCACGACTTTGTTCAGCTTCATGTACATGATGTCGACCATCTCGCTGTCTTCGCCCTGTTGGACGCCGATGATGCGGTCGTTGTTTTGCAGTTCGCCCCCCTTGTGGGCCGGGCCGCCAACCACGAGGCCCTGAATTTTCGCGGTGCCGTCCTCCATGCTCAGCAACGCCCCGATACCGACCAGGGAATTGTCCATGCCGGTGCGGAAGTTATCGAGTTCGGACTTGCTGAAGTACTCGGAGTGGGGGTCGTAGACCATGGTCAAGGCGGACAGGAAGAAGTTGGCCACCTCTTCCTCATCGTTCTCGGACAGGCTGCGCTGGAAGCGGCTGTATCGCTTGAGGACCTTGTCCTTCGGGGTTTCGACGCCGTCCTGGCCGAGGATCTCGGTCAGCTCTTTTCCGAGTTCGGCGGCGCGTTCGCGCTGGGCGACGAGGCGGAGCTCTTCCTCGAGCAACTGCCCCTCTAAAATCTTGAGCCAGAGGGCGTCCGCCGCCGCTTCGTCCGCAGGCCAGGCCGACTCTTTGCGACGTTTCTCGACGGTGCCATCGCCATCGAAGGTGAACTCGTGCTCGGCGAGTGTCTTCTCGATCTTGGCGACGCGGGCCTCGACGCGCTTGCTGTAAGTCTCGTAGATGTCTCTCGCAGGCTCCAGCGAACCGTCGAACACGTAGTCATCCAGCGAGGTGCTGTAGGCGCGCTGGAAGCGATCGATGTCGACCTGGGTGAAGTAGAGCCGGTTGGAATCGAGAAAATCGATATAGGTGTCGAGAAGCTTCTGGGAGACCTCGTCTTCGAAGTCGGTCTTCGAGTAATGGTTGTTCTGGACGAGGTTCGCGACCCACTGGCCGATCTCTCCGTAGTCGGCGGCCCCGGAAGAACAGGAGCTGAAGGCCGGGGCGGCGATGAGCGAGAGCAGTGCGAACTTGGCTTTCCTCTTGATCTTCATAAGGTAGCGGAAACGGGGTGGGGAGCGACGGACGGTCGGCTGCGAAAGAGTTTGCGTGGCTGGGGAGTGTCCCCTATTCCCGGAAGGGTGTCCAACCCTTTTCCAGCTCCTGAACATGCCTGAACGGTTCGAGATCCGCAGCGCCAGCTTGGGGCCGCTGGCGACCAACGCCTACGCGTTCCGGGCGAGGGAGGGCTGGGTTTTGATCGATGCGCCGGCCGGGGTGGCGGATTGGCTGGAGGGGGAGGGGGTGGCCCCCGATTTGCTGCTGTTGACGCACGTCCACTTCGACCACGTCTTGGGGGCAGCGGAGGTGGTGGAGAGGTTCGGTTGCCCGGTCTGGGGGCACTCGAAAGCCAATCCCGAACTGACGCTGGAGGGATTCTTCGGTGGATTCGCGGGAACGGGCTTCGCGGTTTCGGAGTTCGGGGTCGATCGCCTGTTGGACGGCGGGGTGGACTTGGAGGTCGAGGCCTGCGGCACGCCGGTCGGGGTGCTGCCGCTTCCGGGGCACTCCGCGGATAGCCTGTGCTTCCGGCTCCCTGAGCACGGGGTGGTCTTCGCGGGCGACACCCTGTTCTGCGGTGGCTTGGGACGGACGGATTTCCCCGGTGGCTCGGCAGAGCAATTGGTTGCAGGGATCCGCGAAAAGCTGCTGACGCTCGACGGGGCAACCCGCATTCTACCCGGCCACGGCTCCGAGACTACAGTCGGCGCTGAGTCGGCGACGAACCCGTTCGTCTAGCCCGAATCGATCACCAAGCTCCGGGCTGTGGCTCGCCCTCGTTAACGCTGAGGGTGTTGGCGTGGTGACCGGCTCGGGCAGGGTGTTCACCCAGC
>JAUIGD010000514.1 GCA_030430255.1 Verrucomicrobiia bacterium
TCGAGCGCGAGGTGGCCCTCAAGCTCATTCCGGAAGGGCGGCTCGCGGGGCCGCAGGCGCTCGCCCGGTTCCAACTGGAGGCCGAGGCGGCCGCGGGGTTGGACCACCCGCACATCGTGCCGATCTTCGCGTTCGGGGAGGCCGACGGGCATCACTTCTACTCGATGCCGTTGCTCCAGGGCGGTAATCTCTCAAAGCGGATCCCGGCCTTCGTCGGCAACCCGAGGGCGGCGGCGCGGCTGGTCGAAAAGATCGCCCGCGCGGTACACCACGCGCATCAACGGGGCATCCTGCACCGCGACCTCAAGCCGGCCAACATCCTGCTCGACCGCGATGGCGAACCGATGGTGGCCGACTTCGGATTGGCGAAGCGGCTCGACCGTTCGGGCGATGGCCTCACCCAGACCGGGCAGATGCTGGGCTCGCCCGCCTACCTCGCCCCGGAGCTCGCGGCCGGCCGGGCGGGGGCATCCGTCGCCAGCGACCTCTATGCGATCGGGGTCATCCTCTATGAGCTGCTGAGCGGGCGCTCGCCGTTCTCCGGTGGCTCGCAGTTGGAAGTGCTGCGTTGGGTGGTCGATCGGGCGCCCGCCAGGTTGCCGGGCTCGGTGCCGCGCGACCTCGCCACCGTGTGCCTCAAATGCTTGGAGAAATCGCCCGAGCGCCGCTACTCGACGGCGGGGGAACTGGCGGCGGACCTGCAGCGCTGGCGGGAGGGGCTGCCGGTCGCCGCGCGCCCGGTCGGGCCGGTGGGCCGGGGGTGGCGATGGGTGAAGCGCAAGCCGGCATGGGCGGCGCTGGCTGGCGTGGTCGCCATCGGGGCGGCTGCCGTGTTCGCGATCACGGTGGTCAGCGCTGCGCGGGTGCGGGCGCAGCGGGACGAGGCGCGCGAGCAGCGGCGCCTGGCCAGCGAGACCGCCTACGTGTCGGACCTCGCGACCGCGTTTGCGGCGCTCGAGCGAGGCTCGTTGGCGAGCGCGCGGTCGGCGGTGATGAGGGCTGCCGCGCAGGCGGCGGGTGGGGGAGGGCGGCGCGACTCGGCGTGGCGCCTGGCCTGGTGGGCCTGTGCGGGGGAGGAGGAGCGGAGCTGGGAGGCGCACGCGGGGGCGGCGAACGCGCTGGCGTTCTCCCCCGAGGGCGACGTGGTCGCCAGCGGTTCCGCGCCGGAGTCCCAGGTCCGGTTTTGGGACTGGCGCGAGGGGACCTTGCGGCGTTCGTTCCCTGAGGAACTCGGCCATGGGTTGCTGTTCCGCGCCAAGCGGGAGGCCTACATCGCGCTCGGTGGGATCGACGAGTACGAGCGGCGCGTCCGCTGGGTACCCACCGGCAGGGTCGGCCGGGCGAGGTCGGTGGCCTTCCTCCCCGACCGCCGCAGCTTCGTGGTCGGTGGCGAGAATGTCTACGCACGTCTGTTCGACCTCGAGCGAGCGGTGCCGTCCGGGTGGTGGGAGGTGGCGGCGGCGACGGTGGCGCCGCTGCCGGGCGATGCGGGGCGGGTCTTGTTGGCGGGACGGGCTGCCCTCCAAGAGGGGGGGGAGGGCTTCGTGGCGATCTATGACGGCACGGATCCAAAGCTCGAGCCAGAGATCATCTTGGAGGGGGCTGGCGAGGTGTTGGCGGCGGCGTCGGATGGTAGCGGGTTCGCGAGCGGGCGGCGCGATGGGATCGTCCAGCTCTGGGATCGCGCGGGCGCGGCGCTGGCAGAGGTCGAGGTCGGTGGACGGGTCGTGTCGTTGGCAGTGGCGCCCGGCGGGCGTTGGGTGGCGATCGGTTTGGCGCGCGACGCCGAGATCCGGTTGTGGGATCCGAGGACGGGGGTGGTGGGGCTTCTGCGCGGGCACCTCGCCGGGGTGAACGCGATGGCCTTCTCGCCCGACGGGCGATGGCTGGCCAGCGGCGCGGCGGACCAGCGCGTCCGGCTCTGGGATCCGTTCGGCGGCCGCGCGTTGCGCGAATGGCGCGGTCACCTCGGCAGTGTGGAGGCGGTGGCTTGGGAGCCGGGTGGCAGCCGCCTGTTCAGCGGCGGTGCCGACGGGGCGATCCGCGTCTGGGACCCGGTCTCGGAGCCGCGCCTCCGGCCTTGGCGCGGGTTGCATGTGGCCCTTGGGATCTCGCCGGATGGGGGTTGGCTGGTCGGGCACAAGGAGGGCGACCTCATCCTCGCCCGCGCCTCCGACGGGGGTGAACTGCGCCGGGCGCAGGTCGCCGACCACGGGGCGGGCGAGTCGATCCTCGGTGGCGGGTTCTCGGCGGACGGCCGGCGCTATTGGGTGTGCATCGCTGCGGCCGGTCAGCCGCGCGCCCCTCGCGGGGGGCGGGTGGTGGCGATGGAGGTCGAAACCTGGCGGCCGGTCGGTGAGGCGATCCCCGTTTCCGGTGTCGATCCCGGCGCGGTGGCGGTACACGGGACGACCATGGCGATCTCCGGTTCCGGGCAGTGCGGCTTGGTACTGGTGGACTTGCGCCGTGGCGGACCGATGGGACGGTGGGAGGTTTCCGGCCGGCACCTGGCCAGCTCCACCCCCGAGTTCGTGCTCGGTGGCAGCGCCGTGTTATCGCGAGATTGGGACGCCGGAACGGTTGAGCTGTTGGACGCCCGCGACGCCTCTCCCGTCGCCAGCCTACCCACCGGGCGGGGCAGTGGCATGGCGATCTCCGCGGACGGCAACCGGGTGGCGCTGGGTTTGGAGGATGCTTCGGTGGCGGTGTGGGATCTGCGCTCGCGCCGGCAGATCGCCCGCTTCTCGGGGCACGCTTCACCGCCGTCGATCTTCCTCTTCGCGCCCGACGGACGCACGCTGCTCTCCGGCGGCGGCGGCGGCGGGATCCGCGCCTGGCACCTGCCGAGCGGCCGCGAACTCGGGGTGGTGGCGACGGCGGATGACCTGATGGCGCTCTACCACTCGCCGGGCGCGGGCGCCATCGTCGCCGTGCGTTGGGGGAACCGGGTCGAGGTCTGGCCGTTCCCCTCGCTGGCGGAGATCGACGCTGGGGGGCGGTTTCGCTTGCCTGACAGCGCGAGCGCGAGTGGGCGCTGAGGGGAAAGTTTGCACCGCGGGCGGAATTTTGGCGTTGGACAGGGGAGGCGGCCGGTCCGCTCCGCTACCTGGGAGGCGACCTCCGCCCCCTGTCCGAAAAACACCCCGAACCCCCCAAACGATACCGTCAGCCATGTGCTCGAAACGTCCACGTACCCCGCTCGCCGCCGCCGGCGCCGCCGTCTTCGCGTTCCTCCCCGGGCTCTGTCCCGGCCAGGCGACCCTGCCGATTCAGCCGGGGCAGGTCGTCGTCACCTGCTTCTCCGGCATCGCCGATCCCAACAACTACGCCCACAACCCGAACGGCTATGTGCTCGCGCACTACGACACCCGCGACCCGCTCGGCAACGGTGCGGTCTTGGGGCAGCACTGGGCGCATCCGCTGAGCTTCGCCAACCACAACGACCCCCCAGCCGGGTCGCCGGGCCACGAATGGACAGCGGGCCATCTCGGCGAAGTCTTCGGGGTCAGCCTCAGCGACGGGCCGGCGCCGGACATCTTTGTCACCTGCACCACCGTCTACGGCTACCAGGGGCAGCCCAACTCGCCGCCGGGGCCGGCGGGCTACGGCGGGGTCTACAAACTCGACGGCACCAGCGGCGACCTCGTCGCGTCGGTGTCGCTCCCCAACGGCGGCCGGGTAGGGCTCGGCAACGTCGGCTTCCACCGCCCTTCGAACGGCATCCCGCTGGTCTACGTCAGCAACTTCGAGGACGGGCTCATCTACCGCATCGACACGACCGGGGCGATGGCGGTTCTCAACAGCTTCGACCACGGCACCGCGAACTCGGTGGCCGATGACGGGACGCTCGGTCTCACGCAGCTCGGGCGCCGCATTTTCGGCCTGCACGTTTTCGCCGACCGCCTCTACTACGCGGTGTGGAACAGCGACTCGAACAACC
>JAUIGD010000515.1 GCA_030430255.1 Verrucomicrobiia bacterium
TCCGGTCGCTTGCGGTGCGGGCTCGGACTCTGGAGTCGGTTCGGGATCCGGGGCGTGGGCATCTGCCGCGGTTGTCTCGGGGGGGGCTGTGACGCCGGCGGCACCCGCCGCGTTCGGCGCGGCGCGGAGTAGACTTTCAAAGCCGAACTCCTCCTCGGTGGCGCCAGCCGCTTGGGGGCGCAGCGAGTTGCCGCTTGCGTCCACGCCCTTCGAACTGCCGGCGGGTTTGCGGAAGATTTCTGAAACGAGGATCGGGCCCAGCGCCTTCACCCCCGAGCGGACGAGGTCGCCAACGACGCGCAGACCCTTCGCGAGGATCAGGCCCCCGAGGAATCCGCCAATGGCGCTGAGACCAATTTTCCCTGCGGATTCGCGGGATTTTGGTGCTTCGGTGGGGGGAGGGGGCGACTGGCTAGAGGGATCCATGGCGGCTGGATTGTTCAGAAAGTCAAATTATTAACCGTTCCTTCTAATCACAGAATCGGGAATAACCAAGCAAAAATCCAATAAGATGCAGAGAAGCCGGAATTTCTGGAACGATTGACAGTGAGAATAACGGGAAGGAAGGTTTCCGATGCTCTTCCCGCGCTTTTTGGCCGTCGCCGGCCTCGGTTCTTCGCTCGCTTGTTGGTCGCCGCTCCAAGGGGCGGAGGCAGCGGGCGCTGAAGATTCTGGAGGAGGAGGCGGGTTCATCCGTTTCGTCGAGGGCCCGGATCGGGCGCACTTGCAGACAGCGCTGGTGCCCTACGCCCACGAGGATGGGACGAAGCTCGATTTGATCGGGGTGGTCCACATCGCCGACGCGGAGTACTACGAACGGTTCAACGAGGACTTCAAAGCCTACGACGCGCTGTTGTTCGAACTGGTGGGAGAACCGGAGGGGGAGTTGACCAAAGAGGCGCTCCGCGGCGATGGGCGCAAGAACGCGCTGCGCTTCTACATGGTGCTGATGGGCAAGCTGCTCGACCTCCAGTTCCAACTCGAAGAGATCGACTACACGGCGCCGAATTTCGTCCACGCCGATCTCGACCTCGCCACTTTTCTCAAGCTCCAGGAGGAGCGGAAGGAGAACCTGCTGTCTCTGTTGGAGCGCGGGATCGAGGCGCAGGAGAAGGGCGGGCTGGTGAGCGGGTCGAAGTTCGACTTCGCGGCCTTGACCCAATTGTTCGGCGAAGAGGCGACGCCGGAAACCAACAAGTTGGCGCTCGGCAAGCAGTTCCGCAACATCGAGGGTCTGTTCGCCGGCATGGAGGGAGAGCAGGGCAGCGTGATCGTGGGCGCCAGGAACGACGCGGCCTTAGCCGTGTTGCAGCGGGAGCGGGAGGCGGGCAAGCGCCGGTTCGGTCTCTTCTATGGCGCCGCACATTTGGCCGATTTCGATCGGAAGTTGCGCGAGGAGTTCGGCTTCACGCGGGGCGAGCCCCTGTGGCGCACGGCTTGGGATATTTCCAAGGAGGCCACACCCGCTGCGGTCGAAGAGGAAGCGGCTGCGGGGGATGGCGAGGGGGAAGCGGCCGCGGAGGAGGACGAGGCGGGCGCCTCTCCCCGCAAAGCAGCCTGAAGGCGAGCAAGGGGGGGAACCCGGCCTTCAATCCGCCGCGATCCGGTGGACGTGCGTCTTGCTGCGGGCGATGATCGAGCCGCCGACGAAGGCTGGGGAGGCCATGAAGCCGGCCTCGTCGGTGGGGTTTTTCGCCAGCAGTTCGAATCCGGCGCCCGGCTTGACGACGAAGGCGTCCCCCATTTCGCTGAAGAAGTAGATCCGGTCGGCGGCGAGGACCGGAGAGGCACTGAAGTGCCCCGCGAGGCGGTCTGACCACAATTCGTCACCGGTTTCGAGATCGAGGCAGCCCAGGATGCCCTCGTCGGTCGTCATGTACAGCCTGCCGCCGGCGATGATCGGCGACGAGCGCTTCGGCACGCGCTTGAAGATGTCCCACTCGACGTGCGTGGCGGTGATGTCGCCGCGCGCTCCCGGGTCGAGCTTCACCTTGAGGAGGTGGGGTTTCCCGTAGCCTGTATTGATGTAGGCGTGGCCGTCGTGGACGACGGTGCGCGAGGCGTTGGAGTAACCTTGATAGGTGACGTGCCAGAGCTCTTCGCCTGTATCGGGACGGTAGGCGAAGCAGGCCTTCGCGCCGGGGCTGATCAGGATCTCTTGGCCGCCGACCCGCGCGAGGGACGGCGTCGTGTAGGCCTTTCGGAAGTCGCCTTCGCCGCGGATCTTGCCGCCTGGTTCGACGTCGTCCCACTGCGTCGAGCGATCGGTCTTCCAAGCCGTCTCGCCGGTCGCTTTGTCGAGCGCGGCGAGGTATTGGAAATCGACGCCGTCCATCGTCAGGATCAGCAGGTTGCCGTGGAGCAACGGCGACGAGCCCGGCCCGCGGAAGTGGCGGCAGGGGAGGTCGGTGCGCTTCCAGAGCACCTCGCCGGTGGCGGTGTCGATCGCCGCCGTGCCATAGCTGCCGAAGTGGACGTAGACGCGCCCGGCCTCGATCACCGGCGACGGGGAACCGTAGCCGTTCACCGGGTTGCCGAGCGGCTCGACAGCCTCGTTGCGGAACGGTGGGATCTCGCGGACGAGGGCACCGCTGTCGAAGTCGAGGCAAACCGCGCTCATCGCCGTGCCATCTTCCGTGGCGTTGGTGAGCCAGACCTGATCGCCCCAGACCACCGGGCTAGACCACGCGCGGCCGGCGAGCGGCGTGCTCCAGGCGATCTTGTCTCCCTCGGGGCCCGACCACTCGAGCGGCGGCTCCGCCGAACCGGGGGCGATGCCGTCCCCGGACGGGCCGCGGAAATCGGGCCAACTTTCGGCGGCGGCGAGGGGGAGGCTGCCAGCGGTGAGGATGGCGAGGGTGGAGAGGCGGGCGATGTGGGTCATGTCGGGAGTCTGCGGGAGGGAACTGCAGGCGGGAAGCGCTTTCTCACCCCACGACCAGTGCGACCGGCGCGGCCCGGGGGCTGTCGGACTCTCCCCGTCCAGGCGCGATCCGTCCACACGCACGCCCAGAACGCCCCGCGGTCTCGTCGCTGATTTCGGTCAATTTCTCACCACCGCCACGTTCTGGCTCGAAATTCTCGAATGCCGGGGGCCGGGAGTCCCCGGGGCCGACCGCATCCTAGCCCGGATCGATCGCCACATCCGCAGGCGAGGTGCCGCCAGTCGTTGAGGCTGAGTAGGCGGCGGCAGGGATCGGCGCTGCGGCTGGGTGAACACCCTGCCCGAGCCGATCCCAACGCCAACACCCTCAGCATCAACGAGGGCAAGCCGCAGCCCGGAGCTTGGTGATCGATCCGGGCTAGCGATTGGTTGCACCACATCGTGGCTTGATTTGCGGTCGGTGACCAATCACTATTGCCGCCCACACATGTCATTGCGCAGCTTCTTCTCGACCTCGGGCGGCGAACTCAGCCCCGCCATCATCATCCGCCGCGCCCTCTTTCTGCTGCTTTTGCTCGGGCTGATGTTCAACTACCTCGCGCCGAGCTTCCGTGGCCTCACGGCACGGAAAGGGATCGAGCAGGCGCAGATCGCGCGCGAGGTCGCCCGGGGGCACGGCTTCCGCACCAAGGCGATCGCGCCGGGGGCCGCCTACCAGCTGAACAAACACGATCCGGAGGAGTTTCACCTGACGCGCATGGTGGACACCTACCACGCGCCCCTCAGCCCGCTGATCAACTCCGTCGCCCTGCTGCCGTTCTCGGGCAGCTTCGAGTGGGACAGGGAGTCCAAAGTCTACCTCCTCGACAGGGTCATCGCCGGGGTGGCGATGATCTTGTTCCTCTGTTCGATCGGGATCAACTACCTCCTGATATCGAGGATATTCGACACCAAGATCGGTGGCGTGACGGCGCTGCTCATGCTGCTCTGTGAACTCTTCTGGCGGTTTTCACAGACCGGATTGCCACAGATGCTGAT
>JAUIGD010000516.1 GCA_030430255.1 Verrucomicrobiia bacterium
GGCACCCAGTCGCGCAGGTCGGGCGGCATCAGGAGCGGGGTGTCCCGGTCGACGGGGACGAAGCGGATGGCCATCGCAACACCTCGACCACGTCGGCGGGAGGGTCAAAGTCCGACAGGCTCCTAGGGCGTGTTTGGATACGCCTCGCGGCGCCAAATTTTGAGGGAGGACGCAGTGTTTCAACTCCGCCGGGATCGGGGAGCCGCTCAGCGGAGCTTTGCACCGCACGCGGCGTGGTGGCTCGGCCGCGGGCTAGTTTGGGCGCGCGAGGTTCGCGCTTTGGTTCCGGCGGGCCGCGTCCAGGCGCCGCTGGTATTCGGTCTTTAAGGGGTGCCCGTACTCGGTTCCGCCGGATCCCTGACCGCGGGTGGTCCCATCGAGCGTCACCCACTCCGCGTAACGGATGCCCGAGCGCTCTTGGAGCCACTCGATCTCCCAGACCTTCGTCCACCTGGAGGGGCTATACTCACGCTCGGGGACGAGCCTCTCGACCACCGGACGGGGGGCGAGCTCCCTCAACGCCGCCCGCAGATCGGCATCGATCCCGGCCATGTCGTATCCGACGGGCGGCAGTTCCAACCGGACGTAGCCTTCGCGCTCTTCGATCAACTGGAGGTTCTCGGCCTCGACCCGCTCCACCTCCGCATCTTTCGCTGCCTGCGCGGCGGCGAGGTGGCGGTTGATGGCGTCGCGCCGGTCGTCGGTGATCCCGTAGATCTCGCAGGCGGCCTGGGTGAGTTCCGGCGGTCCCGCTTGCGGCGGGCGATCTTTGATGATCGAGAAGCGCAGCTCCTCCAGCAGCGCCGGGCTGACGGCGATCTGATCCATGAACGACTTGCCGCGCGGGGGGCGTAACGTGCTGACGGGAGGCGAGGGGTTCGCCGGGGCAGCGGCCGGACCTTCCCCGCCATGCGCTCCGGTGACCGTGCCCGCGTGCGAGCGATCCCGGCCGGTGCGCGCGAGTCCGAACCCGAGGACGAAGAAGCAGGCGCCGGCGAGGCAGAGGAATCCGTGGCGTTGGTTCACGGGCGATCGTCGAGGCGGTGGGTGATGCTGTCGCCCTCGAGTCGGAAGAGGTGGGAGACAGACTCGGGCAGGACTTCCTCGCGGTGAGAAGACCCCCCGGAGACCGAGCGGAAGCTCCCGTCCTCTTCGAGGGTTCCGGTATCGTAGAGGAAGTCGAAACCGTCGCCCCGGTGACTGACGGAAACGAAGACCCAGCGCTCGCGATCGCTGTCCTCCGTCCCGACGCGGATGGGATAGTCGGTGGGGCTGAAGGGCGCCCGGCGATCTTTTAGGATCTGCGCGGCCGCGTCACCGATCTCGCTGCGGAGGTTCGCATCGAGTGCGGCGTAGGCGCTCGAGACCTCCGGGAGGCGATAGGGGAACAGGATCCGAAGATCGCCTTTTCTTTCGGGAAGCGCTTCGGCGCTGACCAGTCGCGCATGCCGGCGCTCGGCTTCCTGCACCGCGTCGCGGCAAGCCGAGCACGCCTCCTCCACGGCGCGGCATTGGCCGGCGTCGAGCCCGAAGATTTCGCGGAAGGCGGGGGTGACCTCCAGCGACTCGGTGAGGGCGTCGAAGCCGAGGGCGCGGATGGTCTCTGGCGACAGCACATCGGCGGGCGCGGGCTTGTCGGCAGGCGCTCCGGCTGGAACCGATCCGGTGGCGGGTAGCGCTGGAGCGCGGGGCGCGGCGTCGATCGGTCGGGGGTGTTCGCGGGGGGCGCCGCTTTGTTCGGCGCCCGACCCCAGCCCGCGCTGGCCCGGCGCCGCGCCGATCTTCCCGCACAGGTAGCCGGCGGCGAGGCAGGCGGCGAGGGCGGTGCCGGGTTTCGCGAAGCCGATGATGCCTCGGGCCAAGCCCCCTCCGCTTTCGTCACCGTTTGCCATCGGGGAAGATGGGCCGAGTCGGATCGGTGCGCAAGCGGGTGGTGGGGGCGCTTGCGGCGGGGGCTTGGCGGCGCTCCTTTGTGGCGATGGCTGCACCGACGCCCCCCCTGCTGCCCGCATCGGCCGCGCCGCGCTTGAACGTGGTGTTGGTGGAACCGGAGATCCCACCGAACACCGGCAACGTCGGGCGGCTCTGCCTCTCGATCGGGGCGCGCTTGCACTTGGTCGAGCCGCTCGGGTTCTCCATCGAAGAGAAGGCATTGCGGCGCGCCGGCCTGGATTATTGGGATCGCGTCGACCTGCGGATCTGGGGCTCGTTCGCCGCACTGCGCGCCGCCGCCCCCGAGGCCGCGGGTTTCCATTTCTTCACGACGAAGGCCGCGCGGGCGCACTGGGATGCACGGTACCGCGAAGGGGACTACCTGGTTTTCGGTCGCGAGACCCGCGGGCTGCCGGAGGATCTGTTGGCCGCCGAAGCCGAGCGATGCGTGGTGCTGCCGATGGGGGGCGAGGGGCGCAGTTTGAACTTGGCGACCGCCGTCGGCGCGGGCGCGTACGAGGCCTTGCGACAAATCGTCGCCGGTCGCTGATTTTTCGCGACTGAGGGCTTGCAGTGGAGGCGTGGGCTACCGCAATATCCGCGCCAGCGGGTCGACCTGCTCGAAGGCGGCAGTTCAGGTCCACCTCCCCAACCCCCATTCTAACATTACCAAAGATACAAATCAGGGCCATGGCATCAATCCCCCAGAGCTATGGAATCAGCCGCATCGACCAGGACGAGAAACGGAACCACGGTTACTACGTGCGGGTGACGAACAAGGGCAAGACGACGCAGAAGTTCTTCCCGGACAAGGCGCTCGGCGGCAAGACGAAGTCGCTGGTCGCGGCCAAGGCGTTCCGCGACAAAGCCGTCGCGAGGCTCCCCAAGGCGCGGCGGGAAGCGATCGCGAAGCGGCGGCGAAGGATCGAGCGGAGCGGAATGGTCGGGGTGACGCACGTCTTGTCCAAGAGCACCTCGGGCAAGGTCTATGAATACTGGCAGGCGGCCTGGGTGGAGCGTGGCAAACGCAAGACGGCGAAGTTTTCGATCGAGCGCTACGGTGCCAAGAAGGCATTGGAGATGGCCAAGCGCGCCAAGGCGCGTCACCCCTGACCGGTAGTCGGGTGGCACCGGCCGGACGGCGCCCGAGCGGATGTGCGGTGCGAAGGTGCGCTTGACGGTGGGGCTCACGCTGGGGATGGGTGTCGGGTGACCGAAGCGCCGCCCCTCGCCCCGCCAGAACCGCAACCCAGTCCGCGTGGGGGCGCGGCCCCGGCGCTCGTCGCCGAAGGCCTGCGCCGCACCTACGTGACGGGCGGGGCGCGCGTCGAGGTGTTGAAGGGCATCGATTTGTCCGTCGCGGCGGGGGAGTCGTTGTTCCTGCGCGGGACCTCGGGGGCGGGGAAGACGACGCTGCTCTACACGCTGGCGGGCCTTGAGGCGCCCGATGCGGGGACGGTGTCGATCGGTGGCGAAGACCTCTACCGCTTGCCGAAGCGCCGGCAGGCGGAGTTTCGCAACCGCCGCATCGGCTACATTTTCCAGCACTATTTCTTGCTGCCGGACCTGACCGCGGTGGAGAACGTCTTGCTCCCGGCCAGCATGGATGGCCGCGCCGCGCAATGCGGCGAGCGCGCCGCGGAACTGCTGCGCTCGGTCGGGTTGGGGGAGCGCCTCGCCCACCGGCCGACCGAGCTCTCCGGCGGCGAGCAGCAGCGGGTGGCGATCGCGCGTTCGCTGATCAACGACCCCGACCTCATCTTCGCCGACGAACCGACCGGCAACCTCGATTCCGCCACCGGCGGCGAGGTGATGGAGACATTGCTCGCGACCGTCTCCGGCCAGGGCAAGACATTGGTGGTCGTCACCCACGACGCGGGGCTGGCGGCGCTGGGTGACCTGGGGCTGGAGATCGTCGACGGCCGGGTCGGCAGCTGAAGATTTCGGTTTCGCGGGGCGGCATTTGCGTGGAAGGACTC
>JAUIGD010000056.1 GCA_030430255.1 Verrucomicrobiia bacterium
CGACGCATAACGGTGCAGCGTCGCCAGATCCACTCTGCGCATGTCCAGAAAATATCGCGCCACATCTGCATACTCCCGCCCGAAAAACTTCTCAAAGCCTTCCGCGATGTCCTGGCTGTGGAGAGCAGACCCGTTCCTCTTCTTAAAGTAGCGGTCGAGCTCCCCGATTACCCAATCGGTCTTGCGCCGCGTATCGCTCCCCCGCGGGATCTCGAAGTTGCTGTGTGCGTCCCACCACGCGAAAAACGCGGCGAAGGCTTGGATATGATTGTGTACGCCTTCGAGCGCCGGGATATCCTCGCGCTTGAGCCCGTCCATCTCGATCGGCATGTAGCCTTCCGGTGGCAGCGGCGCATAGCCACCGTCGGCCAGCGGGTCGTGGTTGCTCGGGTCGCGGTCCATCGCGGCCCCGCCCCCCCGCAACGCCTCCTCATCCGCCCACGCCCGCTCGAACCACGCGCGCGTCTGTTCGCTGAGGTTCGACTTGTCGAGCCGGAGCGATCGCGAATGGGACTCCGACCAGACGACGATCTTGCCGTCTTCCATGCTCTGGAAGCGCCCCTTGAATGCCACCCCGTTGGAGCCCACCCAAGTGACGGTGTGGTGCAGCTGCGCCGGCCGCCCGTCGGGCCCGAGCGGCTCGGTCGCGCCCGCGAAAGTCGAAATGGCGAATCCGATCGCCGCGGTCATCCCTACGAACCGGTATTTCATGGTGTTGAGGCTAGCGGACCACCCCGGCGAACGCCAGCGGATTGTGCCCACTTCGCCCCGCTGGGTCGGCGCCGATCGCGCGAGCCGTCGCTACCGCGAGGAAAACCAGTAGTCGTCCTCCTCGTTCTGGCCGTCGGCGAACTTGCCGTCGGGGCCTGCCGATTGGATGGCGAACGCGTTCTGGCTGAAGTAGAAGCGGAAGGGGGTCTCCCACGGGTCGATGAACCGCCCTTGCGCGTCGCGGCGCTCGTGCTCGACGAGCGCCTTCCCGCCCTCCGCCCCCAGCAGGGCGCCCGCCACCGCGATGGCGCCGCCCTCCGGCCAGCTCCCGGTCTCGCTGTGCAGCGCCGCCAATGCCTTGCCCAGGGCGGCCAGCTCCCGCTTCGCCTCCGCGGAGTCTTTCTTGCGGAACATCGGCAGGATGAAGATCCCGCCGATCACGATCAGCACGACCGCCAGCGCCAGCGTGTTCACCGCCGAATGGATGCTTTTGAGGGAGGCTTTGACGTCGATCACGCGCCCACCTAGCCACCGTCTGGAAGACGGCGCAAGACATGCGGGATCCCGCCCCATTTTCCTCTAATGCCCGCCGCTCCCCGCGCGTCTCCCCTTTGAACCGGAACCCTCTTCAGACCATGCGCCACCTCGCCCAGCTCCTCGCCGTTTCGCCCCCAGCCCTCGCCGCCCTCTTCGCCGCCACCCTGGTAGTCCCCCAGGACGCCCGCGCCGACGGCTTCATCATCATCGAGGAGCCACCACCGGGGATGGTGCTGCCGCACCCGCCCCACCACCATCACCACCGACGCCCCGCCCCGCCGCGGCCGATCACCCGCCACTTCCCGCTCGAGGTGCGCGAGCACCACGTCTCGGTGGAGATCGACGGGCAGGTGGCGACGACCAAGATCGACCAGACTTTCTACAACCCCACCGGCTCGCGGCTGGAGGGCACCTACATCTTCCCGCTGCCGAAGGGCGCGGAGATCGACCGGTTCGAGATGGATGTGAACGGCGAGTTCGTCACCGCCGAGCTGCTCGACTCCAAGAAGGCGCGCGGCATCTACGAGGACATCGTGCGCCGCGCCAAGGACCCCGCGCTGATGGAGTACAGCGACACTGGCCTGTTCAAAGTGCGGATCTTCCCCATCGAGCCGCGCTCCGAAAAACGCGTCAAGATCCGCTACACGCAAGTCCTGCGCCGCGACGGCCGCATCACCGAATACCTCTACCCGCTCAACACGGAGAAATTCTCCTCGCGCCCGGTCGGCAGCGTCTCGGTCAAAGTCGAGCTGGAGGACGACAGCGAGATCAAATCGGTCTATTCACCGACCCACGACATCGACGTCACGCGCAAGGGCAAACGCCGCGCCGTCGCCGCGTTCGAGCTGAGCGACACCCTGCCCGACACCGACTTCCGCCTCTTCTACACGGTCGCCTCCGACGCCCCGGTCGGGCTGGAGGTGCTCGCCTGCCCCGACACGAAGGCCGGCGAAGGCCACTACATGATGATGCTCTCGCCGGGCGCCTGGGAGGACGGCGAGGCGGTGCCCAAGGACGTCGTGTTCGCCGTCGACACCTCCGGGTCGATGCGCGTGAAGAAGCTCGACCAAGCCAAGGCGGCGCTCGCCTTCTGCCTGGACAACCTCGGCGCGCGCGACCGCTTCGACATCGTCCGCTACTCGACCGAGGCCGAGCCCCTGTTCGGCGAGCTGAGCCGCGCCGACGCCCACCACCTCGGGGAGGCGCGGCGCTTCGTCGAGGGCTTCCGCGCCGGCGGCGGGACCGCCATCGAGGAGGCCCTGCTGGCCGCCGCCGAGCAGGCGCGCGGGCGGAAGAAGGGCGACGCCGCCCGCCCCTTCCAGATCGTGTTCCTCACCGACGGCCGCCCGACCATCGGCGAGACCCGCCCCGAGAAGATCGTCGAGCGGCTGGCGGAAGAACTCGGCGCCGCGCCGGGCACGGTGCGCGTCTTCCCGTTCGGCATCGGCACCGACATCAACACCAAGCTCCTCGACCGCGTCGCCGAGCACACCCGCGGCGCCAGCGAATACGCGCTGCCGGAGGAGGACCTCGAAATCAAAGTCTCGCGCTTCTACTCGCGCTTCGCCCAACCCGTCATGGCCGATCTGAAGATCGAGGTCGAGGGCGGCGGCCTGCGGCTCCGCGAGCGCCACCCGAACGACCTGCCGGACCTGTTCAAAGGCGACCAGCTCGTGCTGTTCGGGCGCTACACGACGAAGGGCGATGCGAAACCGCCGCGCGACCTCGCCGTCACCCTCACCGGGAACCTCGCGGGCGAGCGGCAGCGCTTCACCTTCGAGACGCAGTTCCGCCCCGACCGCGACCACGCGTTCATCCCGCGCCTGTGGGCGACGCGCCGCGTCGGCTACCTGCTCGACCAGATCCGCCTGCACGGCGAGGCCGACGAGGTCCGCGAGGAGGTCGTCGCGCTCGCGCGACGCTGGGGGATCGTCACCCCGTACACCAGCTACCTGATCGTCGAGGACGAGGAAGCGCGCGGCGTGCCGCTCGCCAGCCAGACGATGGGCCGCCGCCGCTCGCTCGCCGCCCCCTCCGCGGAATCGGCGCCCGCCGACCCGTCCGGGATCGGCGGCCGCGGCGGGTTCGGCTCCGGCGGCATCGAGGACCCGGCCGGGTCGGACGCGCTGCGCCTGGCCGAGCGCGAAGCCTTCGACGCCTTCGCCGACGCCGAGTCGGGCGATGGTGCGGTCGCCGGCGCCCGCGCCAGCAACGAACTGAAGAATGCCGAGACGGCGAGCGCCGTCACCCGAGCCGCCGGCGAGGCGCGCTACCGCGACCGTGCACAGGGCGCCGCGACGGCGCCCGTGAACAACGCCCCGCAATCCATCCGCCACCTCGCCGGCAAGACCTTCTACCTCAACGGCTCGACGTGGATCGACTCCGAGATCGTCCCCGATGCGGGGGTCGAGACCGAGTCGATCCCCTTCGGCAGCGAGGCCTACTTCACCCTGCTGGGCGGCGCGACCGGCGACTTGGCGAAGTGGCTGTCGCTGGGCGAAGACCTCAGGCTCCTCCACGACGGGAAAGTCCTCGTCATCACCCCCGCGGGGTAGGGCGCCCGTGGCATCGGCGTCCCGCCGATGTCCGTGCCAGCGGCGTCCCGCCGCTGTGCCGTCCGCGTTGGAGCGGAGACCGCGCGATGTCTTCAGCGGGCGAACCTTGCCGCTGTTCCGCTTTCGCCCCACACTCGGGACGATGTCAAAATTTCTACCCGTCGCCCTCGTCGCGTCGCTCCTGGCCGTCGCCGCTTTGTCCGCCGCTGATGCCGAAACCGCCGCTGAAGCGCCCCCAAACATCGTCGTCATCATGGTCGACGACATGGGCTATGGCGACCCCGGCTGCTACAACCCGGGGTCGAAGATCGCCACGCCGCACATCGACTCGCTGGCCCGCGACGGCATGCGCTTCACCGACGCGCACGCGCCGGGGCCGCTCTGCCACATGTCGCGCTACGGCCTGCTCACCGGCCGCTACCCCTTCCGCACCGACGTCGGCCGCTGGCCGAAGCACGCGCTGATCGAACCCGACCAGACCACCTTCGCCGACGTCCTCCGGGCGCGCGGCTACCGCACCGCCATGGTCGGCAAGTGGCACCTCGGCTTCGACGAAGACGGCTACGATAACCCGCTCCCCGGCGGCCCCGTCGACTGCGGCTTCGACACCTTCTTCGGCATCCGCGCCTCCACCGACATCCCGCCCTATTTCTACATCCGCGGCGACCACGCCGTCGCCCCGCCGACCGAGGACATCGCCGCCGTGGCCACCGAGAGTTGGTCGCCGATCCAGGGCGCCTTTTCCCGTGCTGGGAAAATCGCGCCCGGCCTGCGGCTCGCCGACGTCTTGCCCCGCTTCACCGACGAGGCGGTGGACGTCATCCGCGAACACGCCGCAGCGGGCGCCGCGAAACCCTTGCTCCTCTACCTCGCCTACCCGGCGCCGCACACGCCCTGGCTGCCGTCACCCGAATTCGCGGGCAAGAGCAAGGCCGCGCTCTACGGCGATTTCGTCGAGATGGTCGACGCGCAGGTCGGCCGCGTGTTGGGCGCGCTCGATGAGGCCGAATTGGCCGACGACACGCTACTTGTGTTCACCAGCGACAACGGTCCCGTCTGGTATCCCGCCGACGTCGAGCGCCTCGGGCACGACAGCGCCGGCGGCCTGCGCGGCATGAAATCCGACGCCTGGGAGGCCGGGCACCGCATGCCCTTCCTCGTACGCTGGCCGGGCGAGGTGGCGCCGGGCTCAACCTGCGACCGAACGGTCTGCTTCACCGACCTGCTCGCCACCTTCGCGGCGGTCGCCGGTTACGAGCGCCGCCCCGACGAGGGCCCGGATAGCTTCGACCTCACCCCCGCCCTGCGCGGCGCCCTACCCGCCGGCGAGCCCGCGCGCCCACCGCTGCCGATCCGCTCCGGCGGCGGCCTGATGACCTACCGCGACGGCCCGTGGAAGCTAATCGACGGCCTCGGATCCGGCGGCTTCACCAAACCGTCCCGGGTCAAGCCCCCTCCCGGCGACCCGCCAGGCCAACTCTACCACCTCGGCGACGACCCGGCGGAGACCACCAATCTCTACGCCGAACGGCCGGAGGTGGTGGCGAGGCTGCGCGCCGGCCTGCGGGCGGAGATCGCGCGGGAGACCCGGCGGTAGCCAAAGGCGAGGCACGCGACCCGGCCGCCATGGCGGCCCTCCGGTCAGTCACGGCGGAGGCGGAGCTCCGCCCTCCAGTGGAAGGTCAGCCTCCGGAGGGCTCCGGGTGCGGGGCGCCGCCCTGCGCAGACCCCGGAACCGGCTGCACCCAAGCCTGTTCCATCTGCCCTTCGAACGAAGCCCGAGGGTGCGCTTGGTCGGAGGTGACGGTGGCCCGCACATACCACTCGTCGCCGCCCAACACATAGCGGGCGCTCGCGCCGACCACCTCGGCGAGAACCACCCCGACCCGGTCCGGGTCGCCCTCGTCACCGCGGCGCGTGCCGATGAACTGCGTCGTGTAGCGCACCCCTTCCTCCGGCTCGATCTCGATCTCCAGCGCCCGCGCCTCGGCGTCGAAGCGCAGGTCCGACAACACCACGCCGCTCGTGGCGTAGAAGTCGCCCCTGGTGATCGCCCCGACCAGCGCATCGGCCTCCAGCGACTCGGCGCGCACCATGATCCAGCCGCGGCCGGCCTTGGCGCTGCCGCCGTGGTAGTGGTGGGCGTCGTCGGTCGCCACCCCGTAGAGCAGGGGCGCGCCGAGCTCGGCGGCGCGGATCGTGTTGGCGATGTCCCAGATCCGCTCGTCGCCGGGGCGGTGCAGGTCGCCGAGGTGGTTGATGCCGGGGTGGCCGTTGTAGACTTCGAAGAACCGCTCCTCGGTGACGTGGGCGATGTCCTCGGCGGTGATCGACCAGCGGAAGTTCGGGTGGTTGAGGTGGGCGAACACCGGCCGGCCCAGGCGTTCCCCCTGGTCGAGCGCCGCCCGCAGGTTGTTGCGCATCGTCTCGCGCAGCGACGCCCCGCCCTGCGGCCTCACCACCTCCGTCAAGTTGATCGCGTTGGTGTGCACCTCCTGCTTCTCGAAGCGGTCGGTGATCTCCTCGCCCTCGACCATCAGGAACCGGCCGGACTCCTCCAGCTTCCCCCGCAGCTCGGGCAAGGTTTTGAGCCGCACCTCACGCCCGCCGCCCTCGCCGCGCAGCTCCACCCAATCATCGCCGAAGGTGCCGAGGTATTTCTTCAAGGTGGTGACCCCGAGCGTGCTGCGGCGCCGCTCCACATCGGCCACCTTCATCCAGCGCTCGCCGCGGCTGAGCACATTGTGGTCGGAGAGCACGAGGAAGTGGTATCCGGAGTCCTTGTACCACTTCGCGATCATGTCCGGGAAGTCGTTGCCGTCGCTCCAAAGCGAGTGCGTGTGGGTGTTGCCCTTCCACCAGCGCGGCGAGGCATCGCCCCCGCCCTCCGGATCGGCGGCGGCACGGGAAGCGAAGGCGAGGCAGAGGGCCAGGACGGCGGGCGCGGCGAGACCGCGGTGGAATCGGATCATGCCGGCATCCTCGCCCGACTGCCGCCCCGAAGGAAGGCCGAACTGCGAGCCGCCGCCGGACCGAATTTCGCCCTTGAACCCTCCGCCGCATCGGCTACAATCTCCCTCCTACCTCCCAAGCGGGTGTAGCTCAGGGGTAGAGCGCAACCTTGCCAAGGTTGAAGTCGTGAGTTCGAATCTCATCACCCGCTCCAATTTCCCAGGGGCTCGCGAGCGATCGCGAGCCCCTTTTTTTTTGGGGGGGGAACCGGCGATGCAGCCCGACGATACGGCGGGTTTGAGCACCCTGCCGGGGCGTTTGAGCACCCTGCCGAGGCGAATCGCGACGCTTCCGGTTCCCCGGAGTCCCGCCGGCGCTCCTCCCCGCGCTCCCTTCTCGCGTGCCCCCGGCACTTCCCCTCAGACTGGCGCCATTCGCCCCGATGCGGACGCCCCCAGCCCGGATCGATCACCACATCCGCAGGCGAGGTGCCGCCATTCGTTGAGGCTGAGTAGGCGGCGGCAGGGATCGGCGCTGCGGCTGGGTGAACACCCTGCCCGAGCCGATCCCAACGCCAACACCCTCAGCATCAACGAGGGCAAGACGCAGCCCGGAGCTTGGTGATCGATCCGGGCGAGCGCCAACGCGGGCGAACCCCAGCCCGGTGATCGCGCCGGGCAGCCCGGCGCCGCCGATGGGCGGGTGCCCGGCACCGGGCGCGGCTCAGCGCGGCTCAGCGCGGTGTGGCGCCGGTCAGCGCCTCCGCCCGGAACACGACCTTCAGCTCTTTCGCCGGGCCGCCGGGGTTGGCGACGAGGATGAAGTCGTCGGTGATGACGGGCCGGAACCCGCCCCCTTCTAACAATTCGATGCCACCAAGGCGTTCCGGGAAGAAGGCGACGAAGGGGCGCCCGCCGCGTTGGGAGCCGTTGCCGTTGACCGGGTCGAACGAGGAGTCGCCGAGCGCGGGCCGCACGGTGAAGGTGAACACCCCTCCCGCCCCGTCCAGATCCTGTTCGTAGTGCAGCGGCCCGTCCGCCATGCGGGCGTCCCACGCAGGGTCGCCATAGAAGGCCACGGCGTCGCGGTCGAAGAGCAGGCCGATCCCGTCCTGGGCGCCGAGGCCTAGCGCCTCCGCCGCGGGCGAGGGCTCGGCTTTGGCGCGCAGGCGCATCGCCTCCTCCGGGCTGGAGAGCGCGCTCCCCGCCAGCTCGGGGAAGCCCTCGCCGAGCCGGTGCACGAGGGCGTGCTGGTTGGCGAAGAAGGCCTCGTTGAGGCTGTACCTCCCGGGCTGTTCGACGAAGTAATCGAGGCAGCCCCAGCCCGCGTATCCGTACCAGGTCGGCACCGTGTAGCCCGCCATCTGCCGCACGCCGGCGCTGTGCATCCAGGCCAGCGCCATGGCGTCGGCGCCGTCGATGTGGCCCATGAGGCAGTTGCCGATCGGCAGGTAGACCTTCGGCTCGGGGGCTTGGATGGCGAAGCGCCCGCCGCCGGTCGGGTGCCCGTACAAGGTGCCGCCCTCGCTCTTGAAATAGCCGTTGCGATAGCGGAAGCCGATCTGCCAGTCGCGCTCGGTGGCGTGCCCGGAGGTCACGAACAGCTGTGACTTGTAGCCGGTCAGCAGCTCGGCCAGCGCCCGGGTGGTGTCGTCCGGGCCGGTGCTTTCGACCACCGCCCCCCCGCGCTCCCGCGCCACGGTTTTGCCCTTCACCAACTCGCAGAACCAGCGCCCTTCACGGCACTTCTCCAGCGCCACCTCCGTCCCCGAACCGACGCGCTCCACCACCAGGGGTTCGCGCGTCCGGGCGATCGCCAGCGCGTTCTCGGCATCGAAGCCGGTGAGGATCCCCCAGCGGGTGTCCGCATACGGGTCGTCGTCGAGCGCCCGCGTCAGCTGGTGCACGGCGGTGACGAAGCCGCGCGTCGCCTCGGCCGGCTTCGCGACGAAGCAGGTGTGGCGCGGGTGGAGCGCGCGCAGTTTGCCGAGCGCCTCGCGCACGCCGTCGCCGCCGAACGCGAGGGTCACCGCGCCCGGGTGCTTCGCCTCGAGGGCGGCCACCACTTCGGCCCAACCCGGATCGGCTTGGGTCTCCCGGGAGACGACGATGGCGTAGTCGGCGGCGCGGGCGGCGGCGGCGGTGGTGGCGAGCGCCACGAGGGCGAAGAAGGGCGTCCGGATCATGCTGGACGCTCCGCTCCCCGCCGTCGGCGATCAACCGGCAATCGCCCCTGGGGGAGGCGCGGTCGGGGGAGGCTACCCGAGATAGACGCTCTGTTTGCCGAACTTCTCGGTGAGCAGGTAGTAGACGGCGCCGCGCTGCTTCTGATTGAAGCCCTTCATCTGCGCCATCACCTCCGCGATCGCCTCATCGCCACCGTCGGTCACGCCGAGCTTCTTCTCGACAAAGTTCGTCCGCACGCGGGCGAGTTCAGCCGGGTCGGTGGCGGAGACCAGCGAGGCATCGAGCGATTGGTTGGCGATGCCCAAGGCTTTGACGATCTTCTCGAGGAGGGCGGCGTCGACGTCGATGCCGATCTCTTGGAGCTGCTTGGTGGACTTTTCGATATTGGCTTCTGCTGACATGGGGGGGGTGTGGGTGGTTCGGGGATATAGATGGCACCGGCCGCCGCAAAAGTCACGCAAACGACGCGCGTTGACCGTCACCGAAGCCCGTTCCAAGCTCGCCGGCGTTCCCACCATGCCCGACCCCGACCCACCGACGCACGACGGCGACCCCGCCGAGGCCCCGCCGCTCGAGCTCCCGACCCGCGAGGCGCTCGCCGCCCACCTGGGCAAGATGCTGCTCGCGCGCGGCCCCGGTTTGCCCCGTCACGGCGAGCCCTGGCAACTCGCCCAAGTCACCGAACCGACCGAGACCGGCACGCTGAACGAGGAGCCGATCCTCGTGTTCGAGGTGCTCCTGCTCGCCCCCGCGGCACGCGAGGACGGCACCTACGTCCTGACCACCGAGGACAACGCCATGCTCGGCGCGATGTTCTTCGAGTTCTGGGAAAGCCCCACCGGCGCGCCCTGCATGCGCTCGGTGTTCAGCAGCGTGCCCGATGGCAGCGGCGCGGGCGGCGGCGACCCGGCCGCCGACGGCGCGACGCCGGAGGGCGCCTCCGACGGCCTGTAGGCGCGCGGACGCCACGGGCGCGCATCGGCCCTGTCGATGCTGGCGGCTGCAGAATCGATTTTCCCCTCGGCGGCAGACCACTAAGGTTCCGCATGGAAGCCGCGAAAGAAGCCGCCCTGCTCGCCGGCTGGCTGGGCATGCTGATGGGCGTCGTCTCCGGCGCGATCATCGGCTTGTTCTTCCACCGCGAGGACTGGATGGGCGGCTACGGGTCGTTCCGACGAAGATTGACCCGCCTGGGCCACATCGCCTTCTTCGGGCTCGGCTTCGTCACGCTCCTGTTCGCGTTCACGCTCGACGCCCACCCGATCGCGGACGCGCCGGCGAAGCTCGCGGCGGCGCTCTTCATCGCCGGGCTCTGCACCATGTCCACCTGCTGCTTCCTCACCGCGTGGAGGAAAGTCCCCTTCCGCCATTTCTTCTTCATCCCCGTCGGATCGGTCGGGGGCGGCATCCTGACCCTCCTCCTCAACTGGAACAGCGCGTAGCCGAACTCCGATCCTCCATCCCCGACCATGATCATCGGCTTCATCGCCGTCTCCGGCCTCCGGCTCTGCAAGCCGGAGGTGCTCGAGCTCGGCCTCTCGTTCCCCGCCGTGGCCCGCCGCGCGCGGGAGATCGAGGCGCTGCCCTCGCTCGGGCTGCTGACGCTCGCCGGCATGACGCCGGAGGGGATCGACTGCGAGTACCTCGAGGTGCGCGACGTCGACCTCGACGAACTGCCCACGCGCTTCGACGCGGTCGCGATCTCCTCGCTGACCGCGACCAACAAGGAGGCGTTCCGGCTCTGCGACCGCTTCCGGGGGATCGGGGTGCCGACCGTGCTCGGCGGCCTCGGGCCGACCCTGCAACCCGGGCTCGCCGCCCGCCACGCCGACGCGGTGGTCGTCGGCGAGGGCGAACCGCTATGGCCGGAGGTCGTCGCGGACCTCGGGCGCGGCCGGTTGAAGAGGGTGTACGACGCCACGGCCGGCCGCCCCTTCGACCTCGCCGACGCGCCGATGCCCCGCTTCGACCTGCTCTCGCCCGAGCGCTACCCGCGCTTCACGGTGCAGACCCAGCGCGGCTGCCCCTGGGCTTGCGAGTTCTGCGCCGCCTCGATCCGGCTCGACCCGCGGTTCAAGACGAAGCCCGTCGCCAAGGTGATCGCCGAAGTGCGGTTGCTGAAGGAGCTGTTCGCCAAGCCCTTCTTCGAGTTCGCCGACGACAACACCTTCGTCGACCGCCGCCACGCGAAGGACCTCATGCGGGCGTTGGCGAAAGAGGACGTGCGCTGGTTCACCGAGACCGACCTCTCGGTCGCCGAGGACGACGAGCTGCTGGGGCTCATGCGCGACGCCGGCTGCGCCCAGGTCTTGATCGGCTTCGAGAGCCCCGACTACGCCGCGCTGGACGGCGTCGAGAAGAATTCCAACTGGAAGGCGCGCCGCGCCGACCGCTACATCGAGGCGGTCGAGCGGGTGCAGCGCCGCGGCATCACCGTCAACGGCTGCCTCGTGTTCGGCCTCGACGGCGCCGGCCCCGAGCAGTTCAAGCACGCGCTGCGCTTCGTGCGCGACGCCGGCCTCTACGATGTGCAGATCACCTACATGACGCCCTTCCCCGGCACGCCGCTGTGGTCGCGGCTGAGCGAGCAGGGACGCCTCCTCTCGGAGGAGGCCAGCGAGCGCTGCACCCTCTTCGACATCAACTTCCAGCCCGACTCCATGTCGGTCGCCGAGCTCGAGGAGGGCTTCCTCAAGCTCGCCGGCGCCCTCTACGACCCGCGCTTCGTCGCCGGGCGCACCAGGCGCTTCAAGTCGCACCTCCGGAACCGGATCAAAGCGGAGCGGGCTGCAGAGCGCGAGCGTCCCGCTCGCCCCATACCCCTGGAGGGCGGAGCTCCGTCTCCGCCGTAGCCGATCCAAGCCGCCCCCGCACACCCACCAACGCCACGGGCAAACCCAACCGCCCCCGCGGTCTACCGCTTCCCCTTGACCGCCGCCCGCCCCGCATGGACGATCCCCGCATCATGGCCCACGAACTACCCGCCCTCCCGTACGCCCACGACGCCCTCGAGCCGCACATCGATGCGCGCACGATGGAGATCCACCACGGCAAGCACCACAACGCCTACGTCACCAATCTAAACAACGCCATCGCCGGCAAGCCCGAGCTGGAGGCGAAGTCGATCGAGGAGCTCATCGCCGACCTCGACGCCGTGCCCGAGGACATCCGCGGCGCGGTGCGCAACAACGGCGGCGGCCACGCCAACCACTCGCTCTTCTGGACCTCGATGGGCGCCGGCAAGGGCGGCGCCCCGACCGGCGCGCTCGGCGACGCGATCAACTCCACCTTCGGCTCCTTCGACGCCTTCAAGGAGGCGTTCAACAAGGCCGGCGCCACCCGCTTCGGCAGCGGCTGGGCGTGGCTCTCGCTCGACGGCGGCAACCTGGTCGTGCACTCCACCCCCAACCAGGACAGCCCGATCATGGAGGGCAAGACGCCGCTGCTCGGCTGCGACGTCTGGGAGCACGCCTACTACCTCAACTACCAGAACCGCCGCCCGGACTACCTCGCCGCCTGGTGGAACGTCGTCGACTGGGACGCCGTCGCCGCCCGCTTCGACGCCGCGAAGTAGCGGGGCGGGAAGCAAGCCGTTTGGAGCGGCGCCCGAAGCGATCAGGGTCGATCCCCATTCGCAGGCGAAGCGCGGGATAGCGGTCGGCACTGCGTCCGTGCAACCGCCGGCCGCCACATCAACACCACCCCCGCTGGAGGGCGGAGCTCCGTCTCCGCCGTGATTGATCCGAAGCGGCAAACGCAAACCCAGCCGCGCCGGGGGCAAGCCGAACAGCTCACGGTACTGCGGGCGCTTCGCCCATTTTCCGAAACCGCATGGGGAACGCACTTCCTGCCTCCCGGGTCTTCTGACCTGACGCGGGCGCCCATGGCTACCGCTTCTGACTAGCGAGTGGAATGCAGACTCGGAGGCGCTGCGCCCTCGTTAGGCCTGCCCGAACCGATCACCACATCCGCAGGCGAGGCGCCGCCACTTGGTCGCGCTGAGTAGGCAGCTGCGGGGTTCGGCGAAAGGCAGGGTGAACACCCTGCCCGAGCCGCTCACCAAGCCAGCGCACTCAGCCTCAACGCGAGCAAGGCACAACCCCGAGCTTGTTGAGCGGTTCGGGCTAAACCGAATGGCCCTGTTTAAGGGGAAGTGCCGGAGGCACGAGAGAAGGTAGCGCGGTGTGGAGCGCCAGCGGAACTCCGGGGAACCGGAAGGCGTTGTGATCCGCCCCGGCAGGGGCGGGAGAAGCCTCGGCGGAGCGATACACCACCTCAACCGAGCACCAGCCCGAGCAAATTGCCACATCCGCAGGCGGGGCGCCGCCACTCGTGGGCGCTGAGTAGGCAGCGATCGGCGAAGAGGCTGGGTGAACACCCTGCCCAAGCCTATCACCAGGCCAACGCCCTCAGCGTCAACGAGGGCAAACCGCGGCTCGGAGCTTGGTGATCGACCCGAGCCAGGCCGGGCTAGCCCGGATCGATCACCACATTCGCAGGCGAGGCGCTGCCACTCGGTGACGCTGAGTAGGCGGCGGCAGGGACAGGCGAAGCGGCTGGGTGAACACCCTGCCCGAGCCGGTCACCACGCCAACACCCTCAGCGCCAACGAGGGCGAGCCACAGCCCGGAGCTTGGTGATCGATTCGGGCTAGCCCTTCACCCCCAAAGCCCGCAGCAGGAAGGCGTAGTCGCGGGCGGTCTCCCGGTAGCCATCGTGGCGGCCGCTGGCGCCGCCGTGGCCGGAGTCCATCTCGGTCTTCAGCAGGATCGGGCGGGCGCCGGTGCCGCGTTCGCGGAGCCGGGCGACCCACTTCGCCGGCTCCCAGTACTGCACCTGCGAGTCGTGGAAACCCGCCACGACCAGCAGCGCCGGGTAGTCGGCGGCGCGGACGTTGTCGTAGGGCGAGTAGCCCAACATGGTGTCGAAGGCCTCCCGTTCCGACGGGTCGCCCCACTCGTCAAACTCGCCGGCGGTGAGCGGGATGCTGTCGTCGAGCATCGTGGTGACGACATCGACGAAGGGCACGTGGGCGACCGCGGCGGCGAAGAGGTCCGGGCGCTCGTTGAGGACAGCGCCGAGCAGCAGCCCGCCCGCGCTGCCGCCGGTGGCGCAGAGTTTCTCACGCGCGCCGTAGCCCTCGGACGCGAGCTGTTCCGCGCAGTCGATGAAATCATTGAAGGTGTTGCGCTTGTCCCGCTGGCGCCCGGCCTCGTACCAGGCGCGCCCCAGCTCCTGCCCGCCGCGCACGTGGGCGATGGCCCAGCAGAAGCCGCGGTCGAGCAGCGGCAGGCGCTCGGCGCTGAAGGTCGCGTGGCTGCTGATCCCGTAGGCGCCGTAGCCCTCTAACAAAAGCGCGCCGCCACCGTCGCGGGGCCGGCCGCGTCGGTACACCAGCGAGACCGGCACCCGCGCGCCGTCGCGGGCGGCCACCTCGACCCGCTCGGTGACGTAGTCGGCGGGGTCATAGCCGCCGGGCACCGGCAGCTGCTTGAGGAGGCGGCGCTCGCCGGTCTCGAGGTGCTGCTCGTAGAGCG
Organism: Verrucomicrobiia bacterium; assembly: GCA_030430255.1. GTDB lineage: Bacteria > Verrucomicrobiota > Verrucomicrobiia > Verrucomicrobiales > DEV007 > JAUIGD01. The sequence continues at coordinate 14,479 of JAUIGD010000056.1, forward strand.
TGTCTGGCGTCGAGGGCGAGCTGTAACCGTAGCGCAGCCAGCGGCTCTCGAAGTGCAGGTTGTCGCCGATCCACGCCGAGTAGGCGGGCTCGTCGAAGGCGATCTCGACCGGCGCCGCGCCGGGGTCGGCCAGGCGGCGGACGCGCAGGCGGTCGAGCCCGCGCTCCCGCTCGGAGGTGACGAGGAAGCCGTCGAACAGCTCGAAGTCGACCAAGAACGCGCCCTCGGGCATCGCGAACACCTCCTCCCAGTGCGCCTCGCCGGTGGCGCCGACCGGCGTCCGCATCAGCCGGAACTCCGGGGCGCCGAGGTTGGTGCGGATGTAGAAGCCGTCGCCGTGGTGCTCGACCTCGTACTCCAGACCGCGCCGCCGCGGGGCGAACCGGTGCGGCTCGGACAGCGGGGCGTCGGCGCGCAGCAGCCAAACCTCGTCGCTGAGCGTCTGGCTCGAGGTGATGAAGATCAGCTCGCCCGACTTGCTCGCGGCGACGGAGACCTCGAAGGTCTCATCGCCCTCCTCGAACACGAGCGCGTCGCGGTCCGCCGGCGTCCCCAGCTCGTGGCGCCAGACCTGAAACGAACGCAAGGTCTCGGGGTCGTGTTTGGTGTAGAAGAGGAAGCGGCTACACGCCGACCAGGCGTGGCCGCCGTCCACCTCGTCGACCCGGTCGGGCAGCGCCTCCCCGGACTCCAGATCTTTGATGAAGAGCGTCTCCACGCGGTCGCCGGTCAGGTCGACCGAGTAGGCGAGCAGGCGCTCGTCGGGGCTGACATCGCCCGCCTCGAGATCGAAGTACTCGTGCCCGGCGGCGAGGGCCGGAACGTCGAGCATCAGCTCCTCCGCCGCGCCATCGGGTTCCGCAGGGCGCCGCCAATGCCGCGGGTACTCCGCGCCTTCCTCGTAGCGCTCGTAGTACAGGAAGCGCTTCCAGCGTACGGGATAGGTCTCGTCGTCCTGGCGGATGCGCCCTTTGATCTCCTCGAACAGGCGCTCGCGCAGCGCCGCATCCGGCGCCATGACCGCGTCCGCGTAGGCGTTCTCGGCCTCCAGGTGGGCGGCGACCGCCGGGTCATCGCGCTCGCGCAGCCATTGGTAGGGGTCGTCGCGCTCGACGCCGTGCTCGCGGTGCGTGTGCGGGCGTTTCGGGGCGACGGGTGGCCGAAGCACGCCGCTCACCACTCCTCCCCCAACCCGTGCCGCCCGGCGAGCTCGAGCAGCTCGGGGCGCATCGGCCATTCGTCGGGGCGCTCGCTGACCTCGTGGCGCTTGCTGGCGCCCTTGAGCGCCATGCAGCCGGTGTTGTCGCCGATCTGCGCGACCCGCTCGACCTCGTCCGGCGTCAGCGGGTTGTCGGCGGGCAGCGCGGCGAACTCCTCCACCAGCTCCTCCACCGGGCGCGCGCCCTCGCCGGCCTCCTGGATGAAGGTCGGCACGACCGATTCGACCGGCGCGTGGGCGAGGTTCCACAGGCTGGCGAACTGCAGCGGCGTGAGGCCGTGGCGGTCCAATATCGGCTGCATCTGCGCCAGCTTCTCGAGGCCGGCCTCGACCCAACCCTGCGGGCGGTAGGTGCGGTGGTCGCCGTCCTTGAAATGGTGGCCGGGCGACATCGTGCCGTGGAAGACCCCGCCGTAATCGACCACGCGGGTCAGCACTTTGATCCCCGCTTTCTCCGCGGCGTCGAGGCAGAGCCTGCCCGGCCAGGGCTCGAGCGGGTTGAGGATGACCATCGCCCAATCCATCGCCTCACCGAACTGCTCGAAGCTGTGGATGAGGTCGAGGGTGAAGCCGTTGGCGGGCCCGGGGGCGATGCCGAGGCGGTCAGTCAGGCCGGCGTCCTTGAGCTTGCCCATCGCGTCCCAGACCGAGGCGTCCGCGTAGCCGCGCTCGTCGGGGTTGTGCAGCATCACGAGGTCGAACTTGTCCGCCCGGCAACGTTCCAAAGATTTGCTAGCCGCCATCTCCAGGTAGGCCGGGTAGCCCTCGCGCCCGCGCAGCGCCGGGTCGGTGAAGCGCGGGTAGCCGCGCGAGCCCTCGCGCTTCCCCTCGTAGATGTCGTGCCCCAACATCCCGACGAGGCTGTAGGTGGCGCGGTCGACCCCGGCCAACGCCCCGCCGAGCATCTCGTCGGCGCGACCGACGCCGTAGACGTCGGAGGTCACGAAGGTGCGGATGCCCCGCTCGTAGGCGAGCTGGATGAGGCCGGTGAAACGGGCGTCGTCGAGCGCTTCGCCGAAGTGCATGAAGCGCCCGCCGCCCCAGGTTCCGAATGCGGTGGTGGTGAGATCCATGGGGCGATGATAGCCAGCCCGCGGCGGCGCGCAACGGGGCTTGGTCGGGCACCCGGCCCGCGCTATCCTGCGCGCACCGATGCCAGAACACGATGGAACCCACGCCGAGCCCCCGACCCGGCGGGTCGATGCGGCCGCGCTCCTGGGCATGGCGCTCGGCGAGGTCGAGGGCGATCACATCGGCCCCTACGAGTTGGTCGAGCCGCTCGGCGAGGGCGGTTTCGGCACCGTCTGGGCGGCGAGGCAGAGCGAACCCGTGCGCCGCGAGGTGGCGCTCAAAATCATCAAGCCGGGCATGGACACCCGCGAGGTCATCGCCCGCTTCGAGGCGGAGCGGCAGGCGCTGGCGGTGATGGAGCACCCCGGGATCGCCCAGGTGTTCGATGCGGGGAGCACCTCCGCCGGCCGGCCCTACTTCGTCATGGAGCGGGTGCGCGGCGAACCGATCCACCGCTTCGCGGAGCGCGCCGGACTGCGCCTCCGAGAGCGGTTGGAACTGTTCGTCGAGGTCTGCGAGGCCGTCGCCCACGCGCACCAGAAAGGGGTGATCCACCGCGATCTGAAGCCGTCCAACATCCTCGTCACCGAGGCCGGGGGCAGGGCGGTGCCCAAGGTGATCGATTTCGGCATCGCCAAGGCGACCGCCGCCTCCGGTGTCGGCAGCGATCTGTTGACCCGCGACGATCAGGTGGTCGGCACGCCGCTGTACATGGCGCCCGAGCAGATCGCGGGCGGCGCCGACATCGACACGCGGGCGGATGTCTACGCGCTCGGCGCCGTGCTCTACGAGCTGCTGGCCGGCCGGCCGATGTTCGACCCGGCCCGGTTCGGCGCCGCGGGGATCGACGAGATCCGGCGCGCCGTCCGCGAGGAGGAGCCACCGAAGCCGTCGGCGCGGGCGGCCGACCCCGCCACGGCGCGCGCGCTGCGCGGCGAACTCGACTGGATCGCCCTCAAGGCGCTGGAGAAAGACCGCGAGCGCCGCTACGGGGGAGCCGACGCGCTCGGGGCGGACCTCGCCCGCCACCTGGCCGGCGAGAACGTGGTCGCTGCGCCGCCGAGCGCGGCCTACCGCCTGCGCAAGACGCTCGCCCGGCACCGGGCAGCCTTCGCCGCGGGGGGCGCCGTGGCCCTGGCCCTGATCGTCGGCGCCACGGTCGCGCTCTGGCAGGCGCGCGCCGCCAAACGCGCCCTCGCCGAATCACAGCGCAGCGAAAAGGCGGCGACGCAGGCCCGCGCCGACGCCGAGGAGACGGTCGCGTTCCTGGTCGACACCTTCGACGGCGCCGACGCGAAAGCGACGCTGCTCGACCTCCTCACCGTGGCCGAGCGGCGGCTGGGCGACCGCTTCGCCGACCAGCCCAGCACCCGCGTCCGGCTGCTGTCGGCGCTCGCCGAAGCGAATGCTGGCCTCTCGGTCAAGGTCCGCGCCGAACGGCTCTGGCGTGAGGCGTTGGTGCTGGCCGAGGGGCGGCTACCCGAAGACCAGGACCTCCACTTCGACCTGCGCTTCGCGCTGGCGGGCGCCCTCGCCGAACACCGGCGGGCGGAGGCGAAGGCTTTGACCCGCGAGCTTTTCGCCGCCGCGCGGGACCGCTACGGACCAGACGACATCCGCTCCCTCCGCTGCGAACTGCACCTCGGCGCCATCGCGATGCTCGAGCACGGCGAGAACCGCACCCAGGAGAACGCCGCGGCGGCGGAGGCGGCGCTGAACGGGGCGCACGCGCACTGTGCGGCGGTGCTCGGGCCGGAGGCCGGGTTGACCCTGGCCTGCCTCGACCATCTCGCCCTGTTCCGCCGCAACGAGGGCCGCGCCGTCGACGCCTTGGCGATCTACGAGCAACTCCGCAGCGCGCGATCGCGCCCGGGCCTCGAGCGTTCCCTCAGCTACTACGAACAGCTCTATTTCACCGCCGACCTGCACCGGGAGCTGGGCGGGCACGCGGAGGCGATCGCCTTGGGCGAGGAGGCGCTCGCCGGATTCGAGGCGCTCCTCGGCGCGCGCCATTCGCGCACCCAGAACATCCGGCAGCACCTCGCTTGGTCGCTCGTCTCCGCCGGCGACCGCGAGGCGGCCGAGGCGCACTTCGAGAGGTTGCTCGCGCTCGCCGAAGAGGCGCCCGAAGACGTCGAAGCGCTGGCGAGCGCCCACAGCGCCAACGCGCACTTCCGGGAGAACGGCGGAGATTTCGTCGGCGCCGTCGCGCTGCACCGCGACGCGCTGGCGATCCTGCGGCGCGAGTTCGCCGCGACCGACCCGCGGGTGCTCGGCAAGGCGGACGGGCTGCTGCGGGCGATGCTCATCGTCGCCGGCCGGGGGGATGACCAGTTCCTCGCCGAAGCCGAGGCGCTTGCCGAGAGCACCTACCGGGATGCGGTCGCGGCGCGGCGGGGGAACCCGTCGCTGCCCAGGCCGACACCGCTGCGCCTGGCGGTCGTGCGCCGCTACCAGGGCGATTACGAAAGTTCCAAAACATTGTTAGAAAACGCGCTGCCCACCGCGGCGCGCAACCCGGTCGCGCACGCGGAGGTGCTGGGCGAGCAGACCTTCACCTTCGCCGCGCTCGGCGACCACGCCGCAGCTGCCGGAGCGCAGGCGAGGCTCATCGACCTGCAGCCCAACACCGACGGACGCGAGCTCCTGCTGTTCCGCCTGGGCCTGCTGCGCATCCTCGCCGGCGCCCGGGGCGACGAGATCCTTTCCGATGGCCTCCGCGACCTCGACCGCGCCGCGCTGACCTTGCTGGCGCCGCCGGGGACATTCCCCGCCGATGCGCTGCACGGCGCGGGCGCGACCGCGGCAGCGGCCTGGGCCGAGAACGACCGCTTCCCCGAGACGCTCTACGCCGCGCTGGGCCGGTTGCGCCGCGGCGATGTCGAAGCGGCGCTACCGCTGCTCGAGCGCGAGGCCGGGAACCCGGATTGGCGCTCCGTCGCCGCCCCGTCCGCGGCCTTCCTGGCGGTGGCCGAGCGGGCGGCGGGGCGGGACGGCCGCGCCGGGCAGGTGTTGGCGGAGGCGGTGGCCCGCGCCCGCGCCGAGGTGACGCCGCTGGCCTGGTCGGACGCCAACCTCGACGGCGAGCTGCTCATCGAGATCGCCCTGCGCGAAGCGCGGCGAAAGTAGGGCGGCTCACGCCGCCACCGCGGCGATCAGGTGGCGCAGTTCAGCCTCGACCCCGGACGGGTCGGCGACGGTTTCCGCGATCTCCGCCTCCAGCAGCTTGCGGTACTCCCGCCGCATGCGGAACACCGCCTGCTGCACCGCGTTCTCCGCCAAGTTCAGCGTCGCCCCGGCGGCGGCGTAGCCTTGCTCGCCCGCACCGGGCTCGAGGAAATCCTTCAGCACCGCGAAGCGCTCGCCCTGCCCGCGCGCCTCGAAGGCGGCCCCCAGCTTCGCCAGCACGCGGTCGAGCACCGTCAGCGCCCAGCGCCGGTCGAACAGCGCCTCCGGGTCCAGCCCGCGCCCGGCGTCGATCTGGAACTGCTCCTCGGCGAGCCCGGCGTCGATCGACAGCGGCGACTCCGCACCGCCGCGCTTCTGCGCCGTCTCGCGCCGCCATTCGGAGGCGAGGTGCTTCTTGAACGAGGCGGCGAGGAACGAGCGCAGCTTGCCCTTCGCGCGGTCGATCCCGGCGAGCGAATCTTTGGAGATCAGACGCAAGAGGAAGCTCTGCACCGAGTCCTCCGCCTCGGTCGCGCCCTTGCCCGCGGCGCGGGCGAAGGCGTAGAGCGGCCTCCAGTACGCCTCGCAAAGTTCGCCCAAGGCGCGCCGCGCGGCGTCGGGGTCGGCACCGCCATCGCGCGCGGCCGACACCAGAGTCCAGCGCGTCTGGGGGAAAAAGCCGCGCCCTTCGGCGGGGTCGTTCGCATCGCTGCCCATCGCGGCACCCTCGCCCGCGATGCGTCCGAGGCAAGGCGCTGCGAGAAACTTCCGCCGCCGCGTAATCCGGCGTCGGCGTTCGCGATCTGGTGGGCGGGAGCGCCGCGCCGGTGCCGCAGAGTCGACCTCCACCCAAGCCGGGGGCGCCGATCCCACAGACCGAAACGAACACCACCAAATGAGCACCCACCAAAGCGAACAGCCGATCCCCGCGTGGATCATCATGGTCACCTGCGTCGGCAGCATCCTGTTCATGCACTCCAAGCTGCGTGGATTCGCACCGCCCATCGATATCGAGAAGGCGTCCCACGCCACCGGCTACGTCCTCGGCATCGTCGTCACCGCCCTCCTGATGGGCAGGAGGCTCCTCCGCAGCTACGCCGGCGAACCCGGCAGCGGACCCGGGGCGGACGTCTTCCTCGGCTGGGTCACCTACTGGATCTGGGGTGGGTTCACAAGGTTCTTCCCGCCCGAGACAGCCGTCGAAGGGAGCAATCCGTGGCACACCTACCGGTGCGCAACGTGGACCGTCTCCGCCTTTGACAAAATCACCGACTTCGTCGGCCTCGGCGGCCTTCCCGGCCTGCTTTGCACCGTCGGCATCCTCGGCCTGATCGGCGCCCTTCTCCTCGGCGCCATCGATGGCCCTTCGTAGGTCGAAAAAAATCCGCCCGCCACGTAATCCCGCCGCCGCGGTCGCGATTCGGCAGGCGACGACTACAACCCACCCCGACTATGAATCCGACCCTCTCCCTCCTCACCGCCATCCTCATCGCCGCCCCCATCGCCGGTGCGGCGCCGACTTTGACCCAGTTCACCGTCAGCCCCTCGACCGTCGACGTCTCCGCCGGCGGGCAGTGGGTGACGCTGCACCTCGAAGCCGAGGACCCGATCGGCGTCGACCGCTTCGGAGCCGGTTTCGATGTCCCCGGGCGGGGGCTCGGCTTGCAGGTCGGGCAGAGCAACCGCATCGCCGGCGACGCGCAGGCCGGCACCTACGAGAGGGAGGCGGGCGACAACTCCTGCGGCTACCTCGCGGACCTGCAGGCCTGCACCTGCGACCCCAACACCTGTCAGGCGGATTGCACGGACGCGTGCACCGGTG
>JAUIGD010000517.1 GCA_030430255.1 Verrucomicrobiia bacterium
TTCGACTGGTGGCAACCCGTGTTGAACTACCTCGGAGGCCTCCATCTGATCGTGAACCGGGACTTCTTCCTCGCGCTCGGCGTCGTGATCTTCGTGCCCTGGTTCCTGGTGGTGTTCCTCTTCGACATGCGGCGTTACTTCCACTTCATGCCGACACAGATCAAGATGGTCGATGAGATCGGCGAAGGGGAGAAGACCTTCGACTCGCTCGGCGTCGTGATGGAGAAGCAGCGCGACAACTTCGTGCAGCACATGGCCTTCGGCTTCGGATCGGGCGACCTGATCATCACGACCTCGGGCGGTCAACGGGACATCATCACCTTCCCCAACGTGCTGCGCATCGACCACGTGCTCGACGAGATCCAGGTGATCCGCGAACGGCGCGGCAGAGACCTGATGTAGGTCGCCGCCGCTCAGCGCGGCACCCTGATGTAGGCCGCTGCCAACTCAGCGCGGCACCCTGGAGTAGGTCGCTGCCCGCAGGGCGCGGCAGCGGTCGGCGGAGCCGGATCGCTGGTCGGACGGTCAGTCGATCCGCACGTCGACCGGTGCGCCGAGGAGCAGCACCTGGCCTCGATGGGCCGACTTCAGGATCTCGAGCGACGAGGCGAGCGACTGGCGTTTCCACGGGTCGAGCACCTCGAGGAGACCGCCGGCCTGGATCTTGGCCGCGAGGCCGAACGGGTCGTTGCCGCCGGGCTGCGGGGCGCCGATGAACTCGCCGTTCGGATCCGCCTGCTGCGGCGGCCCGAAGAGGCCGTCGAACGCGCCCTTTGGCTCGGGGAGGAGGTGGACGTCAGGGTTCTCCAGCCCGGCCGCCTCGGAAGCGTACCAGATCGCGTCGGCCAGCCCGCCGATGCGATCGACCAAGCCGATCTCCAGGGCTTTGGATCCCGCCCAGACGCGCCCGCCGGCCAAGGTTTCGAGCTCGCCCTGGATGCGGTCGCCACGACCGTCGAGGATGCGCTGTTTGAAGGTCCCGTAGATGTCGAGCATCGAGCGCCGGATCACCTCGACCTGCCCTTCGGTCATCGGTTTGGTCATCGACATGGCGTCGGCGAAGCGCCCGCGCTTCTGGCCGTGGGTCTCGATGCCGAAGCGCTCCAGCGCGCCGCCGATGGCCACCTTCATCCCGACCACCCCGATCGAGCCGGTGACGGTGCCGCTCTCGGCGAAGATCTGGTCGGCCCCGGCGGCGATGTAGTAGCCGCCGCTCGCCGCGACCCCGCCCATCGACACGACGAAGGGCTTCCCGGTCGCCTTGAACTCCGCGGTCGCCTCCCAGAGGACATCGCTGGCCAACGCTGAGCCGCCGGGCGAGTTGACCCGGAGCACGAGCGCTTTGCACTTCTCATCCTTCGCCGCCCGCAAGACCTCGCTGCGGACGGGCTTGATCGACTCGTCGGTGATCGCCCCCTCGAACGGGACGACGGCGACGTAGTCGTCTTTGAAGCGGGAACTCTTGCCGCTCTGGAACATCAGCTTCATGAGGTCGAGGAAGCTGTCGACCTCGGGGCCGTCGAGGTCGGGCAGCTGGTAGCCGGTGTCGAATGTGGCATCGGGGTATGCCTCGCGCAGCGCGGCGATGAAGTCGGTGCGGTAGGCCAGGTCATCGACGAGGCCGGCCGCCTCGGCGTGCTCCGGGGTGAGCGCGCCGTCGTCGATGAGGGCGCGCACTTTGGCCGGTTTCATGTTGCGGGAGCGGGCGATGCCGAGCACGAGGTCGCGGTAGGTGGCGTCGAGCAGCGCCTTTTGCTGCTGCTTCGCGGGCTTGCTCGGCGCGCTGCGGGAAAAGGTTTCGCCGGCGCTCTTGAAGTCGCCGATGTGCACGACATCGACCTTGATGCCGAGGCGGTCGAACAGGCCTTTGTAGTACATCGATTCGCTATACAGGCCGGACAGCCCGACGTTGCCCTCCGGCATGAGCGTCAGGTGGTTCGCGACGCTCCCGAGCAGGGCGGTGCCGTTGTCGAGGTTCTCGGTGTAGAGGTAGACGTCCTTGCCTGCCCCGCGGATCGCCGACAGGTGGCGTCTGAGCTCCTGGATCTGCGCGAGCTCGAGGCCGACGTTGTCGACGTCGAGCACCACCGCCGGGACGTTCTCGTCGCCGGAGGCGTTGGCGAGGCTCTTCACGACGTCGAAGAAGGTGAGCGGGCGCCCGCTTGCGAAATTCATCATGCCGAGGTCGAGCAGGCTGGTGCTCGGCTGGCCGGACTCGCTCAGCATTCCCTGCAAGTCGTAGACGGGGATGGTCTGAGCGTCGGCCGTTGGCTGGGCCGAGATCGAGATCGCGAATGCGGCGGTCGCCGCGGCGAGAGGGTGGGTCTTCATGGAGGGACTATCGCCGGGCCGCCGGCCACGTTCAAGGCTTGCCGGAGGGCGCCCGCATGGGTAGGCTATTGAATATCAAGGGGCGCTGGATGCTTTCTCCACAGTGCCCCGACACCCGAACCCGCTCCGAATTCGCCATGGATACCGACCCTCACCGCCAAAGCCGCCGCCAGTTTCTGCGAACCTCAGCCGCCGCCGGCGTGGCCGTGGGGGTTCCGATCATCGGTCGGGCTGCGCCCGCTGCCGAGTCCGGCCAGCCGCGCAGCGAGACCTTGGTGAAGACTTTGTACGAGAGCCTCGATGAGCGGCAGCGGAAGTTGATCTGCTTCGGGTTCGACCATGCGGCCCGGCACAAGATCGACAACAACTGGCACATCACCCGGCTGCGGTTGGGCGACGACTTCACCGCCGACCAGCAGGCGATGGTGAAGGAGATCTTCATGGGGCTGCACAGTGAGGAATACGCCCAGACCGTGTACGATCAGGTGGTGCACGACAGCGGTGCGGCCGGCTTCGGCGACTCGTCGATCGCGCTGTTCGGGGAGCCGGGTTCGGGCAACTTCGAGTTCGTGCTCACCGGGCGCCACTGCACGCGGCGCTGCGATGGCGACTCGGTCGAGGGGGCGGCGTTCGGCGGCCCCATCTTCTATGGCCACGCTGCGGAGAGTTTCAACGAGAAGCCGGACCACCCGGGCAACGCGTACTGGTATCAGGCAAAGCGGGCCAACGAGGTGTTCGAGATGCTCGACGGCCGACAGCGCAAGTTGGCGCTGCTCGACGAGGGGCGCGATGAGGAGGGGGCCAAGACGGTCGAGCTCACCGGCAAGGAGACGGGGCTCGAGGGCATCCCGATGACCGAATTGACCGCCGACCAGAAAGGCAAGGTCCGCGAGACGCTCGCCGACATCCTGGCGCCATACCGCCGCCGCGATGCCGACGAGGCGCTGCGCTTGGTGGAGGAAGCGGGTTTCGATCACCTGCATATGGCCTTCTTCGAAAAGCAGGACGTGGGCAGGGATCGCGTGTGGGACGTCTGGCAGATCGAGGGACCGTCGATGGTGTGCTACTTCCGCGGCGACCCGCACGTGCACGCGTGGATCCACATCCGCGAGCGCGCCTGAGGTCGGGGGTGTTTTCAGCCGCTTGAGCGACCTCCCGTGGTTTGAGTTTGCACCCCGCCCCACATTGGCGACGATGGGCTGGCAGTCTTCAGTCCCCGTCATGCCCGATCGCCTTCCCGTCCTCAAAACCTACAAGTTGTTCATCGGCGGGAAGTTCCCGCGCACCGAGAGCGGTCGCTACGCGGTCGCCAAGGCGGCCAGAGGCGGAGCGCATCTGGCGAACTACTGCCAGGCTTCGCGGAAGGATTTGCGGGATGCGGTGGTCGCGGCGCGGAAGGCGCAAGCGGGGTGGGGCTCTGCGTCCGCCTACCTGCGCGGGCAGATCCTCTACCGCGCGGCAGAGATGATGGAAGCGCGGGCGAGTTCGCTCGCCGAGGAGATCGCGGCGAATGCGGGCGGCAGCCCCGCCGCGGCCGGGCGGGAGGTCGCCGCCGCCATCGACAGCTTGGTGTATTACG
>JAUIGD010000057.1 GCA_030430255.1 Verrucomicrobiia bacterium
CCCCGGCATGCGTGCGCGCGCTGTTGGCGGCGGGGGCGGATCCGGGCCAGGCCGGGAGCGGCGGCGCCACGCCGCTCATGTGGGCCGCCGCGGGGGGGCACCTCGAGGTGGTGCGGCTGCTGGTGGAGGCGGGCGCCGAGTGCGATGCCGTGACGCGGCGCAACGGCTTCACGGCGCTGGCGTTCGCGGTCAGGGCGGGGGAGGCGGAGGTGGTGGAGGCGCTCTTGGAATCGGGGGCCGATGCCGGCTGGGCCTTCGCTGAGGGCGGTGGCGGGCGGGACCCGAAGGCGGGCACCTCGCTGCTCCACCTCGCCGTCGAGAACGGCCATTTCGCGGTTGGCGAGATTTTGTTAGAGGCGGGCGCCGACCCGGACGACGCCCGCCCCGGGTTCGCGCCGCTCCACCAGCTCAGCTGGGTGCGCAAGCCGAACCGCGGCGACGGGATCGACGGCCTCCCGCCGCCGCGCGGCTCCGGCGCTCTGGGGTCGCTGGCCTTCGCCCGGCTGCTGGTCGCCCGAGGCGCCGATGTGGACCTGCGCCTCGCGTCCGGGAGCTCGGGTGGGCCGCGGCTGGGGTGGAAGGGCGCCACGCCGTTCCTGTTCGCCGCCCGGACGGCCGACCTGCCCCTCATGCGGCTGCTGGTCGAACTCGGCGCCGATCCGCTCGCCCCGAACGCCGACGGCTCGACGCCGCTGATGGCGGCGGCGGGGCTCGGGACGCACGCGCCGACGGAGGAGGCGGGCACCGAGGAGGAGGCGCTGGCCGCCGTCGAATACCTGCTCTCGCTCGGCGCCGAGATCGACGCGGTGGACCGCAACGGCGAGACGGCGATGCACGGCGCCGCGTACAAGAGCCTTCCGGAGGTCGTCGCCCTGCTCGCCGCGCGCGGTGCGGATCCGGCGGTCTGGCACCGGAAGAACCGGCGCGGGTGGACACCGTTGATCATCGCCCAAGGCTTCCGCCCGGGGAATTTCAAACCGGCGCCGGAAACGGAGGCGGCGATCGCCGCGGCGCTTCGCGATGCGGGGATCACTCCCCCGCCGCCGCCCGAACGTCGACCTGCGGGCGAGGGGTATCGGTGAGCAGAGGGGGAGCTCGCGCGGCCTTCGGAGAGCCGGTCGGGAGCCCCCACTTCGCCGGTGGGCATCCTCGCGGCTGGCGAAATCCCGGATGATATCCGGGCGCGGGCCCGCGTAGTTTAAGTGATGCAAAAATTCGGCCTTTCCCTCGTCACCGCGCTGATCGCCGCTGTCGCCCCGGCGAACGCGGCCGACTTTGAGCGCGAGGTGATGGGGGTGCTGTCGCGGGCGGGTTGCAACCTGGGCGGCTGCCACGGGGCGCAAGATGGCAAGGGGCGGCTGAAGCTCTCGCTCTGGGGGGAAGACCCGGCCGGTGACCTCGCGGCGCTGCGGGAGGGCGGGAGGTTCCTCGGCGGCGACAACCCGGCCGCGAGCCTGCTCTTGGAGAAGCCGACCGGCGTCGCCGAACATGAGGGAGGCGTGCGGTTCGCGGTCGGTTCGGAAGAATACCGGATCCTTTTGGACTGGCTCGAGGCGGGGGCGGAGCGCGGGCGCGAGGGCGCGGGGGAGGTGGAGGCGTTGGTCGTCGAGCCGGCCGAGGCGTTGCTCGAGCTCCCGCAGCGGGAGCTGACGATCACGGTGCGGGCGCGCTTCGCCGGCGGCGAGGAGCGCGATGTGACCCGCTGGGCCGTGTTCGAGACCTCGAGCTTGGCGGGCGAGGTCACGCCGGAAGGGCGGCTGCGCTTCGAGGCGCCCGGGGAGACGACGGTGTTCGTACGCTACCTCGACGCGCGGGCGTCGATGCGCGCGGCGCTGATCGATGCGCGCCCGGAGTATGGTTGGCGCGGTCCGGAGCCGGCCGGCCGGATCGACGAGCTGGTGTTCGCGAAGCTGCGCCGGCACCGCGAACTGCCGGCGCCGGTCTGTGATGACGCGACCTTTCTGCGGCGTGCGAGCCTCGATATCACCGGTGTGCTGCCGACGGCCGATGAGGCGCGCGCCTTCGTCGCCGACCCGTCGCCGGACAAACGATCGGAGCTGGTCGACCGGCTTCTCGCGTCGCCTGAGTATGCCGCCTTCTGGGCGATGAAGTGGGCGGACCTGCTGCGCGTGGAGGAGAAGACGCTGGACGCGACCGGGGTGGAGAAGTTCCACGGTTGGATCCGCGAGCAACTCGCGGCGGGCGCAGGTTTGGACCGCTTCGCCCGCGAGGTGCTGACGGCGACCGGGAGCACCTACACGAACCCGCCCGCCAACTTCTACCGCGCGCTGCGCGACCCCTCCGCCCGCGCCGAAGCCGCGGCGCAAGTCTTCCTCGGCAGCCGCCTCGGGTGCGCGAAATGCCACAATCACCCGTTCGAGGACTTGAGGCAGGACGACTACTACCGCTTCGCCGCGCTGTTCGACGGCATCGAGTACGAGGTCGTCGAGAACAAGCGCAAGGACAAGTACGACAAAAACCAGTTCATCGGCGAGCAGCGGGTGCAGCTGGTTTCCCTGAGCGAGGTCGAGGACAAAGAGCGCCTGAAGCACCCGCGGACGGGGGAGCCACCGGTCGCGGGGATGCTCGACCCGGCGGTGCCGGCCCCCGCCGACGAGTCGGAACGCCTCGACGCGATGGCGGCCTGGGTGGTGGCGCAACCGAACTTCGCCAAGGTGCAGGCGAACCGCATCTGGGCGCACCTGATGGGCAGGGCGCTGGTGAAGCCGATCGACGACGTGCGGCCGACCAACCCGGCGTCGAACCCCGAGCTGCTGGCGTATCTCGCCGGGGAACTGCGCGCCGGCGACCACGACCCCCGCCACCTGATCCGCCTGATCGCCGGCTCGAAGAGCTACCAGCTCTCCTCTGAGCCGGGGGGCGATTGGGTCGGGGGCGAGGCCAATTTCGCCCGCGCGGCCGTGCGGCGCCTGCCGGCCGAGGTGGTCTTCGACGCGGCGCACCGCGCGCTCGGCGTCGCGCCGGACCTGAGCGGTTGGGAGGGGGGGGCGGTGGCGCTCCCCGGGGTGCAGGAGGTGCATCTCTCGAAGCGTCCCGGTAGCGGCGAGCGGTTCCTCAAGCTGTTCGGCAAGCCCGCCCGGCTGACGAACTCGGACGCCGAACGCAGCGACGACACCACCTTGGCCCAGGCCTTCGAACTCACGGGCGGCGAGACCTTGACCGCCTTGCTGACGCGGACGGACAACCGGATCGGCGAGGCGTTGCGCTCGGGGGCGGGCGACCCCGAGCTCGTCGACGAGTTGTATTGGGCGGCCCTGACCCGGGCGCCCGCCGAGCCCGAGCGCGCGGCGATGCTCGGGCACATCGCGGCCGCGGAAGAGCGGGATGGCGAAGCGGGGCGGCGCGAGGCGCTGGAGGACGTGGCGTGGAGCTTGCTCAACGCCAAGGAGTTTCTGCTGCGGCGGTAGCGGAGGAGCGGGAAGCTCCCTGGCACGGGGACAAAGAAGCCGCCGGGCCTGTCGGCGCCGGCGGCTTGAAGGTGGGGTCGCTGTCTGGTGGCGTGTGCGTGGCCGGTCAGCTCCAGCCGTGCGCGTCGCGGACCTTGATCATGGCCTCGAGGATGGTGTTCCAGGTCTTGCCGTCTTCGAGCATGGCGTTGGGGAACATGCAGCCGTCCCAGCAGATGTGCTCGATGCCGCGGGCGGGCGCGTCGTTGAGCCAGTAGCCGGAGGCTTTGACGATATCGAGTTTGCCGTTCGGGTCGTCGGCGGGGCAGTGCTTGCCGGTCTTGTCGTGGGTGCCGGCGCCGTGCACCGTGCCGTCGTTCTGCGCGACGTGGAAGTCGATGGTCCAGGGGCGCAGCTTGTCGGTCATCTGTTCGTAGGCGGCCCAGAACGCGTCGTCGGAGTAGCCCTCCTGCACGAGCGCGTGCTCGGGGGCGTTGTAGCCCAGCAGGTACAGGTAGGTGTGGGCGAGGTCGGCCTGGAAACCGAGGGTCTCCGGCATGCCGACGCCCTCGAGGACGTCGAGCATGTCCTTCCACGAGTGCATCCCCGCCCAGCAGATCTCGCCCTCGGCGGCGAGCCGCTCGCCGTGGTCGGCGGCGATCTTCGCCGCCTCCTTGAAGGTCTCGACGATCTTGCCGGTGTTGGCGGCAGAATCCTCGCGCCACTTCTCGACCCCGAACTCGGCGGAGTCGATGCGGATGACGCCGCGTTTGCGGACGCCGTGCTCGTTGAAGACCTTGGCGATGCGGCAGCCGACCTTGACGGCTTCGAGGAACTTGGCTTTCGCCTCGGCGTCGCCCATGGCGGAGTCGCCGACGGTGCCGGGCCAGACGGGCGCGACGAGGGAGCCGACGTCGAACCCTTTGCTGGCGATGAGGTCGGCGATCTGCTTGAGCTCGTCGTCGCTGGCCGCCGGGTCGGTGTGGGGCAGGAAGAGGAAGTAGTCGATGCCGTCGAACTTGGTGCCGCCCACCTCGGCGGCGGCGGTGAGTTCGAGCATGCGCTCGAGGCTGATGGGGGGCTCTTGGCCTTCGTCGTCGCCCTTGCCGACCAGGCCGGGCCACATGGCGTTGTGGAGTTTCGGGAGAGGGTTGCTCATGGCGGTGATGATTGCGGGCGTCGCGTTGCGAGGCAAGGGGATTTCGCGGTGGCTGGACGTGGCTGGCCTGGCGGGCGCTCCGATCAGAGCGCGTCGGCGGCGTCCTTGAGCAGGCGCTCGGTCGTCTCCCAGTCGATGCACTTGTCGGTGATGGACTGGCCGTAGGTGAGGGAGTCGACCGGTGCGGGGAACTTCTGGGCGCCGGCGACGAGGTTGCTCTCGAGCATGGTGCCGATGATGGCGGTGTCGCCGGCTTTGCGCTGGGCGACGATGTCGCGGAAGACGTCGGGCTGGCGGGTGTGGTCTTTGCCGGAGTTGTCGTGGGAGGCGTCGACCATCACCGCGCGCGGCAGCCCTGCGGCCTCGAGCGAGGCGGCGGCGGCGGCGACGTGGGCGTGGGCGAAATTCGGGCCGTCCTCGCCTCCGCGCAGGATGAGGTGGCAGTGCGGGTTGCCGTTGGTGGTGACGGCGGAGGCGATGCCCTCGGCGCTGATGCCGAGAAAAGTCTGCGGGGCGGTGGCGGCTTTGATGGCGTTCACGGCGGGCGAGACCGAGCCGTTGGTCGCGTTTTTGAAGCCCAGCGGCATCGACAGGCCCGAGGCCATCTGGCGGTGCGTCTGCGACTCGGTCGTGCGGGCGCCGATCGCCGACCAGGTGATGAGGTCGGCGATGTACTGCGGCGTGATCGGGTCGAGCAGCTCCGTGGCGGCAGGGACCCCCAGATCGGCGACGTCGCGGAGGAAGGTGCGCGCCATGCGCAGCCCGCCGGCGATGTCGCCGCTGCCGTCGAGGGCGGGGTCCATGATGAGCCCCTTCCAGCCGACGGTGGTGCGCGGCTTCTCGAAGTAGACGCGCATCACGACGCAGAGTTTGTCAGCGACCTCGGCGGCCAGTTTGGCGAGCTTCTCGGCGTACTCGCGACCGGCTTCGACATCGTGGATGGAACAGGGGCCGACGACGACCAGCAGGCGCGGGTCTTCGCCAAAGATCACCTCGGCGACCTGGCGGCGGGCGTCGGCGACGAACTCCGCCTGGGCGTCGCTGCGCGCCACCTCGTGGGTCAACAGCGCGGGCGCGGGCAGCGGGACGTTGGCGGCGATGTTGAGGTCGGAGACACGGGATGCGGCGGCGGTCATGGAAAACGGGAGGGGGAGGGGATGGGCGGTGGCGCCGACGGGGCGACACGGGCGGGGCGAAGCCGGATCTGCTCAGAGCGGGAGGGCGGTCGCGGTCGTGGCGTTGGCGGTCGTGCCGCCGTTGCCGCCGTCCTCGGGGAGGTTCGGTGACGGCGCCTCGATGCGGATTGCCCGCGGGGGTTCCGATTCGAGGTCGGGTTCGGCGACGGCGGGGTCATCGCCGAGCGTGGGGGACGGCGCGGGACCGGCCGAGGCGTCGGCCACGCCGGCGGGGACTCGATCATCGCTCGGGCTGCCGGTCAGGCCTTCAACGGATTCGCCCTCGCCGTCGGCCGCGGCGCCCCCTGGGCCGCTGTCGCCCGTGGCGGCGGGCGGGGGTGCGAGGGTGCTCTCTCCGGCCGGAGCCGTTTGGCTCTCGTCGCGGCTCTCGTAGAGCTTGCTGAGGAAGATGGCGGCGGGGATGCCGACGACGAAAAGCAGCAACACGGTGGTGAGGCCGCTGGAGATCTTGCCGGGTTCGGGGGCGACGGCCCCCCCTTGGAGGTTGGCGGCGGCCGCCGCCGCTGCTGCGGCCTCGGCTTTCTCCTCCCGGTTTTGAAATTCCTCCGAGACGGCGAGCCCGTCGAGATAGGCGACTTGGTCTTCGCGGGCGATCAGTTGGCCGCCGTGTTCGGTGATGAAGGGGGAGGCGTCGATGCCGAGATGCCGGGCATACAGCCGCAGGAAGCCTTTGGCGTAGACATTGTTCGGGAAGTGCGAGAAATCCTCGCTCTCCAGATAGCGGATGGAGGCCGCGGGGATCTTCGTCCTGTGGGCGACGTCCTCGACGACCATCCCGAGCGCCTCGCGCGCCTGGGTCAGCTTTTTGCCGATCCTGATATTCATGCTTCCAAACCGGAGCGGAAGCGGGTTTTGGGGTGTCTGTTTGTGTGGCGGAGTGTTTCCGGCTCCGGGGCGGCGACCTTAGCCGAGATGGGCCAGCAAAGCGACCAAAAACTCGCACGCCGCCGCCCTGACGACGCCTTCCGGGCGTGGATTTGGCGCGGCTGCACCCGTGCTCTGGTGCGCGGTCTTCAGCATCGTCACAGCCTCGTCACCATGTGGGCCGAAATGCGAGAACGTCCGGGTTCGAAGGGCTTCAGTCCGCCAGATCGACCAAGATCTCGCGCGGCTTGGCGCCTTCGCCGGGGCCGATGATGCCCCGCATCTCGAGGATGTCCATCATGCGCGCGGCGCGGGTGTAGCCGAGGCGCAGGCGGCGCTGCAGGAGCGAGGTGCTGGCGCGGCGCTCCTGTTGGATGACCTCCAGGCATTTCTCCACGCACTCCTCGTCCTCGTCGCTGATCTCCTCGTCGCCGTCGGCGCCGCCGTCGAGCGCGTCGGCCATCTCCTCCTCGAAGACCGGCTCGGCCTGGCCGGCGCAGAAGTTCACCACCGAGACGCACTCGTCGTCGGTGATGAGGGCGCCTTGGGCGCGCTGGAGCTGGGCGCTGCCGGGCGGCAGGTAGAGCATGTCCCCTTTGCCGACCAACTTCTCGGCGCCTTTGTTGTCGAGGATGACGCGGCTGTCCAAGGCCGAGCTCACCTGGAAGGCGATGCGCGAGGGGATGTTGGCTTTGATGATGCCGGTGACGACATCCGCACGCGGGGTCTGGGTGGCGATGATCAGGTGGATGCCGGCGGCCCGCGCCTTCTGCGCGATGCGCGCGATCGCCGCCTCGACGTCGGCCGGCGCGGTCTGCATGAGGTCGGCGAGCTCGTCGATGATGACGACGATGTAGGGCAGGCGGTCGGGGATCGACGCCTCCTCCTCGCGCTTGCGCTGCGCCTCGGCCTCGTCGAACTGCG
This sequence comes from Verrucomicrobiia bacterium, assembly GCA_030430255.1. Taxonomy (GTDB): domain Bacteria; phylum Verrucomicrobiota; class Verrucomicrobiia; order Verrucomicrobiales; family DEV007; genus JAUIGD01. The sequence goes on from JAUIGD010000057.1 coordinate 7,551, forward strand.
CGGCGATCTCGCCGTCGCGCAGGCGCTGGGCGCGGGTGACGCGCTCGTGCGCCGAGGGCAGGAGGTCGGCGCTGTGCGCGGCGGGGGAGCCCTCGTCGTCGTCCTCCTCGTCGAGGAAGGCCTCGCCGTCGGCGAGGTCGTCGCCGGCCGCCGCCCCGGCGTCGCCCGCCCCTTCGTCACCGGCATCCTCCTCGGCTTCGTATTCGACTTCGACCTCCTCGTATTCGTACTCCCACTCGCCGTCCTCGGCGTCGCCTTCGGCGGCTTCGGACTCCCCGTCTTCGTCCCACTCGACGTACTCGTATTCCCACTCGCCGTCTTCGCCTTCCCCGCCGGCGTCGTCCGCGGAGGCCTCGCCGCCGTCGGTCCCGTCTTCCTCCTCGTATTCGTACTCCCATTCACCCTCCTCCTCATCTCCGTCCGCGGAGGCCGCGGCCGCTTGGGCGCGCTCGCCGGTGAAGTCGAGGGTCGCCTGGCCGTCGGCGTCGAACAGCTCGTCGCCCGGCTCCAGCTCCTCGGCGTCGACCGCTTCGCTGCGGCGTCGCTCGTTGAAGGACTCGAAGTTCCGCACGTTGAATTTGGCGAACAGCTGGTAGCGGCGCTCCATCTCGTTGACCACCCAACGCAGGGCGAGCAGGACCTTCTTCGGGTCGGTGACGACCGGGACGATCTGGTGGGGCAGGCTGTTGTAGACCTGCATCTCGACCACCTTCGGGTCGATCATGATGAAGCGCAGCTCGTCCGGGGTGAAGCGGTAGAGCATGGAGGCGATGATGCCGTTGATGCAGACCGACTTGCCCGCGCCGGTGGCGCCCGCCACCAACAGGTGGGGCATCTTGGCGAGGTCGCCGACGACGGTCTTGCCGTAGACGTCCTTGCCGAGCGCGAGCGGGATCTTGTGTTTCGGGTCGGTGAACTCCGAGTCCTCGAAGAGCTCGCGCAGCGGCACGATGACCTTCTCGTTGTTGGCGATCTCGATGCCGACGGTGTCCTTGCCGGGGATGGGCGCGAGGATGTTGATGCGCTCGGCCTTGGTGGCGCGGGCGATGTCCGCCTCCAGCTGGGTGATGCGGCTCACGCGCAGGCCCTTGCTCGGGTAGATCTCGTAGCGGGTGATCGTCGGGCCGCGGGTGATGTCGCCGGCGGAGACCTTGACGTTGAAGTGGTCGAGGGTCTCGATGATCGTGTTCTGGGTCTGGATGAGGAGCGATTTGTCGGCGGGCTTGCGGTTGCCGACCTCCTCGTTCTTGAGCAGGCCGATGGCGGGCAGCGCGTAGCCCGGGAACTCGACGGCGCGCGCGCCGGAGAAACCGTCGCCGGCGACGCCTTTCTCGGCGTCGGCCTTGGCGCGGTTGGCGGCGAGGACCTCGGCGATCGAGGGTTTCTTCGCGGCTTCCTCCTCCGAGAGGCGCTCGTTGGCATCGTAGATTTTCGGCCCTGCGACCTCCTCGGCCTCGGGGTCGCTGTGCAGCACCATGCCCCCGTCGTCGCCGTCGTCTGCCGCGTCCTCCGGGGTCACCAACGATTCGGTGGGTGAAGGCTCCTCGACCGGCGCGGCCGCGGCCGGGGCGGCTTCGGGTTCGGCGAGGGGCAGTTCGTCGGTCGGATCGGCGTCGGCTTTGCGGCGCACCCGCGACCCCGGCTTTGCGGTGAGCGCGGCTTCGGCCTCGTCCTCGAGCAGCCCGGCGCGGCCGAGGCGTTTGTGGAGCTTCTTGCGCTCGCGTTCGAGGCGGCGTTTCTGCAGGACCAGCCGGTCGTTCTCGTCGGCCTCGGCGATCAGGCGCAACTCGCGCTCGTCGCGCCAGCTTTGGAAGCCCTCGTAGCAGAGCGCCCCGAAATGGGCGGGGTGGAAACCGGTGACCATGGTCACGGCGACCAGGTAGACGACGAACATGAGCAGGAAGGCGCCCACCGTCCCGGCGAGGTTGGCGAACAGCCCGCCGCCGATCCCCGAGCCGATCAGGCCGCCGGCGCCGGGGATGTTGTAGGCGTCCGACCAGCTGCGGAAGAACAGCCCCTGGTATTCGAGCAGGCAACACGACGAGAGCACCAGCAGGGCGAAACCGCTGAGGGCGCGCCAGGTCGTGCGTGCTCCGAACAGCAGTTTCGACACGCCGAACCAGATGAGGCAGGCGGGGACGAGGTAGCCGGCGGCCCCGATCACCCAGTAGGAGAGGCCCGCCCCGAAGGCGCCGAGCTTGCCGAGGAAGTTTTCTGGCGGCGAGTTCGGGTGCGAGGTTTTGCTGAAGGGACCGAAGGGCACGTCGTCCGGCGTGTACGAAACCAGGGCGAGAAGGTAGAGAAGGCCCGCACCGATCAAGCAGAGGCTGATCACTTGGGTATTGGTGAGATCAAAGATCCGCGTTTCCTTCTTCGTCGTCTTGCGCCGGTTGCGTTTGTTGGTCGCCATGATGAATTTTTGAAAAATGGAGCCGCCGCGAAGGTGGGTAGGCGGCGGATGGGCAAATTGCCAAAAAAGCTAGACCCGAGGCTTCGATGATTCAAAAAATATCTGGAAAGTTTAATAATTTATAGAACTGTATAATTGAGCACCCTCTTCGCGGATTGATTCTCTCCGCCGCCTGTCGCAAACTGCGATCTCACCCACCCCCGATTACCGATGCCGCTCTTCCGTCCGCTCGCCGCCGCTTCCCTGCTCGCTTTCGCCCCGATCGGCACCGCCGTCGCGCAGGAGGCGATCTTCGATGGGGCGAGCACCGAGGGCTGGACCGACCGGAACGGCGAGCCGACGAAGTGGGTCGCCAAGGAGGGGACGTTGACGCGCGAACAGAAGGTCGGCGACGTGTGGACCGCCGGGCGCTTCGGTGACTTCCGCCTGACCCTCGAGTTCAAGACCGACGGCAATAGCGGCGTGTTCATCCGCACCGACAACCCCCGCAACCCGGTGCAGACCGGCATCGAGATCCAGGTCAACCGCCCAGGTGGGCCGAACCGGCATTCGGTCGGTGCGCTCTACGATCTCGTCGCCCCGGACAAGGACGCTTCGGTCGACGGCTGGAACCGGCTGGAGGTCACCGCGCGAGGGCCGCAGATCACCGTCGTCCTCAATGGCGAGACCGTCAGCGAGATGGACCTCGACCGCTGGACGGAGGCGGGCAAGAACCCCGACGGCAGCAAGAACAAGTTCAAGACCGCGCTGAGAGACTTCGGGCGCGAAGGGCACATCGGTTTTCAGGACCACGGCGCGAACGTGGCCTACCGGAACATCACGGTCGAGGAACTCTAGCCCGAATCGCTCACCGAGCTCCGGGCTGCGGCTCGCCCTCGTTGACGCTGGGATCCATGCTGTTTGAAGGGGGCGCTCAGCCGCCGAGGCCGAGGATGAGGGCGGCGAGCTGGAAGTAGATCAGCAGGCCGAGGACATCGACGACCGTGGTGATGGCTGGCGACGCGACGACGGCGGGGTCGAGCTTGGCGGCGCGAGCGAGCATCGGCAGCGCGGCGCCGATGAAGGTGGAAGCGGCGACCTGCACCGTCAGAGCGATCCCGACGGTGAGCATGACCTTCCCCAAGCTAAGTCCATCGGGGACGTCGACCATGCCTCCGGGGACGAAGAAATTGCCGATCACCAGCCAGCTGCCGACCGCGATGAGGAGGCCGAGCAGGGCACCGAGGGCGAGGCCGACGCGGAGTTCTTTCCAGACCACGCGCGTGAATGCGGCGGGCGTGAACTCGCCGAGCGACATCGCGCGGATGACCATCGTCGCCGCCTGGGCGCCGGTGTTGCCGCCGGTCGCGACGATCATCGGCATGTAAACGGCCAGGATGAACACGTCGTCGAGCAGCTTCTCGTAGGCGAAGATGACCAGGCCGGAGAGGATGGCGACCAGCGCGAGAAAGAAGACCCAGACGGCCCGGCGGCGGAAATGGGCGATCACCGGTGACTTGAGGTAGCCCTCCTCGTCGCGGTCACCGCCGATGGCGGCGGCGCGCTCGAGGTCTTCGGTGGTCTCCTCCTCGAGGATCTCGAGCGCGTCGTCGTGGGTGATGATCCCCAGCAGCACGCCTTCGTCATCGACGACGGGGAGGGCGAGCATGTCGTATTTGACCATCATCTGCACGGCCTCCTCTTGGTCTGCCATGGCGCCGATGGCCAGGCGCTCATCGTCCATGATGTCGCGCACGAGGACGGAGCGCTTGTTGAAGGTGAGGTCGCGGAGCCGGACCTTGCCGAGGATCCTGCCGTAGTCATCGACCACATAGATGCGGGCGAGCACCTCGGTATTCTCCTTGATGGCGTCGAGCGCGGCGATCGCCTCGCGCACCGTCATGTTTTCGCGCAGGGTCGCGAAGGCGGTGGTCATCCAGCCGGCGGCGGAGTCGTCCGGGTAGCTGGCGAGGCGACGGGCCTTCTCGCCCATCTCGCTGGACAGCAAGCGGACGATGTCCTCGGTCTGGGCGGCGTCGGACTCCTGGATGATGTCGGCGACGATGTCGTCGGGCAGGCCGCCTAACACCTCGCCGCGGTCGGTTTCAGGGAGGTTCGCGACGAGGTCTGCCGACTCGGGCGAGGGGAGGTGGCTGGCGATCAGCGACAGCGCCTCGTTGTCGAGGAAGTGGCCAAAGCGTTCCTGTTCCGCCTCGTCGAGCGCGACGAAGGCGGCCGCAGCGTCGGCGGGGTGGAGTTCGGCGCAAATCTCGCCGAGCCGAGTCTCGTCGCCCGCCTCGAGCGCGGCTTCGATCTCGTTGAGGGTCGGCATCGAACTCATCGGCGCCCACTGTTCGCGGCGGCGGAGAAATGACAACCGGAAAGGCGGCCGTCGGCGATGGGGCCGGGGTTCGCTTGCCCGGATCGATCCGATCACCGCATCCGCAGGCGGGCGCGGGGGGCCGAACCCAGGCGTCGGAGAGCGGTCCCGGTGCCGCGTGGGCGGCGGGCGATCGAGTCCCTTTCAATGCCCGGCCTCTCCCGAAACAGGCCGTCCCGACACGGGCAGGATGGGGGCACCACCCGTCGATGGGCCGTGCTTAGCCAGAATGGCGCTTGGTTGAGGAGATGCATCGACGGTGGCAGCGTCTCGGTGCCCGCTCGCTTGGAGCCGTCAAGGCATCCGGGGCGTCCCGGTGGCTCGGGCTGCCGGTTTCATGACGGGCTCCTTCCGGCGCTGCGCTTGTCAGGATGACACAACACTTCCTCGGAAGGGTTGGTAGCCATCTGCGCACACCGCCCTGACTGCCCTCAACTCCGCGGAGCGGTCACCCTGAGCAACGCGAAGGACCTCCCACCGCGGTCCGCGACTCCGGAGCCATTCGTGTTGAACGATCCCACCGCCTCCCCGGTTGGGAACTCGACTCCGAAGGGCTGTCCCGCGCACGGCGAAAACGGCGGCACCCACGAGCATCTCCCGGAGCGAGCATCGGTTCCGTCCTCGGCCCCAACCGCCGAGGACCCGGCTTCACCAAGCGCCATTCTGCTTCGCCTCGATCGAGCCAAAAAGAGGGCGCGGGGCGTTTCCGCCCCGCGCCCTGCGGTCGATTCGAATGGGATGCCGGCTATTTCTTTGCCGCGGCTTTCTTCTTAGTGGCCTTCTTCTTCGCGGCCTTCTTGGACTGTACCAATCCGGCCGCCTTCTTGATCGTCATGACCGTCTGCGGGCTCACTTCGAACTTCGTGGCGGCTTGCTTGATCGTCGCACCACCTTTGACAAACTCGACGAGTTCGGCGCGCTGATCATCCGACAAGACAGTGCGACGGCGCTTGCCCTTGCGCGAACCGGCCGCCTTCTTCGCGGCGCGTTTGCCGGCTTTCTTGGACGCCGCCCGCTTCTTGGCCCGGGTTGGGGCGGCAGAGCCGGCGGGTCCTGCGGCGACGAGTTCAGCGAGGGCGGCGGGATCGACGACGAGGCCTTGCTCGGCGAGGGCGTTCGCGGCAGCGGCGACTTTGGTGTGCTCGTCGACGATGGCCTGGGCGGCCGCCGCGGCTTCGGCCACCACGGCGCGGGGGATTCGCACCCCAGCGGGAGCTTTGAGAACGATCTTGGCAGAATTGGATTTTGGGCGTGCCATTTGTTTGTAGCGCAATTGCAGTTGTTGGGTGTCTAGGGGGTTTTCGTAAACGGAGTGCTTACCATTACCCGAATTCGATTCCACATACAACGCATTTTGTAAGCGCAACTTATTCAGCGCCTCCCCATTTGGAAACGGCCCCCGAAACAATGGAACATCGTCGGCCTTCCGCCGTCCAAGTCGCTGAGCATGGGCCGCCGAAATTCCACGAGTCACGAAGGCCCAAAGACCCCGGCCCGCTCCAAACTCACCCCAAAGGCACGCCGGATCGCGACCCCTTCCGCGACTGGAACCGGTATCCTGCAGCGGCGCCCAGCCAGGGGTATCACTTCGCCATCCGCACTCCGCGCCACCGCGCCGCGAACCGACAGCACCAAATCCTTCCCAAACCCCAACCCGTGCCCCGTTCGGGCGGCGCCTCGCCTGCGGAGGTGGTGATCGCTCCGGGCGAGATCGCCATCGGCAGCGGCGGCAGCGGCTCAGCGTCGCCGCCCCAGAGACCCGAAGCGCGGGCGATTTGCATCACGCCATGGCTCCGCGCAGCCGCGCGAGGCCACGCCGGACGCGCGCTTTGACCGTACCCAGCGGCACCCCCAGACGCGCCGACGCCTGCGCCTGGGTCAAGCCCCCGATGTAAACGAGCTCGATCGCTTCCCGCTGATCGGGGGTCAACCCACCCATCGCCCGCCTTAGCGCAGCCACCGATTCAGCCATGGCGGCATCATCCGAGGCATCCCGCAATTCGACCTCTTCCTCCGCGGCCTCGCGCTCAAGATAGGTCTCGTCCAGGCGGGATCGACGTTGCGCCTTCCGCAATCGGTCGATCGCCCGGTTGCGCGCCATGGTCGCGATCCACGTGAGCGCCCGGCCGCGCTCGTCTCTGAAGAGATGCGCCTTATCCCAAATTTGAGCGAACACCTCCTGGGCGGTGTCTTCGGCATCCTCGCGGTTGCGGAGCACTTTGAGGATCGTGGAGAAGATAACGCCCCGAAAGCGGTCGTAGAGCTGGACGAACGCGTTCGCGTCGCCCCGGGCGATGGCACGGATCCAGCCGGCTTCTTGAGCGGGATCGATGGCGAACGAATCGGCAGTCGCGGCGGAGGACATGTGGCTAGGTAGTGATATTAGTAACTGTGATATTGGCCATGTTTCAAGGAAAACGTTGCCAAGGATTAGTTTTTTTTGACGAATTCAATGCGGGTTCCTGAGACTTTGAACCTGTTTCGTGCGAGGAGGACAGATGCCCGTTTCCGCCGAGCCCAACCGCCGCATTCTCCTCAAGGAATACGGGCGCCCGCTCGAGGCGGCGGGGTTTGACCTCGGGTCCGCGCCGACCGAACCCGCCGCTGGCGAAGTCCTCGTCCGAGTGCATTACGCCCCGATCAACCCGGCGGATTTGAACGTCCTCGAAGGCCGCTACGGCAAGCTGCCGGCAAGCCTCCCTGCGGTGGTCGGCAACGAGGGTGCAGGGGTGGTCGCCGCGGTCGGATCGGGTGTCGAAGGCCTGCGGGCCGGCGATCCGGTCTTCTTTCTCGACCGGGCCGACAGCTGGCAGGACTTCGTCCTGGCGGAAGCCGGACAGTTGCTCCCGCTCCCGGCGGGGCTCGACCTCCGCGCCGCCTGCATGCTGAAGGTCAACCCCATGACCGCCGGGCTCCTGCTCGGCGCGGCAGGGGAGCTCGAGCCGGGCAGCTGGATCGCGCAGAACGCAGCCAACAGCGGGGTCGGCCGGGCGGTGATCGCCCTGGCGAAGGCACGCGGGCTGCGGACGCTCAACTTTGCACGCCGCGGCGAGCTGGCTGACGCGTTGCTCGCGGCGGGTGGCGACCTCGCCTTCACCGATGACGATGCCGGCCGCGAGGCGGCGCTGGGGGCGCTGGCCGGCGCGCCCGTCCCGCTGGCGCTGAACGCGGTGGGCGGCGAGAGCGCGCTGCGGCTGATGTCCCTGCTCGGGGAGGGGGGGGCGCACGTCACCTACGGCGCGATGGCGAAAGCGCCGCTCAAGGTGCCCAACAGCTTTTTGATCTTCAAGGGCATCACCGTCCGGGGCCTGTGGCTTAGCAAATGGTTGGAGACTACGCCGCGCCAGGAGATCGCCGCCGCCTACGCCCGGCTCGCCGATGCCATGGCCTCCGGAGATCTGCCACAGCCGGTGGATTCGACCTTCCCCCCCGAGCGGATCGCCGAGGCCCTCGCGCGCGCCGCAGAGGGCGGGCGATCCGGCAAGGTGCTCCTCGATTTTCGCTAGGAGGCCAATTCCGGAGACGGGGCGCAGCCACCCGTAGTGGTAGCTTTCAGTCGCCATCGCGCCGCGAATCCGCTGCCGGTGTCAACGAATCCGCCTGGGGACGGGACGCCTTAGCCCGAATCGATCACCAAGCTCCGGGCTGCGGCTTGCCCTCGTTGATGCTGAGGGTGTTGGCGTGGTGACCGGCTCGGGCAGGGTGTTCACCCAGCCGCTTCGCCGATCCCTGCCGCCGCCTACTCAGCGTCAACGAATGGCAGCGCCTCGCCTGCGAATGTGGTGATCGATCCGGGTTAGGCACGAACATCGGCGGGATGCCGAAGCCACGCTGGGCGAACACCATGCCCGAGCCGGTTACTGCCCAGCCCCCGCCCCCGGATCCCCTTGCGGTATCCGTTGCGGGAACGTCTCGCTCAACGCGATCCCCAGCGCACCTCAAACCGCCCTGCCGAGTCCGCCGCCCCGCAGGCCATCCCGCCGGTGTTGAAATCCATCACGATCTCGCCGTCGGCGCCGAGTGCGATGATACCGCCCTGCCCGGGTTTCAGCACCTCGCGCAACTGCGCGGCCACCGCTTCGCGCAGCGGCTCGCCCCGATATTTTAGCCGCGAGTGGATATCGTGCGCGATCGCATTGCGGATGAACTCCTCGCCGACGCCGGTGCAGGACACGGCACAGGTCGTGTTGTCCGCATACGTCCCCGCGCCGACGATCGGCGAGTCTCCGACCCGGCCGAACTTTTTCATCAACAGGCCGCCCGTCGAGGTGCCGGCCGCAAGGTTCCCGTCGGCGTCCAAGGCCACACAGCCCACCGTGCCGATCCGGTCGCTCTCGCGCAGCGGCGCGCCGTCGCCCCCGGTCGCGTCGGCGCCCTCGCCGCCCGCGGCCTTGACCTTGGCCTCCTCCCAACGCGCCCTCTGCCCCGGCGTCACGAAATAGTCCCGGTCGACCAACTCCGCGCCGGCCTCGCGTGCGAAGGCGTCGGCGCCGTCGGCGGCCAGCAACACGTGGCGCGTCTCGGTCATCACCGCGCGGGCCATCACGATGGGGTTCTTGGCCACGGTGATCGCCGCCACGGCACCGCAGGCCTTCGTGCGCCCGTCCATGATCGAGGCATCCAGCTCCGCCTGCCCCGCCGCGTTCAAAACCGCTCCGCGCCCGGCGTTGAAAATCGGATTGTCCTCAAGCGCGCGCACCGACGTCTCGACCGCATCCAGAGCCGAGCCGCCGCCCTCGAGCACCGCCTGCCCGGCCTTCAGCGCCGCCTCGATCCCCGCCCGGCGCTCGGCGTTCTGCGCGTCGGAGAACTGCTCGGGCGACGACCCCGCGCCCCCGTGGATCGCGATGGCGTAACGGGGGGCAGCGGGGGCAGGCGACATGGAGGCGATCAATGCGAGAGAAACGAAAACAAGGGCGGCTCGGGCGCTCATCGGGGAACCAAGGTGGACGGCGCACGTGCGACCCGCAAGCGCCGAAGCGCCCACCGAGGCATCGGGGCCCGCCGACGTCCATGCCGGGAGGCGTCCCGCCCCCGCGCAACCGGGGCACGCGCTCCGAACTCCGCTCACCCCTCCTCGCCCAAAAAGGCCAACAGGTCGCGCATCTGCTCCACGCTCAGCCGCAGGTCCAACCCGACCGGCATCAGCGACACCGGCCACGCCCTCTGCGCGGCGATGTCCGCCAGCGCCACCTCCGCGACGGCGCCGCCGACGCCGAGCAGCGACACCGCGCCCGTCCCGTGCCGCCCCGTCACCTCCATCGGGATGCCGACTTCCGAGCTGCCGTCGTGGCGGTCGATCTGCACCGCGCCAAAGGTCGGGCCGATCTCTTTGCTCGGCGTGACGATCGACTCCAACAGCGCCAGCCGCGGCATCCGCGCGCCGATCCCGGTCAGGTCTGGCCCCACCGGCACCCCGTAGCCGCCGCAGGTGTGGCAGCGGGCACAGAGCGCGCCGCCCTCGGCGAAGAAGATGCGCCTGCCCGCCCGCGGGTCGCCCTCGCCCGCCGCGCGCACCGCCCGGTCCCAGGCCTGCGCCCCGCGCGGCTCGTGCAGCTCCAGCCCGGGTCCACGCCCCAGGCCCAAGGCCGCGTCGGCGCGGATCTCGCCGTCCTCACCCGCGTCGGAGGCCAGCTTTTCTAACAATGTTTTGGCATCATCACGCCCCCGCATCGCCAGGTGCCAGACGGCCGCCGCGCGAAAGTCGGCGTCGCCGTCGGCGAGCAGCTCGCGGAAGGTCTCGACCGGCAGCGCCCCGCTGGCCGGCGGGATGCGCTTGAGTGCGGCGATGCGTTCGGCGGTGGGCTCCGACCCGTCGCGCGCGACCGCCAGCAGCAGGGCCTCACGATCCACGCCCTCCACGTCCTCCCCGAGCCGCTTCAGGGTCAGCACCGCGGCATCGAACAGCCGCGCGTGCCCCGCAGCCTCCGGCACCAACTCCCGCAGCGCCGGCACCAGTTGCTCCAATTTCTCGTCCGAAACCCAGCGCACCGCCGCCAGCCGTACTTCAGGCGACGGGTCGCGCAGCGCCCGGGCCAGGACCTCCGCCGGGTCGCCCTCCGCCCGCGCCCGCAACACCGCGAGGATCGCCACCCGCCCGTCCGGCGACGCGCCCCGCCAGTCCGGCGCGAACGACTCCGCGTGGCTCGCCTCCCAAACGCCCCCCGCGCGCACGAAGGGATCGGGGTCGTCCAACCTCTGATCCACCGGCGGCGCCGCTTCCGGCGGCGTGATCGGCAGCGGGTTGAAGGCCGGCTTCGGCACCTTGCGGCGCAGCTTCCAGATGCGCCCCTCCCCGTGCAAAGGGTAGCTCTTGTCCACCCAATCGGTGAAGTAGAGCGAGCCGTCCCCGTCCTCGGCGATCCCCACCGGGCGGAAGTCGTCGCCGCCGCGCACCAGCGTCGACATCGTCGCCGTGTAGCTCCGTCCCCGCGGCTTCAGCTGAAAGCGCTCGATCCGGTGGTGCCCCCAACTCGTCACCAAAAGCTCGCCGTCATACGGAATCACCGAACAGGCCGCCTCGCCCGTGCCCGCGAGCATCGGCAGCGTCCCCGGGAAATCCCCGTCCCAACCCTGCAGCGGATGCGTCCCCGGCCGCCCGTAGCGGAACTGGTAGCCGTAGTCGCCGCCCTCGATGATGTGCAGCAGCCGGTTCGGCGGCCGCGAATCGGGGTCGTTGTCGACGGCAAAGATCTGCCCGCCCGTGACGCAAATGCCGAAGGGGTTCCAGAAGCCCGTCGCGATCCGCTCCAAGCCCGTCCCGTCGCCGTTGATCCGGTAGATGTTCCCGCCCTCTCCACCGCCCTCCAAAGTCGACCCGTCGGCGGCGATCAGCGTATAGGGGTGCCCCAGATTCTCGCCGAGGCCGAAGAGGAGGGTCGGAGACCCATAGCGAGGGCGCAGTGGATCCCGGGCGGGTTCATCGAGCTCTTTGGGAATGTACCCCACCGTCTCTCGACCTTGATCGATGAACGCTAACCCACACAGGCCATTGTGCGGATAGTCGCCGGTCGTCTGCAAGCGCACCACCTCGCGCGCTTCCCCGATCCCCTCCGCAGTCCCGTTCGTCGCCAGCGCTGAGATCCGCGCCCGGGTCGCCACGTAGCAAGTCTGCAAGCGTGCATCGTAGGCGATCGACATCGTGTGTTTCCCGCCCTCGTAGAACACCCGTGGCCCCTCCGCCTTCCCGTCGCCGTCCTCGTCCGTGAACTCGAGGATCCTGTCGGTCTCCGGCCCCTCATAACCTTCCGGGCGGAAATGCGTGTGGGACTCGATCACCAGCAGCCGCCCGTCCTCCGTTATCGTGCAGCCCACGGGAGTGCGCACTGCCGGATGCTCGGCAAACAAGGTCAGCTCAAAGCGATCATCGAGCACCTCCGGCTCGGCGCTCCCCGCGGGGGCGAGCGCGACCAAGAAGCCAAACGACAACCGACGGGCGGGACAAAATCGAACAGACACAGCGGCACTCTGACCGGTTGAACGCTCTAGAGAAAGCCTCATTAGGGCCCCCACCCGCTGGAGGGCGGAGCTCCGTCTCCGCCGTGACCGACCCATCGCGCTAACCGCTTCCCAAACCCCGCCAAGGGCAAACCAAAGCCACTCCCTCGGCCAAAAACCCACGCGACCCAACGGCCTCAACAGGACCACGCCTACCCGTCGGCACCCGCCTTGATCTTCTCCAGCAGCGCCTTCATTTCGGCGAGCTTCTCCGGCTTCTCCGCGGCCAGATCCCGCCGCTCCCCCAAATCGACCGCCAAGTCGTAGAGCGCCCCCTCTTTGCCCGTCGCCGCCTTCTTCCACGGCCCCAGTTCATCCCGCGTGCCGCCGCCCGGCACGAACTTCCACTGCCCCAGCCGCAGCGCCAGCTTGCCAGCCTCGTGCACAAGGTGCGGCCGCCCCCCGGCGTCCGGATCGACCAGCGCCGCCCGCGCGTCCCGGCTGTCGACGAAGGCCGCCTCCGGCACCTCGACCCCGGCGATGCCGCACAGTGTCCGCGCCAGGTCGACCTGCCCGAACAGCGCCCCGCTCACCCCTCCCGGCGCCACCTCGCCCGGCCAGCGGACGATGAACGGCACGCGTGTGCCGCCCTCGAAGTGCGAATACTTGCCCGCCCGCAACGCGCCGTTCGGGTCGTGCTCGCCGAGCTTCTCGTTGGCGTCGTCCTTGTAGCCGTCGTCGAGCACCGGCCCGTTGTCGGAGCTGAAGATCACCAGCGTCTTCTCTTTCAGCCCGTGCTTCTCCAGCGCCGCCATCAGCTCGCCGACGCACCAGTCCGTCTGCACCATGGCGTCGCCGCGCGGCCCGGTGCCGCTCTTGCCGACGAAACGCGCGTGCGGCACCCGCGGCACGTGGATGTCGTGGGTCGAATAGAACAGGAAGAAGGGCTCGGCTCTGTTCTCCTCGATGAAGTTCACCGCCCGCTCCGTGATGACGTCGGCCATGTCCTCATCGACCCAGCGCGCCGCCTCGCCGCCGGTCATCCAACCGATGCGCGAGATGCCGTTGACGATGGTGCTGTTGTGCCCGTGCGACCAGTCCTGCTTGAGCGTGTCCCGCGCCTCCGCCCCGGAGGGTGCGTCGCCGATGCGCTTCCCATAGCTGACCGCGATCGGGTCCGCCGGGTCCAGGCCGACCACCCGCCCCTGCTCCAGATAGACGCAGGGCGTGCGGTCGCCGGTGGCCGGGATCAGGAAGTGATAGTCGAACCCCACCTCGCGCGGACCGGGCTTCACCTCGCCGTTCCAATCCACATCGCCCTCGCCCAAGCCCAGGTGCCACTTGCCGACGACCGCGGTTTTGTAACCGCCGCCTTGCAGGACCTTCGGCAGCGTGTCCATCGCCGGGTCGATGATCAAAGGCGCGCTCCCGGGCAGGATCTTCGCGCGCTGGTTGCGGAACGCGTAGGAGCCGGTCAGCAGCGTGAAGCGCGATGGCGTGCAGGTCGCCGCCGTGCAGTGCGCGTCGGTGAACCGCAACCCCTCCGCCGCCAGTGCGTCGATGTGGGGCGTCTCGAACGAGGCCGAACCGTAGCACGCGATGTCGCCGTAGCCGACGTCATCGGTGTAGATGATCACGATGTTGGGCCGCTCCGCAGCGGAGGCGGAGGCGAGCGCGACCAGGGCGGAGGCGAGGGCGGCGGGGGTCTTCATGGCCGCCACTATCCCCGAGGCACCCGCCGGCGCAAGCCAGCCCTCGACCCTTGACTTTTGGCGCCGCGGAGCGCCCCATGGGCGCTGACCGGCGCGCGGCGCCCCCACCCATGCCCAAAGAACTCAACTTCAAACAGGAACTCGTCGGCTGCTTCGGACACCCCGTCGCGGAGAACCCCACCCAGGCGATGATCGAGCCGGCCTTCCGCGCCAT
>JAUIGD010000518.1 GCA_030430255.1 Verrucomicrobiia bacterium
CCGGTCGCGTAGAGGACGGCCGTGTAAATCTCGAACGGCCCCCCGTAGTCGCCGTGGTAGTTCCAAGAGAAGGCGTGCTTGTACGGCCGCAGCTGCTCGTTGCCCTCGTCGCCGTCGTTGTAGAGGTAGTCGAGACGCATCAGGGAAGTCTCATCGGCCGCCGTGGCGAAATCGTAGCCGACGCTCGCGATCGCGCCGAGGCCGGCGCTGAATCCGCCGAACTCATCGTCCAACTCCCCAGAGTAGAGCCCGAGGTCGTACTGCAAGCCGTTCTCCAACTTCCCGTTCACCCAGCCTCCGGCGAGGTTCACCGGGTGCAGTTGGTTGACCAACAGCGAGCGCTCGAGGGTCACGATGTACTTGGAGGATTTGTACTCTTCGGTGAACTTGGGTTCGCGGCGGCCGAAGTTGAGCGACAGGGCATCGCTCGCCTTCCAAGTGGCGTACGCTTCATACAAGCCGTTGTAGAACGGGCTGAAGTCGTTGCCGTCGATGACGACGTCCGCTTTCACGCGCAGCTTCCCGAGCACCGTGGTGTCTCCGCCGATCCAAAGGCGGCGGGTTTCGTAGTCCTCGTAGTCCCCGTGGTCGGAGCTGACGGCGGCGATCTGGCCGTGGTAGCGACCGGTGATCGCAAGTTTTTGGACGAAGCCCGCGTCGGGGTCGTCGATGAGCGTGGGGATCGCCCACAGCTGTTCGGCAAACGATAGGGGCTCGGCGCCGCTGGCGGCAGCGAGGTCGGTTGACGGTTCTCCCGCGAAGGAGCAGGTGACCCCGATCGCGGATGCGATTGCAATGGTTAAGGTAGGTTTCATCAGGTTGCTTTTAGGTTGGTAGGATCGATCAAAGCACCCCGCACCACGATGCCGTTGCGGCACGGGCGCAGTTCCGCGGACGTGGTGGACGTGGCGTCGGCGCTAAGCTCGCCGAGTGGGTTGCCTACAGGCGCATGCCTCGGGAGCAGACCGTGCTCCCGTTTCGAGTTCAGACGACGACCGCCGTCTGCCGTGAATGGATTCACAGCAGACATTGTCGGCTTCGGCTGCGGAAAGGCGCAATCATCGAATTCTGGAGTGTCGTGCAGGGACAGCGAGAAAGTCGAGCAAAAACTTGCTGTTCCCGTTGTCGCTGTCGGTTTTGTCCCATACCGTAGCCGCACCAAAAATTTATAATTTCCGAACCCGATTCCCGCTATCCCGATGCTGTGCCGCGATCGCCCCTCTTTTCTGCTGCCCTCCCCCTTCGCGCTCGTTTGCTGCTTGGTCACGTTGAGCACCGCCGCCTGGTCGCAACTCCCCAGCTACGCGGACGACCCTTTCCGCCAACTCGACGAGTGGCTTCCGACTCCGGGCGAAACGCGCCTTGCGACCGGCGCCCCCGGCCCCTCCTACTGGCAACAGCGAGCGGACTACGATATCCGGGTAACCCTCGACGATCGGAAGCGCACCCTCACCGGCTCGGAGGCGATCACCTACCATAACCGCTCGCCCCACGTGTTGAGATACCTCTGGATCCAACTCGACCAGAACCGCTTCCGCCCGAACTCCGGTGAGATGCTCACCCGGGAGGCCCCCGACTTCAACGGCATGAGTTTTGGCCACCTGCGGTCCGAACTCTCCCGGCGCGAATTCGAGGGTGGCTTCCAGCTCACCAAGGTGGCCGACGCCAAAGGCCGCGATCTCCCGCATTCGGTCGTCGACACGATGATGCGCGTCGATCTGCCGGTGCCGCTCAAGCCCGGCGCCCGGTTCGTCCTCCATATCGATTGGGTGCACAACATCATCGATGCCGACCTCAACCGCGCCCGCGGCGGCTTCGAGTATTTCGAGGAAGACGGCAACTGCATCTACGAGATCGCCCAGTGGTACCCCCGGGTCGCCGCCTACACCGACTACGGGGGCTGGCAGAACAAACAGTTTCTCGGCCGCGGCGAGTTCACCCTCGAGTTCGGGGACTTCCGCGTCGAGATCACCGCCCCCGCCGACCACGTGGTCGCGGCAACCGGTGAGCTGCGCAACGCTGCTCAGGTCCTCACCGGCGAGCAGCGCGAGCGATTGAAAGCCGCCCAGCGATCGGGCGAGCAGATGTTCATCGTCACCGCCGACGAGGCCAAAGCCGCCCAATCTGCCGAGACGAAGCCAGAGGGGACAAAGACCTGGTTGTTCGAGGCCGAGCAGGTGCGGGACTTCGCCTGGGCCAGCTCGCGCAAGTTCATCTGGGATGCCAAATACCACGAGTTCGCGCCCGGCAAACACGCCTGGGCGATGTCGTTCTACCCGAACGAGGCCGAGCCGATGTGGAGCAAGTTCTCCACCCCCGCCGTCGCCCACACGCTCGAGGTCTATTCAAAATACACCTTCGACTACCCCTACCCCGTCGCGATCAGCGTCAACGGTCCGGTGTTCGGGATGGAATACCCGATGATCTGCTTCAACGGCCCGCGGCCCGAGGCGGACGGCACCTACTCGGAGCGGACGAAGCACGCGCTCATCGGCGTGATCATCCACGAGGTCGGTCACAACTGGTTCCCGATGATCGTCAATTCCGACGAACGCCAGTGGACCTGGATGGACGAGGGGTTGAACAGCTTCGTCGAGTTCCTCGCTGAATCGGAGTGGCAGGAGCGGTGGCCGTCGCGTCGCGGCAAGCCGCGGGAGATCACGGGCTACATGACCAGCGACCCGCAGGTGCCGATCATGACCAACAGCGAGTCGATCCACCAGTTCGGCTCCAACGCCTACGCCAAACCGACCGCCGCCCTCAACGTGCTGCGCGAGACCGTGATCGGCCGCGAGAACTTCGACTTCGCGCTCAAGGAATACAGCCGCCGGTGGATGTTCAAACGCCCCGAGCCCGCCGATTTTTTCCGCACGATGGAGGACGCCTCGGGGGTCGACCTCGATTGGTTTTGGCGCGGTTGGTTCTACACCACCGAAAACGTCGATGTCGCCGTCAAGGCGGTGCGCCTGTACGAGATCGACACCAGAGACCCCGACATCGAGAAGCCCCTGCGGCGCCGCGAGCGCGACGACGAACGGGCGCGCGACCTGATCGACGAACGCGATGCGGAATTGGAGAAGGCCACCGAACGCGATCCCGGATTGCTCGATTTCTACAACGCCTACGATCCCCTCGACATCACCGACGCCGACCGCAAGAGCTACACCGATTTCCTCAAGGGCCTCAGCGACGAGGAGAAGGCGCTTCTCGCCGACCGGCGCAAGTTCTATGTCATCGAGGTGGAGAACGTCGGCGGGCTCGTGACACCGCTCGTCCTGGCGCTCCGCTACGCGGGAGGCGAGAGCGAGACGCTGCGCATCCCCGCCGAAATCTGGCGCAAGGATTCACGCTCGGTGCGCACCTTGGTGATCGCCGACGACGAACTCACCGCGGTCGAGTTCGACCCGCACCGAGAGACCGCCGATTCCGACCGACACAATAACCACTGGCCGCCGCAGCCCGTGAAGTCCCGCTTCCAATTGCGCAAGGACTCGCACGGAGGCGGCGGCAACCCGATGCGGACCGCCCGACAAGAGGAGGAGCGCGAAGAGGAGAAGCGCGAGAAAGCGGAAGCCGCCAAGCCGGATGCTCCCGAGGAGGCCGCCAAGCGCGACCAAGCCGAGCAGGCCGAGCCCCGGCCGCAGGAAGGGAGCGACACCCCTGAACCACGGAAGCGGAGGGGGAGGCGGTAGGAGGAATGGCACTAGTTTAAGGTAGTTTAAGGTGGGGCATCGACGGGGAGGCGGCTCCTTGCCCGCCCGCGTGGCACCCGGCAGGCCATCCGGGGCGTCCCGCTGGCTCGGCGCGCCGGTTACAGCGCGGGATCCTTCCGACGCTGCGCTCGTCAGGATGACACCACCTCCTTGGAAGGGCGGATTCCCATCCC
>JAUIGD010000058.1 GCA_030430255.1 Verrucomicrobiia bacterium
ACAATTTCGCCGTGCACCGCGGGCGCTTCGTGCGCAGCGCGCCGGGCGGCGAGGATTGGGTCGATGCCGAGCTCGGCGCATGGCGCGCCCGCTTCCTGCTGACCTCGGGGGGCGCCCTCGCGAGCCTCCGCCACGGCGGCGGCGCCGAACTCCTCGACCGCGCCGACCGCGGGCGGCTGGTGCAGCAATCCTACTACGGCGCCGAGGACGGCTCGCTCTGGGCAGGCCGGCCGTGGCGCTACAACCCGGTGCAGGGCGGCGAGTGGCGCGGCCGGGGCGGCCTGGTCACCGCCGCCGAACTCGCGCCGGGGGAATCCTTCCGCTGCACTTCCATCCCGCGCCATTGGGCTTCCGGCGGCTTGTTAGAGGAATGCGAAATGCGCGCCGGGTGGTGCGCCGAGGGGCCGCTCCTGCGGGCGCGCTTCCGTTTCGAATACCGCGGCGAGAAGGGGCACCCACCGCGGCACCAGGAGCTGCCCGCCGTGTTCTTCGACCGCTCGCTCTCCACCCTGGTCGTCCCGCTGCCGGACGGCGGGGGCTTCGACCGCCGCGAACCGGGGTTCCCCAACGAGCCGGTCGATTGGTCGGCGGGGTGGGCCGCCTACGTCGGTGCCGACGGCCGCGGCCTGGGCGTCTGCGTGCCGGCCGCAGAGGAGGCGACCTGCTACCGCTTCCGCGACGGCGGCGAGACCGACTGCTCCTACCTCGCGCCGGTCAAGACCTTCGCCCTGGCGCCCGGGCTTTCCTTCGAGTACGAGGCCTACTTCGCGTTCGGCACGCCTGCGGAGATCGCCGCGGCGTTTGCGGCGGTCGCGGAAGCGAGGTAGGGGGCGCCCATGCTCCAGGCCATCGAGTTCGCGGCGGTCTTCGCCTCGGCCATCTACGGCATCCTGCTCGGGTGCCGGAAGGGGCTGGACGTGGTCGGCGTGTTCTCGATCGCCTTCGCGGCGGCGTTCGGCGGCGGGACGCTGCGCGACCTGCTCCTCGACCGGACGCCGCTCTTCTGGGTCTCCAACGACCACTACGTCGTCGTCGTGTTTGCGCTGGCGGTGGTCGGGTCGGCATGGCCGCGGCTGGCCTCCCGCTGCGAACCGCTCTTGCCGCTGCCCGACGCGCTCGGGCTCGCCCTGTTCAGCATCACCGGCGCCGGCTTCGCCCTGGACGCCGGTTGCTCGCCGGTGGTGGCGTCCGTGATCGCCGTCATCACCGGCACCTTCGGCGGGGTCATCGCCGACATCATCTGCAACGAGATCCCCACCCTGTTCCGCGCCGCGCCGCTCTGCGCCACCTGCGCCTTCGCCGGCTCGTGGGTGTTCCTCGTGCTCGAACTCTACACGCCGGCGGGGCACGCGGTCGCGGTCTGGGCGGGCTTCGCGGTGATCGCGCTGTCGCGCCTGGGGGCGCTGCGCTGGAACTGGCAGCTACCCAACGCGGCGGCGCCTTGATCCGGCGAAGTTCCGCCGCTACCGAGTCGGCAACCGATACCGGACATGGTCACCTTTGACGAACTCCTCCAAGCCCTCGAAGCCGCACCCGACAGCGGGTTGGCGATCGCGCTCCCCGACGGCCGCACCGTGCCGCCGCATTTCCACATCACCGAGGTCGGCTACGTGGTGAAAGACTTCTTCGACTGTGGCGGGACGCGCCGGCAAATCGGCCGCTGCGTGCTGCAGACTTTGGTCGCCGAGGACTTCGACCACCGGCTGCGCACCGGCAAGCTGGCCAAGATCCTCGCCAAGTCCACCGCGGTGGTCGCCGACCGGGCCGTGCCGGCGTTCCTCGAGCACGACGAAGGCACGGCGGCGCACTACGAGCTGGAGGCAATCGAGGCCGGGGCAGGCGGCGACCTGCTGTTCCGGCTCGCCCCCCACCACACCGCCTGCCTGGCACCGGACAGCTGCGGCATCCCGGAGCGGGCCTCCCTGTTGCGCCGGACCATGCCCGCCGGACCCGGCGTCTGAAAGGGGACGCGGCGGGTGCGGGTGCGCCTCGTACCCCCAGGAGCTGCGTCCGCCCGGGCGGCGGGAAGCCGTTGGGACGGGCATCGCGGGACGCCGGTGCCAGGGGTGCGCAGGCGCTTGACCCGGCGCACAGTGCGGCGCAATCTCGGGCGCGCCCATGACGCAGCACGACGAAGACGAAGAGGATCCCGACACCCCGTTCCACATCCTGCGCTCCAACGAGCGCCTGGGCTGGTGGACCGGGCGCAACCGCGACGGCAAGCGCATCCTCTGCGGCCGCCACGGCGACCGGACCTTCCTGCTCCGCTTCTCGAAACGTGGCCGCCTCAAAGAGAGCATGCCGCTCGACGGCGATCCACGCGACGCCATCGACATCGAGAAGCCGATCCGCGTCTTCGAGTTCGAGCTGCCCGAATTTGACGTCGGCGTCAGCACCCTGCCACGCGAATACCGCGCGTTCCTCGACGACACCTGGTCCTTCGACGAGTCGGAGCGCGCGCGCTGGGCGGTCGTCATCAACGACTGGCGCGAGAGCGGCCACTTCATCTTCCACTGGGACGGCGTCGAGTACCAGTGCGACGAGGAGGGCAACGTCCTCACCCAGGGGAAAGACGAGGATCCGGAGCCGGAGCTCTAGGGGGGGCCTCGACAGCCGAACCGGCCCCGCCACCATGCAGCTGACCCGATCCGCCGACACGCGCTGGGAGGGCGTCACGCACGACCCGGAGATCCGCAAGCGCGTCTTCGTCCGCGACGGCCGCGTGCCGAAACTGACCAACTTCAGCGAGTCGGTGCTCGCGCCGGGCCAGGTCTGCACGGAACACACCCACCCCGACATGTTCGAGGTCTACCGCGTGATGGCCGGGACCGCGACCCTGGTCGTCGACGGCGCCGAGCACGAGCTCGAGACCGGCGACTGCGCCGTCGTCGAGCCCGGCGAGGCGCACTCGCTGGGGAACCGGTCCGCCGAGGAACTGCACCTCGTCTACTTCGGGTTGGAGGTGTGATGCCCCGGTGCCTCACCGAGACTCCCCGGGCGTCCCGGCGGCTCGGCCGCGGGTTCCATGGCGGGATCCTTCCGGCGCCGCGCTTGTCAGGAGGTCACGCCGGCTTCCCTGCGGGAGTCGAGACCCGCCACACGCCCCCATTCCACTCCCGCACTGTCACCCTGAGCGAAGCGAAGGGCCTCCCACCGCGGGTCCGCGTCTCCGAAGCCATTCGTGTTGAACCATCCCAGCGCCTCCCAGGGTTGGGAACTCGACTCGCAGGGGCTGTTCCGCGCACGATGGAAACGGCGACACCCACGAGGAACTCCCGGAGCGAGCATCGGTTCCGTTCTCGACTCATTCCGCCGAGAATCCGGCGTATCCAAGCGCCATCCGGGCTAGCCCGGATCGATCACCACATCCGCAGGCGAGGCACCGCCAGTCGTTGAGGCTGGGTAGGCGGCGGCAGGGATCGGCGAGCGGCTGGGTGAACACCCTGCCCGAGCCGAGCCCAACGCCAACGCCCTCAGCATCAACGAGGGCAAGCCGCAGCCCGGAGCTTGGTGATCGATCCGGGCTAGGAGCCTGTCGGACTTACCCGTTCCGGCGCGAATCGTTTTCCAATTTGCCCAAATCGCCCCGCTGTCTCGTCGCTGATCTCGATCAACTCCTCATCATCGTGACCATTTGGATCGAAATTCTAAAACGTTCGGGCTCGAAAGTCCTAAGTCCGACAGGCTCCTAGACTCGCCACTTGCGCCGCAGCGGCGGTTCTCTAGCATGGGGCGCGCATGAGCACACTTTCCACCGACTCCCTCTCCGAAGCCGCCAACATCGCCCGCGGGCTCGCCATCGACGCCATCCACAAGTGCTCCTCGGGCCACCTCGGGCTGCCTCTCGGCGCCGCCGAGGTGGGGGCGGCCCTGTTCGGTAGGGCGCTGCGCTACGACCCGGCCGCGCCGAAGTGGATCAACCGCGACCGCTTCGTGCTGTCGGCCGGGCACGGCTCCATGTTCCTCTACGGCTGGCTGCACCTGAGCGGCTACGACTTGCCGATGGCGGAGATCGAGAACTTCCGCCAGCTCGGCAGCGCGACACCCGGCCACCCGGAGTTCGGCGAGACGCCGGGGGTCGAGGCGACCACCGGCCCGCTCGGGCAGGGGATCGGCAACGCCGTGGGCTACGCCGTGTCCGGCAAGATGGCCGCCGCACGCTTCAACACCGCCGAACACACCATCTTCGACCACCACGTGATCGCTCTTGCCGGCGACGGCTGCCTCCAGGAGGGCGTCGCCTTCGAGGCCGCCGCCTTCGCCGGCCACCAGAAACTGGACAACCTCATCCTGCTGTTCGACTCCAACGACGTCACCCTCGACGCCATGGCCGACAAGACGCAGAGCGAGGACCCCGGCGCCCGCTTCACAGCGCTCGGGTGGGACGCCCGCGAGATCGACGGCCACGACATCGACGCCGTCGCCGAGGCCGTCGCCGAGGCGAAGGCCGACGACAACGGCCGCCCGAAACTGATCATCTGCAAGACCGAGATCGCCCGGGGCATCCCCGAGGTCGCCGGCACGGCCAAGGGCCACGGCGAAGGCGGCGCCAAGTTCGCCGACGAGGCGCGCGCCGGGCTGGGCTTGCCCGCCGACCAGCACTTCTACGTCTCCGACACCGTGCGCGACGCCTTCGCGCAGCGGCGCGGGGAGCTGGCCGCCGAGCACGCCGCCTGGCACGAGACCTACCGCGCGTGGTCGGCGGCCGAGCCGAAGCTCGCCAAACAGCTCACCGACGGTCTCGCCCGTGCAGTCCCCAGCGATTTGTTAGAGAGCATCCCGGAGTTCGGCGAGGGGGCCAAGGCCGCGACCCGCGCATCCGGCGGCGAGGTGTTGCAACCCGTGGCCGACGCCATGCCGCTGCTGGTCTCAGGCAGCGCCGACCTCTACGGCTCGACCAAGAACTACATCAAGTCGGCGCGCGACTTCGAACCCGGATCCCAAGGCGGGCGCAACATCTGGTTCGGCATCCGCGAGCACGGCATGGGCGCCATTTTGAACGGCATCGCCTACGACGGCATCTTCCGCGCCAGCGGCGCGACCTTCGCGGTGTTCGCCGACTACCTGCGGCCCTCCATCCGGTTGGCGGCCCTGGCGCACCTGCCCGTGCTCTACATCTTCACCCACGACTCCGTGGGCGTGGGCGAAGACGGCCCGACCCACCAGCCGGTGGAGACCGTCAGCGGCCTGCGCGTGATCCCTGGCCTCGACGTCATGCGGCCGGCCGACGGCGAGGAGACGGCGGGCGCCTACGCCTGCTCGCTGCAGCGCACCGACGGCCCGACGGCCCTGATGCTGACCCGGCAGAACTTGCCCTCGCTCGATTCCGCCCCTGCCGCGACCCGCCGCGACGGCGCCTACCGCGGCGGCTACGTATTGAAGGAGGAGACCGGCCATCTGGAGGTGATCCTGCTGGCCAGCGGCAGCGAGGTGCAGCACGCGATGGCCGCCGCCGAACAGCTCGGCGCCGGGGCGCGGGTGGTGTCGATGCCCTGCTTCGAACGCTTCGACCGCCAACCCGCCGATTACCGCGATTCCGTCATTCCGTCTTCCTGCAAGAACCGCGTGGCGATCGAGGCGGGCGTGTCCGGGCTGTGGTGGAAGTACGTCGGCGAGGCGGGCAAAGTCTGCGCCATCGACCGCTTCGGCATCAGCGCCCCGGGCGACACCGTCATGGCGGAGCTCGGCATGACCCCTGAAGCGGTGGTCGCTGCGGCGAAGGGATAGCGGGGCCCCCGATGCGTGCGGGACGCCCGCGCCCATGCAGAACATCCTCGAGCAGCTCGGCGAAGACGGGGTCCGCGATCTCGTCGCGGCGTTCTACCGCCGCGTGCGCGGGGACGACCTGCTCGGCCCGATGTATCCCGACGACGACTGGGAGGGCGCCGAAGCGCGCTTGGCGGGCTTCTTGGTCTACCGGTTCGGCGGCTCGGACGCCTACATCCGCGAGCGCGGCCACCCGAGGTTGCGCGCGCGGCACATGCCCTTCGCCATCGGCGAAGCGGAGCGCGACCGCTGGAGGGAACTGATGCGGTCGGCGATGCAGGAGCGCGAGGTGCCGGAACCGGCACGGGGCGAACTGGACGGGTTCTTCGCCCAGGTCGCCGACATGATGCGCAACCGAGTCCCGTAGCGACCCGAGGCCGACTAGCCCGGATCGATCACCAAGCTCCGGGCTGCGACTTGCCCTCGTTGATGCTGAGAGCGTTGCCGTTGGGAACGGCTCGGGCAGGGTGTCCACCCAGCCGCTTCGCCGATCCCTGCCGCCGCCTACTCAGCATCAAAGATCGGCGGCGCCTCGCCTGCGGATGTGGTGATCGATCCGGGCTAGGTGCCCCCCCATCCGTGCCCGGGGCCGGCGATCGATCTGGACCGGAACCCCGGGGCTGCCGGCGGACGCCGAAGCCGTTGACCATCGGTGACGAAACCGTTACGCTGGGAGGTTCGAAACCCGTCCCCCACCGCATCCATGAAACTCCCCATCCGCCGCCCCGGCGCGGCCTTGGTTCTTTTCGCCCTGCCGCTTCTCGCGCCTCCCCCCGCGCCCGCCGAGCAGGTGGTATTCTCCGAAGTCATGTACCACCCGCCGGCCGGGCGGTACGAGTTCGTGGAGGTGCAAAACCTCACCGCGACGCCCTTCGACATCGCCCGCTGGGAGCTGGCCGACGGGGTCTCGTTCACCTTCCCCGAGTTCAGCGCCGCCGCCGCGGCGGACTCGTTCTTGAAAGCCTTCGAGCGCATCGTCATCTGCGAGACCGACCCCGCCACCTTCCGCGCCGCGTACGGGCTGCCGGCCGCCGTGCGGGTGTTCGGCCCATGGTCGGGCACGCTCTCCGACGCCGGCGAGCGCGTGACCTTGAACGACAAGAACGGCGTCGCCCGCTGCACGCTGCGCTACGCCGACCGCGACGTCTGGCCCGTCGCGGCCGACGGCGGCGGCCACTCGCTGGTGCTGCAGAACGACTCGCTGGCCATCGACGACTACCGGCTCTGGGGTGCCAGCAAGACCCGCGGCGGCACCCCGGGCGCGGGCGAGCCGACGGCGGCCGAGGAGCCCTTCACCAACCCCGAGGTGGACCTCAGCACCGGCATCCCCTACATCCAATACGCCGACGCCTGGGACTTCCACGACACCGGCGCCGACCTGGGCACCGCCTGGCGCGGGCCGGCATATGCCTACACGGACGCCGGTTGGACCATGGCCGGTGCCGCGGGCAACAACGGCGGCCTCTACGGCTTTGAGAACTCCGCGCTGCCGGCGCCAGGCATCCAGACCGGGCTGAACGACGTCGACCAGCTCACCTACTATTTCCGCAAAGAGTTCACCTACAGCGGGCCGACCGCCGGCGTGACGCTGACCGTCGACTACATCGGTGACGACGGGGCCGGCTTCTGGCTGAACGGCACATGGGTCGGCGGGATCGGCACCACCGCCGGCGCCGGGCACGGCGACACCGCCACGCGCACCGTCGGCAACGCGACCGAGGAGCTCGGCATCGCCAGCGTCGCCAACCCGCCGCTGGTCAACGGCACCAACGTGATCGCGGTGGCAGGCAAACAGACCAACACGACCAGCTCCGACTTCGTGTTCGGCGCCCGCGTGAGCATCTCGGCGCCGAGCGCCCCGAGCATCGTGGTCAACGAGGTGCTGCCCGCCGGCGCAGGCGCGGGCTTCGTCGAGTTCTACAACCCGACCGGGGCGGCGATCGACCTCGGCGGCTACTACCTGAGCGACGACCCCGGCTCGCTGACCGCATTCCAGATCCCCGGCCCGCTGCCGGTGGCGCCGAGCTCGCTGGCGAGCGTCGGCTACACCGAGAGCGGCCTGGCGATCACCGCGAACACCACCGTCTACCTCACCGCGCCGGACGGCACCACCGTGGTCAACGCCATCAGCGCGCCGATGCCGCTGGACGGGCGCTCGCTGGGGCGCAAGCCGGAGGGCTCGGGCAGCTGGTTCCTCTTCACCTCGCCCACCCGCGACTCCTCGAACTCCAGCGCCGGGGGGCTCGGATCGCTGCTCGCCATCAACGAGGTGCACTTCGACGCCGCCGGCGACGTCGACTGGGTGGAGATCCACAACCGCGGCGCGGCCGGCACCGGCACCGGCGGGCTGTTCCTGTCCGCCACGGAGGACTTCTCGGACAAAGTCGCGCTCGGGGGCAGCATCGCCGCCGGCGGCTTCGCCAGCTGGGACGTCGCCTTCCCGGTCGGCGGCGGCGACGCCAAACTGTTCCTGATCGACGGCTCGGACAACGTGGTCGCCGCCGCCACGGTCGAGCGCCGCGCCGGCCGCGACCACGCCGCCGCCTACCCCGATGGCGGCCGCACCTTCTACAGCTCCGCCTCCGGCAGCCGCGACGCCGCCAACGACCCCGACCGCAACGAGGACATCGTCATCAACGAGCTCATGGTCGAACCGCCCAGCGGCCACCGCGACGGCGAGTTCATCGAGCTCTACAACAAAGGCGCCTTGGCGATCGACCTCGGCGGCTGGGAGTTCGACCAGGGCGTGAGCTTCGTCTTCCCCGGCGGGACGACGATCCCGGCCGGCGGCTACGTCGTCGTCGCCGCCAACCCGGCGCTCACCGCGTCCGCCTTCCCCTCGGCGACCGTGTTGGGGCCCTACTCCGGCAACCTCAGCAACAGCGGCGAGCGCCTGCGCCTGCTCGACGCCTGGGACAACACCGCCGACGAGGTGCACTTCTTCACCGGCGGCGACTGGCACGACCTCGCGGCCGGGCAAGGCAGCAGCCTGGAGCTGCGCCACCCGGAGATGGACAACTCGGTGCCCACCGCCTGGGCGCCCTCCGACGAATCGGAAAAGTCGAGCTGGCAGAGCTTCACCATCACCGACCAGTACCAGCAGCTCAATTCGCGCGGCGCCACCAGCGACTACAAGGAGCTGCACTGCTTCGGCGTCGGCGACGCGCACCTGGCGCTGCGCAACGTCAGCCTGACCCGGCCCGGCAGCGGCAACCTCCTGCCCGGCGGCGGCGAGACGGTCTCCCACAACGGCAACGGCTCCGGCGGCTGGCTCTGCCAGGGCACCCACCATGCGAGCGACACGGTCGGCGGCGAGTTCCACCTCATCTCCAGCGGCCACGGCGACAACAAGGCCAACCGCTGCGAGATCGATGTCACCGGCATGAACCAGAACGACCAGCTCACCTTCAGCTGCGAGGCACGCTGGGTTTCGGGCAAACCGACGCTGGTGGTGAACACCTGGGACCGCAGCTTCGGCGGCGTGGTCCACCTGCCCGTGCCGCAGAACCTCGGCAGCGCCGGGGCCGCGAACGGCTCCGCCTTGGCCAGCCCCGCGCCGACCGTCTCCGAGCTGCGCCACAGCCCGCCCGTCCCGACCTCCTCCGACCCCGTCGTCATCACCGCCCGCGTCGCCTCCGCCACGCCGCTGACCGCCGTCAACGTCCACCACCGCCCGGACAGCGGCAGCAGCAACAGCGGCGCCTTCTCCACCACCGCGATGAACGACAGCGGCCTCGCCGGCGACGAGCTGGCCGGCGACGGCGTCTACTCCGCGACCCTCACGCAGTACCAGAGCGACAACCAGGTCGTGCAGTTCTACGTCCGCGCCGCGGCCGCAGGCGGCGAGTCGATCCTGCCCGGCCTCGCGCCCGGCCGCCCGGCGATGTGGGTGGTCGACAACTCCAACCTGCCGACCGACCTGCGCCTGCAGCGCTTCGTCGTCTCCCAATACGACATCAACTCCCTCTCCGAAGGCACCGGCGAGAGCGCCGCGCGCGACTACGACTTCCCGCGCCTCTCGAACCAATACTTCAACGCCACGCTCATCTCCGACGACCGCGACATCTTCTACAACTGCGAGATCCGCAAAAGCGGCAGCCCGTGGACGCGCTCGGGCGGCAGCGACCTCTCCCGAGCCAAGTGGAAGACCCCCGGCGACCGCCGCTTCCGCGGCTACGCCAAGCGCTCGGTCGACAACGACGCCGGCGGCGGGCGCGCTTACCACAACCGCATCATCCGCTACTGGCTCTACCTCTTCGGCCACGCCGCCAACGAGAACGAGTTCGTCAACGTCGTCGTCAACGGCGGCGGCACCGCCCTGCGCGAGGACCTCGAGCCGAACGCCAACGACTTCCTCAAGCGCAACTGGGAGGACGGCGAGAAGGGCGAGCTCTACCGCATCGACGACGAGTGGTGGTTCGAGGACAACTGGAACCGCGGCCAGCGCAACGCCGACTGGTCTTGGAAGGGCACCCACGAGCCCGAGCGCTACCACTCCGAGTGGATCAAACGCTCGCGCGAGACCGAGTACGACTTCTCCTCCTTCACCACCTGGGTGAACAAGGTGGGCACCAACAGCTTCACCCGCGAGGAGATCGAGCGCATGTCGGACGTCGACCTCATGGCCGCCAACGCCGTCGTGCGCGGCTGGTGCGACGACTGGGACACGCTCACCCGCAACCGCGGCAAGAACGGTTACTTCCTGCGCCGCTACTCGGACGGCAAATGGCAGCTCGTGCAGTGGGACTCGGACCTCACCTTCGGCAGCTCCGGCGCCGCCTTCTTCGGCAACCTCGCCGGCGTGCGCAACTACTTCGACAAACCCTACGTCCGCCAGCGCGTGAACTACTATCTCGGCAAGATGATCAACGACTACGCGGCCACCGGCCCGCGCCTGCAGGCTTGGTTCGACTGCGAGGAGGACGCCTCGCCCTCCTACGGCAACAACGAGGGCACCTACACGAACTGGCACAACAGCCGTGTCTCCGTCGCGCAGAACGAGATCGGCTCCGCCCTGAACACCGCCTTCAACGTGACCACCGGCAACGGCTCGTCGACCTCGACGGGCGCCGACACCATCTCCCTCAACGGGGCCAGCGGCTGGGAGACCTTCGACGTCCGCGTCGCGGGCCACCCCGAGGCGAGCGCCCAGTTCTCCAACCAGACCAGCTGGACGCTGTCGGGCATCCAGCTCCGCGAGGGCGCCAATTTGCTCACCGTCGAGGCGGTCGACGCCGAAGGCAACGTGATCGGCAGCGAGGTCTTCACGGTGAACAAGACCGGCAACGCTGCACCGGTGATCGCCCTCGACCCCGACCCGGGCTCGTTCAACGTCGATCTCTCGACCGGCATCGACCTCGACGCCGCCGCCAGCTACGACCCCGAGGGCACCGCCCTGGCCTTCAGCTGGAGCGTCGGCCCCGTCGCCGGCACCAATCTGAGCGGCGCCGCGAGCGCGGGCGCCAGCTCGACCTTCGGCTCGCCTGGGCTCTACGAGTTCACCCTCACCGCCACCGACGGCGATGGCGAGGTGAGTACCCTCACCCGCGAGGCCGCCGTCTACGCGGCCTCCGGCTGGAGCCCGTTCACCGAACCCGTGCTCGAAGCGTTCTGGGACGCCGACAACCTCGAGGTCCGCGACGGCGACAACCCCGGCGCCTGGTACTCGCTCGACGACCGCCCCGGCAAACTGGTGCTCTTCCTGCCGCCAGCCGCCATGCCGCTCACCATGAGCAGCCCGGCGCACCCCGCGCTGTGGCGCTCGCTCCCGGCGGCGACGGACTGGTCGCTGCACACCGACCTGGACCTCGATACCCTCCAGCAGGGCGACTTCATCGCCGGCGCCCTCGTCGAGCTGGTCGAAGCCGGGACGGTCGTGCGCTACGCGGTCGGCATCGAGGACGGCGACTTCCTGCGCGTCCTGCGGTCCACCGGCGGCGGCTACACGCAGCTGTCCAGCACCGCCTGGGACGAGGGCGGCGCGGTCGTCCGGATCCGCCGCGAGGGGAACGGGCTGCGCTTCGAGCGCCGCTCAGCACCCGGCGTGTGGGTGACCATCCACACGCGCGCGATCCCGGCCGGCTCCACGGCGGTCAAAGGGGGGCTCTTCGCCGCCAGCGACAGCGGCGACCAGAGCGGGCGCTTCGAGTTCGACTACGCGCTGCTGGTCGACCCCGGCTTGTCGAACGACTACCTCGACGCCCTGCGCATCACCGAGATCATGTACAACGCCCCCGGCGCCAGCGGGGTGGAGTACATCGAGCTGACCAACACCGGGACCACACCGATCGACCTGGCGGGCGTGAGCTTCGACGCGGGCGCCCCCTTCGACCCGCTGGTGCTGCCCAGCTACCTGCTCGCCCCCGGGGAGAGCGTCGTGGTCACCAACGACGCCGCCCTGTTCGCCTCGATCTACGGCGCCGGCCCGACCGTGATCGCCGAATGGACCGGCGGGGCGCTGTCGAACGGCGGCGAGGAGATCGTCATGCGCGACCCCTCCGGCAACGTCGTCCACCGCTTCGAATACGACGACAACAACGGCTGGCCGAACCGCGCCGACGGCGGCGGCTCGAGCCTCGAGGTGATCGACCCGGACGGCGACTACGCCGACGGGGACAACTGGCGCGCCAGCACGGAGTTCGGCGGCAGCCCCGGCGCGCCCGGGGGCGGCCCCTCCGGCGATCTGGTCATCACCGAAGTGCTCACCCACACCGACGCGCCGGACCTCGACACGGTCGAGATCCACAACACCACCGGCGCGCCGATCGACATCTCTGGCTGGTATCTGTCCGACTCCGACATCAACTGGCAGAAATATCCAATCCCCGGGGGCACCAGCGTCCCGGCGGGCGGCTACGTCACCTTCGACGAAGCCGACTTCAACCCGAACGGGGCCTGGAACCCCGGGGCCGGCGTGCCGGACCCCTGGGAGTTCGGCATCAGTTCGCACGGCGACCAGGTCTATCTCATCGAGGCCAGCGGCGGGACGCCGGTGAGCTACGCCGCCGACCGCGACTTCGGCGCCGCGCGCAACGGGGTCAGCTTCGGCAGCCACACCAACTCGCAGGGCGAGGAGTTCTTCACCGCCCAGGCGGCGACCACGCTCGGCGCCGCCAACGGCGCCCCCCTCGCCGGCCCGCTGGTGATCACCGAGATCATGTACCAAGCCGCACCCGGGGCGATGGACTGGGTGGAATTGCAGAACATCGGCGGCGCGGCCCTGCCGCTCTCCGACCCCACCACCGGCGCCCCGTGGGGAATCGGCGGGCTGGGCTTCGACTTCCCGCCCGGCCAGACCTTGCCCGCGGGCGGGGTCCTGTTGGTCGTGAGCGGCGACCCCGCGACCTTCCGCGCGCAGCACGGCGTCGACCCCTCGGTGCCGATCTACGGCCCCTACGGCGGCAACCTCCAAGACGACGGCGAGAACCTGCGCGTCGAGATGCCCGAGGTCGCCGAGCCCGCGCCGGAACCGATCGAGATCGACTCCGTCCGCTACGGCACCACCGCGCCATGGCCGGACGGCGCACTCGGCAGCGGCCACTCCATCGAACGCGTGTTCCTCGACGGCTTCGGTACCGAACCGCTCAACTGGGCGCTCTCCACCGACCCGGGGGGCACCCCCGGCGTCAGCAGCCTGCCGCCGTCTGCACCGCGCATCGACGTGAGCGTGAGCTCGATCGAGACCGGCGCCGCGATCGGTGCCGACGCCGCCCCCGTCGCGTTCGCGATCGCCAACTCGGGCATCGATACGCTGAACTACACGGTCGCCGACGACGCGCCGTGGCTGGACGTCAGCCCTGCGGCGGGAAGCTCGGCGGGCCTCGCGGACGGCCGGAGCCACACCGCCACCTTCAGCACCGCCGGCCTGGCGCCCGGGACGCACAGCGCGACCATCACCATCACGGACCCCGCCGCCGACAACTCGCCCTATCCGGTGCCGGTGACGGTCACCATCGTCCAGCCGGTGCTCGCGACGGGCGCCGCCTCGGTCTCCACCACCGCGCAGGAGGGACAGAACGCCGGCGCCCTGCCGCTCGAGGTTTGGAACGATGCCGACGGCGTGCCGATGGCGTACACCATCGCCTCGGACACCGCCTGGCTCGGCGTCACCCCCTCCTCGGGTTCGTCCTCAGGGCCGGCGGACGTCACCGTCCACACCCTCACCTTCAGCACCGCCGCGCTGCCGGCCGGCCCCCACACCGCGAACGTCACCCTCACCGCGCCCGGCGCGTCGGGATCGCCGCTGGTCGTGCCGGTGACCGTGACCGTCTCCGACGGCTTGTTGGTCTGCCTCGACTCGCGCGGACTGCTGCCCGGGCCAGTCGCCTCGTGGCCGAACACCGGCCTGCTCGGCGGCAGCTTCGACGCCGAGATCGACACGCCGTCGGCGACCGACATCGACGGGGTGCGCGCCGTCGTCCTCGACGGCATCGACGACCGCTACCTCGGCCCGGCCGCCCCCGCCGCCCTGCTCGACAACGGCCAACACACCGTCGAGGCCTGGCTGCACAACCCCGCCGTCGGCAGCGTCGAGGCCGTGGCCGCATGGGGCCGCCAGAGCGGCGTCCAGGGCGGCATGGTCTCCCTCAACCACGGTACGGACAATACCTTCGGCGCCGTCGAGCATTGGGGCAGCACCTACGCGCTCGGCTGGGCGGACGCCGAGGAGGGCGGCATCTGGACGCACATCACCTACACCTACGACGGCGCAGGCCGCAGCACGGTTTTCGTGAACGGCGTCCAGGCCAACGCCCGCAACCACGACCCGCTGGCCGTGCACGGCACCTCGACCACCGGCGCCGACCTGCCGATCGTGATCGGCGCCCAGAACGAGGGCAACGGCACCCGCAACAACTCGGTCGCCGGCTCCTACTCGGTCGCGGTGGTGAAGGTCTACGAGAACGCCCTCACCGCCGCCGCGGTCGAGGCCAACTACAACGCGGAAGCCGCGAACTTCGGGCGCCCCCCGACTCCGAACGCCGACCTCGACGGCGACGGGCTGACCACCGCCCAGGAGACCGCAGCCGGCACCGACCCGGACAACCCGGACAGCGACGGCGACGGGTTCAATGACGGCGAGGAGGTCGCGCTCGGCACCGACCCGCTCGACCCAGGATCGAAGCTGCAGTGGGCCGCGGCCGGCAACACGCACGACCCCGGCGCCGGCGTCACCTTGGTCTGGTCCAGCGTCCCCGGCCGCAACTACCTGGTCGAGCGCACCGACGACCTCGCCGCCGGCGACTGGCAAGCCCTGGCCACCGTCGCCGCGAGCGCCGGCACCACCACCACCCATACGGACGCTGGCGCCGCGGCCCAGCCACGCTACTTCTACCGCGTCCGCCTCGCGCCGTAGGCCCCCAACCCACCGCGGCCGGCTTAGCGACCGCGGTCCGGATCACCCCGGCGGGCCGCCGCCCTATCGAAACCACGCCAGTGGCAGCACCGCGAGGTAGATCGCCGTCTTGCCCTCGTGGCTGGAGTAGTAGCTGACCCAAACCGAATCGCCCTCGACCACCATCCCGGGGTAGCTCGTATCGCCGGCGCTGGGCACGAGCGCGCGGATCTCGAAGCCGCCGTGGCCGTCGAGCAGACCGAACCCGGTGCGCGTCGGCTTCGAGTAGCGGCGGGTGCCGAGCAGCCAGCTCCCGTCGGGCAACTGCAGGAGGTCGGGCCCGCCGAGGCGGGTGTTGATCGGGCGCCAAGCGAAGTCGGTGTAGGGCGGCGCCGCGACCCCATACTGCGCCGTGGCCGATGCCTCGTTGCGCACGACGACGTGCATGCCGTCGCCATGGTCGAAGCGGACGGTGGCCTCGTTCGGGCGACCGGCGATCTCGAACGGCGCGACCAGTTGGTATCGCAGGCCGTCCTCGGTGGAGAACAGCGCCGTCGACCAGGACTCCCCGGCCTTGCGATAGACGACGCCGTAGCCGGTGCCGCCGTGCCAGGTCACGCGCCAGAGCCAGTCGAAGTCGGTCGCGACAGCGGGGTCGAGCTCGATCTCCTGCAGCCCGCCGAAGCCGCCGCCGGGCTCGGCGAAGGCGACGAAGCCGCCGCGGCGGACCACATCCTTCCCGCGGTAGTCGGCGCCGTGGACGAGCAGCATCAGGCGCCCGTCGGGGGCGACCGAGAGCTTGGGGTCGCGCAGGTCGATCCCCTCCTCCTCCAGCAAAACAAAGGAGTCCCACCGCTCGCCGTCGGCGCTGGCGATCACCCGCGCCTCCCCGTCGCTGCCGGGCACGTGGCCGCTGCCCTCGCGGAAGGAGCACAGCCACTTGCCGTCCCAGCGCACGAGGTCGGTGAAGGCATTGTGCGGCGCGGCGTCCCAGATCTTGCGCGCGGGGGCGACCGGCACGTGGCGCTCGACCTCCATGCCCCCCTCCCCCAGCACCAGCGCCCCCGCCCGCGCCGCCCGGGCGTCCAGCTCGTCGGCGCGCAGGCGCACGCTGAGGATGTAGGGCGCTTCACCCTCGTCCCAATGGCCGTAGGTCGTGGTCAACACCGTGCCGTCGGGCAGCACCTCGACCCCCGGGTAGGTGGTGTCCCAAGATTTCGTGTTGTCGGCGATGCGAAGGCAGTACTGGCCGGGTTGGTTGTCGGCAATGTCTTGATAGGTTCCGACCCACGCCGCCCAGTCACCCTCCCCCGGCAGGGCGCTGTCGGCGGGTTTGGCGACGCCGGGCGTGCGGCAGCGGAAGGAGATGAAGAGGCGCCCGTCGGGGAAGTATCCCGCCGTGTGGCGGTCGCCGGTCAGGGTGATCGGCAGCT
Source organism: Verrucomicrobiia bacterium (assembly GCA_030430255.1). GTDB lineage: Bacteria > Verrucomicrobiota > Verrucomicrobiia > Verrucomicrobiales > DEV007 > JAUIGD01. The sequence continues at coordinate 16,531 of JAUIGD010000058.1, forward strand.
CCCTCGGGGCGCTCCAACTCCGCCCCTCGTCGTCGGAGAAGATGACGAAGGAGTTCTTCCGCCGCGCGTTCTCGCGCAGCAGCACGGCGATCTGCCCCCCGTCCGGGGAGCGCACCGCCCCCGGCTCGCAGAGGTGGATCTCCGCCGAGGCGAAGATGGCTTCCGGTTCGCCCCACGTCAGGCCGCCGTCGGTGGAGAGCGTCTGGTAGAGGGTCATCACGGGCGGCGTCGCGCGCTTGCCGCCTGCGCGGAAGAAGCGGCCGTCGTCGTGGAACAGCGCCCGGTAGTGGCCGGGCTCCCCTTTGACCTCGATCATGGTCCCCATGGCGACGATGCCGCCGAAGTCGCCGATCGGTTCGAGCTCGCCCCAGGTCGCGCCTTCGTCCTCGCTGACCGCCATGCGGACCGGGTGGAGGCCGGAGAACATCAGGATGCGTTTCTTGCCCGCCGCGTCGGTGGTGCGAAAGAGGGTCGGGGTCTCCTTCGAGCTCGCCCAGCTGGCCGGGGTGGGTAGGCGCTCCGACCAGGTGCGGCCGCCGTCGGCGCTGCGCTTGTAGATCACCGCACCGCGACCGTGACCTTTCGGGTACACGCAGAGCACGGTCTCCCCGTCGTCGAGCAGGCAGGTCGTCGGGTGGCCGAGGTACTGACCGGGCTCGCGGTCGACCACCACCTGGCGATCGGTTTCGCCGGCGATGTCGATGAAGGGGATCTCGTCGGCCCCGCTCGAGGGGCCGGATGCTAGGGCGGCGCTCAGCGCGAGCGCGTAGGGGGTCAAGGTACGCATGACCCGAACCATGGGCGCGCCGCGCGACAAAGGCGAGCCCGGAGCCGCGCGGAGGCCAGGCGTCCCCGCATGCCGCCGAAGCACCCACGCACACCCGTCAGGCTGACGGGCAAACCCGAACACCCGCTACTCCCCCGTCGGCGTCGGCGGCGGCGGCGCCACCCGATCCTCCCGCGCGATGTCGTCGAGCTCGATGTAGTCGCGCATCCGCACCACGTCGGCGGCGTCGACGATGCGCTGCGTGAGCCAGATCCTCACCTGGTGCAGCTTGTCGCGCTCGATGACGAAGTACACCGAGACCCGCCCCTCGGTCCGGCGATTCTCCCGGAGCGTGGTGCGGAAAATCTGCTCGGTCCGGTTGCCGTCCTTCTCCCGGTCGAGGCTGAGTTCGATGTAGTGGTGGGAGACCGGTTCGGCGAAGTGCTTCCAGCGCCCGTCGGTCGGGAACGACACCGTGACGGAGACATCTTTCGGACCCGCAGCGCGGTAACGGACCTGGAGCCCGTGCTCCTGAGCTTGTTCCGGCGAAAGGTAGCCGAAGGAGATCATCGCCGGCGCGGTCGCTGCGGTGATCGCGAAGAATCCGAAGGTGGTGGCAAGGAGCGCTTTCATGGTGGGGAGACCCGATGGGGTTGGGATTCTTAGAAAAGATCGCGCAAAGCGTGCGACGCGCCCCTCAGGACTGCGCCAAATTGTCCCGGTATTTTGACGCACCCGCAGGATTCAATCGAGCCAACATGACGCATTCGCGTTCTTGATCGATCGTCAGCAAAAATCTTTAACCCGCTTATTACCAATACATAACATGAACAAGAACACCAATGGCACGGAATTGGCTGCATGAGAAGGGGTGAAGTCGGCGCGACTGCCGACAACGAGACAAACAATCCAACAAACACCCTAAAAGACATGACCATGAACTTGAGCAAATGGGATCCCGTGCGCGAGCTACGCGATGTGGCCGAGCGATTCAATCGCGCCCTTGGCCATCGCTACACCACCACCGAAAACGGGGACAAAGAGGCGCTGACCCGCGCCGACTGGTCGCCCTCGGTCGACATCACCGAAGACGACGCAAACTACCTGATCGAGGTCGAACTGCCCGGCGTCGAGAAGGAGGGCGTGAAGGTCGCGGTCGAGAACGAGGTGCTGACCATCCGCGGCGAGCGGAAGTTCGAGCGCGAAGAAACCGGCGCCAAGGTGCACCGTGTCGAGCGCTCGTTCGGCAGCTTCCTGCGCACGTTCCGCGTGCCAGAAGATGCCGACGGCGAAGCGGTCGCCGCCTCGTTCAAGAACGGCGTGCTCACCGTCACGCTGCCGAAGACCGAGAAGGCCAAGCCACGCCAGATCGAGGTGCAGGTGGACTAGCCCTGACCGGCCTCCACATCCCCGTTGTCCACACGGACGATCCATCGTTTTGGATTGAGACCACGCCCCGCGTCTGGCTGCCATCGTGCGCCGGGCGCGGGGCTTTTCCGTCGCCGGACCGGTGAGGGTTTGACCCGCCCCCGCCCCCTCAATCCGCCCGGCCGGTTTCCCGTTGCCCGCCCGGCGGGACGGGAGAAAGAATAGCCAGCTCAAGCGAGATGCAGTTCCAAGACTACTACGAAGTGCTCGGCGTCGCCAAAGACGCGCCACAGGACGAGATCAAGAAAGCCTTCCGCAAGCTGGCGCGGAAGCACCACCCGGACGTCGCCGATGACAAGGAGGCGGCGGAGGAAGAGTTCAAGAAGATCAACGAGGCCTACGAGGTGCTCGGCGACCCCGAGAAGCGGAAGAAGTACGACCAGCTCGGCGCGGACTGGAAGACCGGCGGCGGCTTCGGCGGCGGCGTTCCCCCGGGCTGGGAATTCCGGACCGGCGGCAGCGGCGATGCGGGCGGCTTCGACTTCGGCGGCACCGGATTTTCGGATTTCTTCGAGGCGTTCTTCGGCGGAGGCGGCGCGGGCGGCGGCTCACCTTTCGGCGGTGCGGGCCGGGGCGGAGGCGGCTTCGAGTTCCGCCAGGGCGGCGGCGCGGCGCGCGCCCGCAGGGGGGCGGACATCGAGGGCAGCTTGCTGGTGACACTGGCGGAGGTGAACGAGGGATCGGTGCGCGAGATCACCCTCTCCCGCCCCGACGGCAGCGGCCGCGAGACCTTGAAAGTACGTGTGCCGAAAGGGGTCGAAGCTGGCCAGCAGCTGCGCGTCAGCGGCAAGGGCAACCCCGGCGGGGGCGGCGGCCCCTCCGGCGACCTCTACCTCACGATCAGCATCGCGCGGCACCCGGACTTCGAAATCGAAACCGGCGGCGACCTCGTGCATGAGTGCGAGCTATCGCCTGCGCGACTGGTGCTCGGCGGCACGGTGTCCGTGCCGACCCTAGACGGGGCGATCAAAGTGCGGATCCCGGAGTGTTCGCAACCCGGCGACCGCCTGCGGCTCGGCGGGCGAGGCCTGGCGAAGGCGGACGGGGGGCAAGGCGACCTCTACGTGCAGCTCGCCGCGAAATTCCCGGAATCGCTGAGCGCCGGCGAGCGGGCGAAGTGGGAGGCACTGCAGGACGCGGGATAGAAGTGAGGCTCACACACGATGAAGGCGACCCGCTTCGACACGGTTGAAATACTGGGGGCCGCGCTATTGGCAAGGACAGTCGACACCGCGGAGCTTGATCCCTTCTGCGAACACGAAGACCGTTTTATCGACGTGCTCCGGGATCGATTTGGGAAAGAGCGCGAGGGTATCGACTGGGAGGTGCTCAACCTTTCCGCCGCCTGCTACACGACCTCGCGATATTCGTCGATGAGATTTGGGGCACCGAACAGGCGCTGGAGACGGTGACGAGAGTGATACCGAAAGAACGCCCATAGGAAGCTCACCGGCTACGCATCAAAGGCGATCAGCGATCACTACACCCACACCGAATAGGGCGACCTCGCCGAGGCGGTGGCGAGGGTCCCAGGGTCGAGATCTAGGAAACGGGAACTTCCACCGCAGGACCGGGCGGGCTCCCTATCGCCGCCAGGCCACCCCACTCCGCGCCGGGAAGCTCGCGGGGCGGGCGGCCGCCGGGGGCGAACGCGGATTCGAGGAAGGCTTTGCTACCGAGAGCGACCCCGTGTGTGAAGTGGCGCAGCCGGCGGCGCAGCGCCTCGGCGACGGTGAGCTTGCCGCCGCGCGCGAACACCTTGTCGATCTGCGCCTGCGTGAAGCCGCGTTGGCGCTTGGTGGGACCATCGGGCGTGGCGCCGCCCTCACGGTGTTCGCCGACGCCGAAGAGCAACAGCCGGTAGCGCTTTGCATGCCGCGCCCAATCGCGCGCGCGGTGCGCCGTTTGCCCCCCGTAGCCTTTGGCGCCGAGGCAGGCCGCGATCCCGCGACGCGCCGCTTTGCCCCCTGCGACGGCGGACGCATAGCTGCACCAGCGGTAGTCCTTCGGGTCGTCGCATAGGCCGGCGCGGACGGGGTTGAGGTCGATGTACGCGGCTACCGCCAACAGAGCCGAAGGGCCGTCCGGAGACCGTCCGCCAGTGCCCTGCACCCGCGTCGCGCGGTAGCGCTCCTCCCACAGCGGGCCGCGCCGCCCATGGCGTTTGTTGAACCACATCGAGAACTTGTGTTTGAACTCTTTCATGAACGCCGACAGATCGAAGAGGCGCGCCCGCACCGACCCGGCGAGCTTCGCCACGGCGTGTCCGGAGCCGTTCGAGCGCCACATCTCGACGTCGGCGAGCAGCTTGCGCGTGTAGGCTTCCGAGTTGAGCCGCTCCAGGCGCCCGAGGAGGTCGTCCTCGCCCCAGCCTTCCAGCGCCGCCTCCTTATCGGGGACGCGCAGGAGCAGGTGGAAGTGGTTGCCCATGAAGCAGTAGGCCAGACACTCCAGCCCGGAGAAGCGGAGCTGCCTCTCAAGCAGGCGCAGCATGAACTCGCGCTCCTCGTCGCCGAGGGCGATGCGGCGCTCGATGATCCGCGAGACGACGTGGTAGCAGTGCGCCGAGCCGGCCTCGCCGAGGACGTGGTTGCGGGGGATTCTCATGAGTGTCGGCAGAGCTTTGCACAGAAAACGTCGGCCATCTACTGCAAAGTGCCTGTCACTATTTACTTTCCCGTGCCATTCGCGTGCCATTCGCGTGCCATTCGCGTGCCATTCGCGTGCCATTCGCGTGCCATTCGCGTGCCATTCGCGTGCCATTCGCGTGCCATTCGTACCTGTCACTGTCTCCGTCCTGTCAC
>JAUIGD010000519.1 GCA_030430255.1 Verrucomicrobiia bacterium
CCCCCCTCACCCCCCTCACCCCCGTCGCCACCGCCCTCGGCCCCGGCCCCCTCACCCGCCTCGAACTCGACTTCCACGGCGCCGGCGTCGCTGGCGTCGCCGGCGTCGCTGGCGTCCCGCCCGTCCCCGCCCTCGTCCGGTGTCGCCTCACCGCCGGCTTCCGGCGCGCCTGCAGCGCCCTCCTCCCCTGCGGCGGGAACGCTTTGCTCCCCCTCCTCGGCGACCCCCTCCAGCTCCATCTGCTGGTCACCCTCCGCTTCCGCCTCGTCCTCCTTCGCGCTGGGCAGCGCCACCTGCCGCAGCTCGGCCGCGTTGGGCAGGTCGTCGACCGCCTTGATCCCAAAGTGGTCGAGAAAGGTATCGGATGTCTCGTAGAGCAGGGGGCGCCCGGGCAGGTCGGCGCGCCCTCCCACCCGTACCAGCCCGCGGTCGATCAAAGTTTGCAGCACGCCGTCCACCGCGACGCCGCGCACCGCCTCGATCGCCGCCTTGGTCAGCGGCTGCCGGTAGGCCACGATCGCCAATGTCTCCAAGGCCGGCGGGCTGAGCCGGGACGGTTTCTGCCCCGGGAACAGCTCGCGGACGTAGTCGCCGTAATCGGGCCGCGTGTAGAGCTTCCAGCCGTTCGCCCGCTCCTCGGCGGTGAACGCCACGCCGTCTTTTTCGTAGGTGTCGTTGAGTTCGGCGATCGCCGTCTCGACGTCCTCGGCCGTCGTCCCGCGCAGCTTCTCATCGCCGCCCTCGCGGCCGGCGACCTCGCAGACGATCTTGGCGACCGCCTTGGCGGTGAGGGATTCCTGCGACGCGAACAACAGCGCCTCGACGATCTGGTTCAAATTCATGGGCGGGGCAATTGGGGAAAGCGGGAGGGGTGCGGCGCAGGCGGTAACGGTTCGCGGCTGGCGAGTCAAGCCGGCAAGCGCCGCCGGCCAACGCTGCGGGTTCACTTCCTGCCCGTCCGGCCGTTCGACGGCAGCCCCCGCAAACCTTCCCGGCGGCCCGGGTTCTTCTGCTCCACGTCCCACGGTTGCGCCGCCAGCCGCGTGTAGCGCGGCGACGCGTCCTCCGCCGGGAACGCCCGCTCGACGGCTTCCAGCCTCGCCCGAACTCCCGCCAAGGCCGGATCGTCGAGCCGGTCCACCAGTTCGTCGGGGTCCTCGTGCAGATCGACCAGCTTGGCGCTCGAGCGGTCGGTCTCGACGTAGAGCTTGTAGCGCTTGTCGCGGATCACCCGGTCGCGGTAGCGGTGGACGTTGATCACGCGGCCGTCGCGGTCGTAGGTCCCGGGGCCGCCGCCCATCGCCATGATCCACTCGCGGGGGCCGTCCTCCGCCCGCCCGGTGATCAGCGGCGCGAACGACCGGCCATCGATGGCATGCCCTCCGGGCAAGGCGGCGCCCGCCAGCTCCGCGAAGGTCGGCAAGAGGTCGGTGAAGTCGACCAAGGCATCGGTCGTCACGCCCGCGGGAACAGTGCCGGGGCCGTTGACGACAAACGGCTCGCAGACCCCGTTCTCCAAGGTCTTCCCCTTCGCCCCGCGCACCCGCCGCCCGTTCAGCAGGTTCGAGAAACCGCCCGTCCCATTGTCGGTCGTCCAGATCACGATCGTCTCCTCGCGGAGGCCGGTCTCGTCCAGTTTGCCGACGAGGCGCCCCATCAGGATATCCATGTATTCGACCATCGCCCGGAACTGCTCGGCTTTGGGCGCGTCGCGCCGGTGCGGCGTCGTGGTCAGCGGCCCGTGCGTGAGGATCATCGGGTAGTAGACGAAAAACGGCTCGCCCGGCTTCTGCCGCCCGATGAAATCGAGGATGAAGGCGTTGCACAGGTCGGGACCGAACTCCCCCCGGTAGGTCTTCGAGCCCCCCTCGGTGAAGAGATAGGGGTCCCAGTAGCGTTCGCCGCTCGGCGGGTTGCCCCCCTCGTAGCCTGTCCAGACGGTGAACTCGTCGAAGCCCAACTCGCCCAAGACCTCAGGCTGCAGGCGGAAGTCGTTGATCTGCCACTTGCCTGCGATGCACGTCCGGTAGCCCGCCCCTTTCAACACCCGCGCCACGCTGGGGTTTTGCTCGGGGTCGAAGTGGCAGCCGCGCCCCCAGCGGGGGACGTCCCAGTGGTTCACCCAACCGTGCCGGAACGGGTATTGCCCGGTGAGCAAGGTCGCCCGGGTGGGCGTGCACTGCGGCATCGACCAAGCGTTGTCGAAACGCATCCCGCCGGCCGCCAAGGCGTCGATGTTCGGCGTCTCGATCCCCTCCGCACCGTAGCAGGAAACCCACTCCTTGCCGAGGTCGTCGACCATGGCGAAAACGATATTGGGGCGCCCGGCGGCCGGGGCGCCCCCCGCCCAGACGCAGAAACAGAGCGCGGCGAGCGCTGGCAAGGAAGCGACAGGAATCGGTCTCATCGGCGTACCGGTAGCGCGGCTTTGGGGGCGCGTCGATGGCGCGCGCGCCCCTCAAGCCCCCTCCCCCTTCGCCGGATCCGGCGGGGCGAGGTAGATCAGGGTCTGGCCGGCGCCGTTGGCGGCCGGCGCGGAGTCGTCGACGCAGACCTTGAGCTCTCCGGAGGGGCGGATCAGGAACATCGGCAGGGCCGCCCCGTCGTGGTGCTCGAGGAACTCGGCCCAGCCGAACTCCTCGGTCAGGGTCGTGGCGCGCGAGACCTCGCCGGCGGCGTGGCGGCGCCAAAGCTCGGCGCCGGTCGGGTCGCCCGGGAACAGCAGCCTGGCGCGCAGTTCGCTGGCGGCGGCGTGCCGGTGCGAGCCCGGGCGCTCGGCGGGGGCGAGCTGGAACAGACCGGCGCTGCCGAACTGGTGGCGGAACTCGTAGGCGGCGAGCGAGTTGACCTCATCGTTCGGCGTCACCGCCAACAGCTTGCCGATGCCCCCCAACTCCAGCTCCTCGAACACGAACTCCGACAGGATATTCGCCATGCAGGTCGGCAGCCCCGCCATCCGCGCCCGCTGCAGGGCGCGGGTGTTGGTGTCGACGAACATCACCGCGATCCCCCGCTCGTGCAGCAGCTTGGCGGCGTCCACCGCCCAAGGCGGCGCCCCGGCGAAGAGGATCCCCTGCGGGTCGCCACCGGCCAACTTGAGCGCCCTCGCCACCGGGCCGGCCGCGAGCCCGTAGACGGCGACCGTGCCGAGGATGACGCTGAAGGTCAACGGCACCAGCGCCCGGGCGCCCTCCGCCAGCGCCGCGTCGCCGGTCTCGCCGGCGGCGGCGACGACCTCCAGCGAGAAGATGGACGCCACGGCGGCGGCCACGATCCCGCGCGGTGCCAGACAACAGAGGAACAGCTTCTCGCGCACGTCGAGCCCCGATTTGATCGTCGAGAGGAACACCGCCGCCGGCCGCACCACGAGGATCAACACGGCGACGAACGCCAGCCCGCGCCCGCCCAGCTCCCAGACTTCCCGCAGGTCCACCCGCGCCGCGAGCACGATGAACAACGCCGAGATGAGCAGCACACGCAGGTGCTCTTTGAACTCGACGATGTGCTTCACCGAGGCGCTGCGCTGGTTCGCGAGGAAGACGCCGAGCGCCGTCACCGCCACCAGCCCGCACTCGCTGTGCAGCAGGTTGCCGCCGACGAAGACCCCGCAGCCGGCGGCGAGGAACGCCAGCGGGTGCAGGTAGTCGGGCATCCAGTGGCGCTTGAGCACGACCTCCAGCAGCCGCCCGACGACCAGCGCCAACAGAGCGCCGAACCCCGCGATCATCACCACGCCGAGCGCCGCAGATGCGGCCGCGTTGGCCAAGGTGCCGGCCAGGACACCGCCCAGCACGAGCACCGCCAACACGGCGCCCACCGGGTCGATCACGATCCCCTCCCATTTGGCGATCGCGCCGATCTTGCGCG
>JAUIGD010000059.1 GCA_030430255.1 Verrucomicrobiia bacterium
CACCGCGTGAACGTGGAGTTCGGGATCGGGAAACGCAGCGAGCAAGGCATCGTGGAACACCGCGAACGGCTCGGGACCGACCGTCTCCTGCCCCCCTTGAAGATGCCCGACCGCATCGGCGGCGAGCAGCTCAAAGATCGCCGACCGATCGCGCTGACCCCAGACCCGCTCAAACCAGCGCTTCCCCACGTCGCCCGCACCCACCTGCTCGTCTCTTCTGTTCATCCTTGGAGCTTGGCCCCCCCCAGCACCCATCGCAAGAAAGAACAACCACCGACCAGACGGCCACCGGGGAGCGAACTCCAGCCTCGCCGATCACGAACTCCAGCGCCGGGAAGCCGCAGCTCGCCGACACCGGGGCAGTGGCGCTTTGCCTCACGACGGCCGCCCCCAACAATTCCGGTCAACATTTACTTGCATGTATCGCTATATAGCGATTTAATATGCGGTGCGCCCTCCCGGGGCGCGAACACGATGGCGAAGAACGTATTGATCCTCGGTGCGGGCACGGCCGGCACCATGATGGCGAACCACCTCCGGCGGCGCCTCCCGGAAGGCTGGCGCCTGCAGGTCGTCGACCGCTCCGAACAGCACCACTACCAGCCGGGCTACCTGTTCCTGCCGTTCGGGATCTACTCGGAATCGGACATCGTCCGCGACCGGCGCGACTTCTTGCCGCGCGGCGCCGAGTTCATCTGCGGCGAGGTCGACCAGATCCGGCCGGAGGCGCACCGGGTCACGCTCAAGGACGGCACGGAGCTGGCCTACGATATCCTGATCGCGGCCACCGGGTGCCGCACGGCGCCGGAGGACACCGAGGGGATGCTCGGCGCGGGGTGGCGCGACTCGGTACACGACTTCTACACCTTCGAGGGCGCGAAGGCGCTGCGGGAGGCGCTCGCCGCATGGCGGGGCGGGAAGCTGGTGGTGCACGTCGCCGAGATGCCGATCAAATGCCCGGTCGCACCGCTGGAGTTCGCTTTCCTGGCCGACACTTTCTTCAAGGAGCGCGGCCTGCGCGGGGAGGTCGAGATCACCTACGTCACGCCGCTCTCCGGCGCCTTCACCAAGCCCAAGGCCGCGAAGAAGCTCGGCCATCTGCTCGCCGACAAAGGGATCTCCCTGGTGACCGACTTCGCGGTCGAGCGCATCGACGCGGAAGCCAGGAAACTCGTGTGCTACGACGGGCGCGAGGTGCCCTTCGACCTGCTCGTGACCACCCCGGTGAACATGGGCGACGAGGCCGTGCGGCGATCCGGCCTGGGCGACGACCTCGACTTCATCGCCACCCACAAGCACACGCTGCAGTCGCTCGCGCACCCCGACCTGTTCGTGATCGGCGACGCCACCAACGTGCCGGCATCGAAGGCGGGCTCGGTCGCCCACTTCGAGGCGGAGACCCTGACCGACAACATCCTGCGGCACATCGCGGGCGAACCCTTGCTGGAGGACTTCGACGGGCACTCGAACTGCTTCGTCGAGTCGGGCGACGGCAAGGCCCTGCTCATCGATTTCAACTACGAGCACGAGCCGCACGAGGGCCGCTTCCCGTTCGCCTTCGGGCCGATGAAGCTGCTCGAGGAGAGCCGCCTCAACCACTGGGGCAAGCTCGCCTTCCGCTGGGTGTATTGGAACCTCCTGCTGCGCGCCCGCCCGCTGCCCGGCATCTCCCGGCACAAGAAGCCGCCCACCGCCTGACCGCGACCCCGCCCGGACTACCGCCAGAGATCACCGATCAATCGACCAACCCGCCACCAACGCACCGCCCATGACCAAGACCATCGCAGGACACACCGTCGACGTGAACGAGGAGGGCTACCTGACCGACCCCTCGCAGTGGAACGAAGAGATCGCCGCGGCCATCGCCGCCGAAGAGGGGGTCGGACCGCTCGGCGACGCGCACGGGAAGCTCATCGCCCACCTGCGCGAACAGCAGGCCGCCGGCGCCAACCTCACCATCCGCTCGATCGGCAAGAGCGGCGTGATCACCATCAAAGAGTTCTACGACCTGTTCCCCGGCGGACCGCTGAAGAAGGCCTCCAAGATCGCCGGCATCCCCAAGCCCGTCGGCTGCATTTGATCCCCCACCCCATCGGCCCCGACCCACCATGTCTAACGACGACTCCCAACCGGTCAAGAAGATCCAGATCATCGTCAGCAAAGGTTCGCTCGACGGCGTCTACCCGGCGCTCATCATGGCCAACGGCGCCCGCATGGAGGGCATCGAGGCCTCGCTGTTCTTCACCTTCTTCGGGCTCAACGCGCTCGCCGAGAAGACCATGGACCGGCTCAAGGTCTCCACGGTCGGCAACGCCGCCCTCAACATGGCCATGCCCATGCTCGGCATGCCGATGACGACCCCCTTCCCCACCGTCCTCGGCGCGATCCCCGGGGTCTCGAACTTCGCCAGCCACCTGATGAACCGCGAGATGGAGAAGCTCGACATCCCGCCCGTGCGCGAGTTCCTCGAGATGATCTCCGATTCCGGCGGCAAGATCTTCGCCTGCAAGTTGGCGATGGACATGTTCAAACTGGAGCGCGGCGACCTCTGGGACCGGGTGGACGATGTGCTCACGGTCGGCCAGTTCTACGACGAGGCGGCCGGCGCCGGGACACACATCCTCTTCACCTGACCGGCAGCGCCGCGGCAGGGCGCCGCGGCCGACCTGGGGGCGCGACGGGAAAAATTCGTCGCGCGCGGTATGGTTCCGGCGCGGGACCGGTAGAAGGCGGCGAACCCATGAGAACCGCGCCTCACCCGACCTTCCTCGCCGCCACCCTCGCCGTCGCCGCCTCCGCCCTGCTGCCTCCGACCCCAGCGCCCGCCGCCACCTCGGCGCGGCTGGGGGCGGCGGGCGACGACCGCGCCTCCGATGTCATCGTCGACATCGACGGCAACCCGTTCGTGCTCGGCACCTTCACCGGCAGCGTCGACTTCGACCCCGGGCCCGGCCTGGCGGTCCGCACTTCGGTCGGCGCGGGCGCCGATCTGTTCCTCGCCGCCTTCTCGCCAACGGGTTCGCTGCTCTGGCTCTTCACGATGCCGGGCGAAGGCGACGCCGAGATCCAAACCACCGGCCTTTGCTTCTCCAGCAACGGATCGGAGATCTACCTCACGGGCGCGCTGCGCGGCACCGCCCGCCCCTCGTCCGACCCGGGCGCCGCGCCGCTCACCAGCGCCGCGGCGGCGGGCGGCTTCAGCGGCTTCTTGATCAAAGTCGACCCCTCCGGCGTCGCCGCGCCCGGCGGGGCACCCGGCCTCGATTGGGCGCGCCTGCTCGGCGGCACCGGCGAGGTGATCCCGCGCGACGTGCGCTGCAAGGTCTTCGGCGAGCCGATCGTGGTCGGCCAGTTCCGCGGCGCCGCCGCGTTCCACCAGGGGGCAGAATCGCCCGTCACCCTCAACTCCACAGCCGGCAGCCACGACGGGTTCATCGTCAAGTTCACCCGCTTCGGCGGCCCCTACCCGGACGCGATCGCGGTCGGTGGGCCGGGCGAGGACTCGATCGAGTCCCTGGCCTACCAGGGGCAGGGCGACCAGATCCACGTCGTCGGCGCCTTCGACGGCACGGTCGACTTCGACCCCTCCCGCGCCGCGGAGCGGACCTTCACCGCGGCCGGGAGCGGCAGCGACGCCTTCGTCGCGACCTACACCGGAGCCGACCTGGCCTTCAGGCGGGCGGCGCCCATCACCTGCACCGGCGCGGCGGTCGCGCGGGCGATCCACTACAACAACATCGGTTCCGCGACGCCGGAATTCTGGGTCGGCGGCGACTTCGAAGGCACCCTGCAAAGCGGTGCCATGCCGGCGGTGACCATCCCCGGCGGCCATGCGGGATGCTTCGTCTCCCGCACCACCGCGACCCCCGACGGGCTCGGCTACCACGGGGATCCGCTGGTCATGCATACGCCGGGGGAGGCGACCCTCACCTCGCTCTACGCGGACCGTAGCTTCTCCATCGCCGCCGGCGGCAGCTGGTCGGGCGCCGGGCAGTTCGGTGCCGGCGCCGGTTCCCCCGACCGCGAGCGCCTGCTCGCCGAGGGCAGGGACGGCTTCGTCTGGATGGCCGATCCGGATGGCCACATCGCCGCCCGCCGCATCGGCGGCGCGGGCGACGACGAGCTGGCCTGCCTCGCCGCCCCGGCGCGGAACACGGTGCCCAACCCGACCACCGGCACCGAGACCTTCGCCGTCGGCACATTTCACAGCGAGCTCGCGATGCCCGGCGGGGGTGATGTGCTGAGCAGCCTCGGCGGCAGCGACGCCTTCCTGGTCAGCGGCTATCTCTGGCCGATACCCGAGTTGCGCATCGAGCTCACGGCCGCCCGCGACGCCGTCACCTTGAGCTACCGCGCCTTCCGCAACCACGACTACCGGCTGCTCGAATCCCCCGACCTCGCGGTCTGGTCCCCCAAAGCGGAATGGACGCGCGCCGCCGGCACCGCGACCCTCACCGTTCCCTTCGCCACGGTGCCGGGTGGACGCATGTGTTATCGGATCGAACCCCTGCTGCCCTGAAGGGTGATCGAAACCGTTTCGAGGCGTCGACCCCTCGGTCGCCCCGATGGCCTCAACGAATCGCTGGGAGTTGCCGCGCGGCGGAATTTGGCCTGCCCGAGCCGATCCCAAAGCGGACGCTGACAGTGTGGGGCTTTCCAAGCCGCAGCGCGGAGCTGGTGATCGATTCGGGCTGGGGCCATTGAACATCGGAGGGCTCCGTAGACGCGGATCGCGGTGAGCGGCCCTTCGCGTCGCTCAGGGTGACAGCTCCAGGGAATTGAGGGCGCAGCCCGGATCGATCACCACATCCGCAGGCGAGGCGCCGCCGATCGTTGACGCTGAGTAGCCCCCTCAGCATCGATGAGGGCAAGCCGGAACCGGGAGCTTGGTGAGCGATCCGGGCTGGGGTGGGGTGGGCTGCAGCGCTCCCGCAAAGCGTGTGAGCTCCTCCTTGCAAGCGGCAGCCGGGGCGGGAGAGTTCAGCCCATGCCCGATCCAACCAGCAGGAGCCCCCGAGCCGTCGACCAGGAGCGCATCGCCCGCGCGGTGCGGGAGATCCTCTCTGCGATCGGTGAAGACCCGGATCGCGATGGTTTAAAGGAGACCCCGGAACGGGTGGCGCGGCTGTATGCCGAGATCTGCAGCGGCCTCGGCGAGGATCCCGCGGACCACCTGGAGAAAACGTTCGAGGTCGATCACGACGAGATCATCCTCGTGCGCGACATCCCGCTGTATTCGATCTGCGAGCACCATCTCGTCCCCTTCTTCGGCAGGGCGCACGTCGGCTACCTGCCGAAACCCGGCGGCAAGATCACCGGGCTGTCGAAGCTGGCGCGATTGGTCGATGGCTTCGCGCGCCGCCCGCAGGTCCAGGAGCGGCTGACGACGCAGGTCGCCGACGCGCTCGACCGCCAGCTCGACCCGCTCGGCGCGGTGGTGGTGGTGGAGGCCGAACACCTCTGCATGTCGATGCGCGGCGTGAAGAAGCCGGGGGCGCTGACGGTGACCTCCTCGGTGCGCGGCATCTTCCGCGACGACCCCAAGTCGCGGGCCGAGGTGCTCGATCTGATCCATGCGCGGCGGCGATAGACGCGACGCGAGGTGAGCGGGAGCGTGCTTCGACCGCCCCCCTGGAGGGCGCGAGCCCTTATCGGCGGCACGCGGCACGCAGCACGCGCGGTCTGCCGGTCGGTCACGGCGGCGACGGAGCTCCACCCTGCGGCGGGAAGGCGGCGGGTTCAGCTGCTGCGGGTTGTCTCCATCACGGCGGGTCGCCCTGCGGCGTGACGCCGCAGGAAAGGACATCGGCGGGACGCCGATGCCACTCAAGCCGGGCGCGCTCAGCGCTCTACCCTGAGGCGGAGGAAGAGGCGCGGCTCCTGACCCAGCGGGGCAGCGGCGCGCCAGGTGGTGGTGGCGGTCCCGTCGCCATGTGGCTCGGTCGCGACCCAGACCGCATCCAAGGTGTCCCAATCGAGGAGATCGGCGCTGGCTTGGGTGAGGTAGGTCAGGTCCTTGGCGCCGACGGGATGGCGATAGCGGAGGGTGAGGTAGCCCTCGGCGCCCCCGCCGAAGTCGAATTCGGCGACGCCGGATCGCGGCAATGCAGCGGGCGATGGGGACGACGGGTCGGCGGCGAGGGCGAACTCCAGCAGCGCGCTCAAACCGTCGCCGTCGAGGTCGGATCCGGGGTCGGCGGCGATGCCTCGGGCGGCGGCCCAGGACTCGAAGTCGGTGCTGTCCGCGGCGCCGGGCGAGCCGCCGAGCAAACGGCTGGCGCGCCAGGCCAGCGGGTCGCCGTGGTCGGCGGGCAGCGACTCCTCCGGACAATCCAGCACCAGGCTGTAGCCGCCGCCGTCCGGCGCGGTCGGCCAGGGGGCGGAGTCATCGTAGGTGAACTCGACGACGGCGATGCCGGCGCCGAAGGACAGCTTCACGTCCTCGCCACCGTTGCTGAGGCTGTCGGCCGGATCCCATTCGCCGAGCACCGGCAGGCCGGCGCCGTAGCGGGACTCGAAGGCCGCAGTGTCCGCGACGATCAAGGCGTAGGCGCCGGGGCCGAGGCTGGAGCCGGCCGGGAAGTCGAAGTCGGCGCCTTTGGTGAAGCGCAGGTCGGTGAGGTCGACCGCAGCGGCGGAGACGTTCTGGATCTCCAGGAACTCGAAGTCGCGAGCGGTCCAGCCCATCGCCTGTTCGGCGGGCGTCTCGTCGGTCGGGTGGTAGTGGATCTCGGTGACGCGGAGGGCGTCGATGTAGGGTGTCACGTCGGGCGCGGAGGCGACGAACTCGACCGGGGCGGACCAGTGGCCCCAGCGCCCGGCGGCGTCTTTGTGGCGGACGCGGGCGCGGTAGGTCGAGCCGGCGCGCACCGCGGTGGTCGGGTAATCCATCACCGCGCTGAAGCCCGAGAGCTCGCCGCTCTCCCAGACGGCCTCGATCTCGTACTTCGGCGGTTCGAGTTTGTTCAGCATCGCCGGCGGGGTGACTTCACCGAGGCGCCACTCCATCGCCGCGAAGGGCGAGCCGGCGGGGCTGGAGTAGCTCGAGGAGGTGAACTGCAGGCCGTTGACCGGGAAGCCGGCGGTGCCGGTGTAGCTGAGGGTCGGTGTCGCCGGCACGCTCGCCTCATCGGCGTTGAGGATGCTCGTCTGCATGAAGTTGCGCTGCGAGTCGATATAGTTCTTCACGTGCGTCTTCATGTTGGCGAAGCTGCGCGGGGCCACCGCCTGCCAGTAGCGGTTGTGGCCGGCCTTGGAGCTGTTCACGTAGCCCGAGGTCAGGATCGGGTTGGTGTCCCACATCGCCTTGTCGGCATCGACGAAGGAGGGCTGGCCCGGGGTGTGGACGAACTGGGCGACCTCGTCGAGCACCATGCCGGCCTGGTCGGTGTTGAACAGCAGGTCCATGATCTCGCGGGTGCGGTTGCGGTAATCGAGCGCGAACTGCGGGATCGCGAGCACGTGGTCGCTGAGCGGACCGCGGGTGCCGCCGCCGCCGTAGGTGGTGGTCCAGGTCAGGTCGAGGTCCCAGTTGATCACCTGCCACCGGTCCCCGTCCGGGTCGAGCGGGTCGGCGGGCCGGTGGTAGAAGAAGTAGTTCTTGCCAGCGTGGATGTCGTAGTCGTGGACCGCCGTGGCGATGGCGCGGAACGAGTAGTAGTCCGGGAGGTTCAGGTTCGCCTCCCACCAGGCCTGGGTCTGAGCCGAGGTCTTGTAGGCGAAGAAGGCGTTGAGGTCGGCCTTGTCCGAGGGCTGGCCCGGGCCTTGGTTGTTCAGCTCGCCGCTGCCGCCCTCCATCTTGTAGAAGTTGCCGTCCGGCAGGCCGTGCTCGTCGAGGAACTGCCCGTCGAGCTGTTCGACGGCCAGGTAGAGGCCCTGGAAGTCGTCGTCGAACTGCGATCCGCTCGGCCCGGTCTCGCTGGCGTCCTCGATGATGCGGAAGTGGACGAAGTGGGTGTTCGGCGCGGGGTTGCCGGCGAGGTTGTGCAGTTTGAAGCCCGCGCCTTCGAACAGGCCCTGCTCGCCGCGCTGGCCGAAATTGCCCTGCTGGATGAGCGCCGAGAAGTTCAGCTTGTCCCACTCTTGGGAATACTTGCGCCCGTAGTCGTCGCGCGCCTGCAGGCGCCGTCCGCGGTGGAAGTCGAACTTCCACATGTTCTTGCCCATCGCGTAGCGCCAGACGCCGCCGCGGGCGCGGTACTTGATGTGGTCGTAGACGACCCCGTCGTAGACCAGCGCCCCGTCCCAAAGGTAGTCGCTGCCGGTGTATCCGGAGCCGCGGGTGGAGTCCGGGATGAACTGGGAATCGACGTGGTCGGTGCGGGTCGTGATCAGGTGGTAGACAGGGACCGGCTCGAGCTGGTTGAAGTCGAAGGTCTGCCCGCCCGCCTGCCAGGCCGGCGCGCCGCCGTAGACGAAGTAGGCGAAGTTCCGGCCCGGGTCGTCGGCGTAGGGGGCGCGGATCGCCAGCCCGGCGCCGTCGGTGGCGACGATGCGGTAGCGCACGAGGCGGCGGTGGGTGTGGAGCGCGCCGGGCAGGACGGCGGAGTAGGTCGAATCGGCGGCCACGGCGTCGCCGCCGGTGCCGTCGTCGACCATCGGCACCGAGGTCCACCCGGACGCGTAGCGCGGGTCCTCCGCCTCGATGTAGTCGCCGGGGTCGACGAGCTGGTACTCTAACAAAACTGAGCCTACCCCATCGGGGTCGGTAGCCTTGGCGGTGACCAGCACGTCCTCGCCGGGGAGGACCGACTTATCGCGGCCGGGGATGCGGCCGGCGGGGGTGTGGTCGACCTGCCGCAGCTGCGGCGGGGCGTTGTTGGCGAGCGAGCGGTTCGCGGCGCCGGGGGTCGGCGCGTTGTCGGCGGCGGCGGCGTCGACCTCGCCGGTGAGGGTCAGGTCGAAGCTGATGTCGCTGCTGCCGGCGCTGCTCTGGTGGATCTCGACGGCGATGATGTTGACGCCCTCGACGAACAGTGCGGGCGAGACGTTGTGATCGAAGAACTGATCCTCGTTGCCGCCGCCGACGCTGCCGGACGCCAGGGTCTCGGCGCCGATGACGCCGCCCGGCATGTTGTCGCGGAAGGCCTCGACGCCGTTGATGTAGACGACGGCGCCGTCGTCGCGCAGGATGCCCAAGTTCATGTTGGTGAAGCCGGCCAGACCGGTGATCGTGACGGCGCGGCGGAAGTAGGTGGTGATCGCGCGCGGCGTGGTGCCGTAGTCGCCATCGCCATCGCCGACGAGGGTCGCCTCGTCGTCCTCGTTGTAGCCGAGCTGCGAGGGACCGCTCGCCCAGCCGCCGCCGACCGTCGTGTTCCAGTCGGTGCCGGTCAGGTCGCTGTCGTTGTCCTCGTATTCCCAGAGGTCGCCGCTGGCGACGAAATCGACCGGGCCGCCACCGCCGGTCGCGGAGTTGACCGGGAAACCGGAGGCGCGCCAGCTGCCGCCGAGGTCGTTGTCGAGGAGCGGGTGGACCAGTTCGATGGACGGGCTGCGCAGCGGGCTGCCGACGAGGTCACCGACGGTCGGCCAGGGGAAACCGAGCTTGTAATCGACCTCGTCGATGCGGTTCCCGCCGGGGTCGCGCAGGGTGATCGTCTCGCCGGAGTTGCGCAGGCTTGTGCCGTTGGCGAAGGGGCCGAAGGCGCCGGCGTAGCCGTGCTCAGCCGCCAGCGCAGCGGGATCTTCGGCGACGACGACATAGCCCCCGGCGGGCAGGGTCGCGCCGGCCGGGAAGCTGAAGTCGATGCCCGCCGAGAAGTAGTAGCCGGAGAGGTCGACCGCCGTGTCGCTGGGGTTGTGCAGCTCGACGAACTCCTCGCGCGAGGTCTTGTCGTTCGGGTCGTAGTGGATCTCGTTGATGACCACCGAGGGCGCGACGAAGGCTGGGGTGGTGAAGCTCAAGGCCGGGCCCGCCCAGGCTTCGCCCGCGGCGTTGGCCGCCAGGGCGCGGAAGTAGTAGGTGGTCTCGGGTTCGAGGTTTGCGGCCACCGCCGAGAACGGGCCTGCTTGCGGACCGAGGCCCAGGGCGACGTTCCAGAACAATTTGTCCGAACCGCCGTCGGCCGTGCCGTAATAGATCGCGACCGTCGGCGGGTCGCCGCCGGTGTCGGTGACCTCGCCACGGAGGGTGGCGAAGGTGCCATTGACGCCCGTCGCAGGCAGGTTGGCCACCGTCGGCAAGGTCACGGTCGGCGTGGCGAAAGAGGCGCTCGCGGGCGCCCAGGCCGTGCCGCCGGAGTTGGTGGCGGCGGCGCGGAAGTAGTAGGTCGTCCCCGGCGCCAGCCCGGAGGCGGTCGCCGTGGCGGCGCCGCCCTGCGCGCCGAGCGCGATCGAGGCATCCCAGGCGCCGGGTTCTGCCCCGCCGTCCTCGTCGCCGTAGTAAAGCGTCAGGACCGGCACCTCCCCGCCGGTCGCGGTGACCTCGCCGCCGAGGGTCGCCTCCGTCGCGAAGACATCCGAAGCGGGCAAATTGGCGACGGTCGGGGGCGCCGCGCGCGTGGTGAAGGTCTCGCTCGCCGGCGCCCAGGCGTCGCCGGCGCTGTTGCTCGCGTAGGCGCGGAAGAAGTAGGTGGTGTTCGGCGACAGTCCGGACAAGGCGGCGCCGAATGCCCCGGGGCCGGTCCGCGAGCCGGCGGGCGCCGCGCTGCCCCACGCGCCCGCGTCTGCCCCGGCGTCGCTTAGTCCCCAATAGATGGTGAGATCGGCGCTGTCGGCGCCGTCGCCATTGTCGAGCAGGTCGCCGTTGGCGGTCGCCGAGGTCGCGGTGACGGCGGTCGCCGGGGAGGTGGCGACCTCCGGCAGGCCGGGGGTGACCACCGCCTCGACGATCTGCACGGCGCTGACCGGCGCGCGCTGCCCGGAGCCGACGCCGAGGGTGAGGTTGAGGGTCGGTGCACTGAGGCCTGTGAAGACCGCGTAGTTGCCCGCGCCCGCGCCGCTCGTGAGCTGTCGGGTGAAGGTGACGGAGGCGAGCGACTCGTTGCCGCCGCCGTCGTCGTCGGTCTCGACGAGGGTGAACGGGGCGAAGGCGCCGCCCGCCTCACCGAGCACGGTGTCTTCGGCGGCGCGGTCGTGGTGGGTGTAGACGTAGAGATCGTAGGCGGCGTAGGGGATGCCGGCGATGTCGATGCTCGAGTCCGGTGCACCGTTCTCGGAGATCCAGCCGAGCAGCAGCTGGCCGTCGGGTCCGGTCGGGTTGCCGCTGCTCCACTCCTCATCGGTGGCCCAGGTCACCGAGGCGCCGCTCGCGGTGCCGGAGTCGTCGGCGAGCGCCAGCGGGCCGCCGCCCGCGCCGGCGGCGTTGTTCCAGTTCGACTGCGGCACGGCGCCGGCGACATCGCCGCCGGCGAGCGAGGCGCCGGAGCGGCCGGCGCCGAAGTTGATGCCGATCGATTCGGCGGGCGCGCCGGGCGGGAACACGAGCGCGAGCGAGGCGGCGACGGCGAGGCCGAGACCGGCCCGGCCCGGAGCGGGGAAGGAAGTGGGGAGCATGGGGGATTTGAATGGGGGTAAATACAATGTAGGGATGAAAAGGCGCCGAGCAAGCGGGCGCGCCACTCCCCGGCGCGTCATCGCGATGACCGGAACAGCAGCAGCGCGGCGTTGTTTTGACCCGCCAGCAGGTCGTCGCGGCCGTCGCCGTCGGCGTCGAACGCGACCAACGCCTTGGTGTCGCCGGGCAGGACGAGGCCGCTGTCGGCGTGCGGGATCGCGGCGAAGGTCTCCCCGGTCCATTCGAGATGGCAGCCCGGGCTGCCGCGCCAGAGGCCGGTCTCGACCTGGTTGGTGAAGTGGCCCTGGCCGAGGGCGAGCTCGAGCATCCCGTCGCGGTCGAAGTCGGCGGCGGCGATGGCGTTGACCGGGGCCAGCTGCGCGGCCCACGGGAAGTCTTCCCAACGCAAGCGCAGGGCATCCCCCGCCCCGCCCTCGTTGATCCAGACGCCGCTGCGCAGGTGGTTGGCGGAGGCGGCGTAGGCGGCGTCGAGGCGCTCGCCGTAGATCTCCTGCAGGCTCGCGCCGGCGAACTCGCGGTAGGTCTCGAAGGCCTCGCTCACGGCGGGCATCGCGAGGCAGGTTCAGCTTCGCCCCCGCACCGGCAGCGGCCGGGCGTCGCCCTTCTGGTATTTCGCCTCGACGATGCGCTCGCTACCGCTGCCGTCCATGTCGCCGAAATAGATCAGCGCCGGCGTGCCATCGCTCGGGTCTTTGTACTTCGTGTTGATCCCGGTGTTGCCGGCCGCGAGGTCGAGGTCGCCGTCGCCATCGACGTCGACCGCGCAGAGCGAGCGCCACCAGCCGCGGCGCGAGGCGGTGCCGGCCGCGGACGAGGCCTCGGCCAGCGTGCCGCCGCCGTTGCGGAAGATCGCGATGTGTCCCCAATCGATTGCTAGCGCCAGGTCCGGGTCACCGTCGCGGTCGAGGTCGGCCCAGAGGGCGTCGGTCACCATGCCGGCGTCGCGCAGCGCGGCGGGCGCGAGTTCGGTGAAGCGGACTTCGCCGGCGGTGGAGTCGTTGCGCAGCAGGCGGTTGGCCGGGGGCAGCGGGTAGCGCCCAGGGACCGAGCGGGAGCCGATGAAGAGGTCGAGGTCGCCGTCGCCGTCATAGTCGGCGGCGCAGGCGCAGGAGCCGCTGTCGGCGAGCGGCGGCAGCGCGCCCTGCGGGGCTGGTTCGATCCGGACGGCGCCTCCCTCCGCCCCCCGGTTGAGGTAGAGGCGGTCGCGGTAGCTCGCGACCCCGCGGGGGTGCTCGTTGCTCCCCGAAACCACCAGCAGGTCGGGGTCGCCATCGCGGTCGGCGTCGAACCAAAGCGCGGCGCTGTCCTCGTGGTCGCGGTCGGCGTCGAAGGCGGCCGCCGGGGCGCGGGCGAAGGCGCCGGCGCCGTCGTTGATGAACAGGGCGCCGGCCTGACCGGCGGCGCCGCCGACGAAGAAGTCGGTGTCGCCATCGAGGTCGGCGTCGGCGGCGGCGAGGCAGGGGCCGAGCTGGCTGAGTTTCGCCGGCAGCAGCGGTTGGCGCTCGAAGTCGTCGAAGGGCCGTTCGGCGTGGGTGAAGGCGGGCTTGGCGTCGGCCGGCGCGAGGCGGGGCTCCACGGCGACCGGCACCGGCGCCCCGCCCGTCGCCGCCTCGACCACCGCCAGTTCGGTCGCCCCGTCGGGGACGGCGAGGGTTTGATCGATGCCCGATGGCCAACGGACCGCGATCTGGCGCGGCGCCGCCCGCCCGGTCCCGAAGTGCAGCGCGGTGTCGTTTTGCCCGAGGAAGCCGGTCCAGGGGTTGGCCCAGCGCACCTGGGTCGCGCCATCCGAATCGGTCAGCTCGACGCGGGCGCCGATCCCCATGCGGTTGCTCGCGGCGCCGGTTAGCCGGACACGAAAGCCGCGCCCGCCGCCGGCGACGTCGGCGACCGTGTTGCGGAAGATCTTGACCTGCTCGCCGAGGTCCGAGACGACGAGGTCGAGGTCGCCGTCGTTGTCGAGGTCGCCCATGGCGCTCGAGTAGCTCATGCCGACCAGCCCCAAGCCCCAGTCGGGTCGCTTCTCGAACTTCTCGCCGCCGCGGTTGCGGAAGGCGAGGTTCGCCTCCGGCATGGGCGGCGTGTCTCTGTAGAGCTGCCACATCGTGCGGCCGACCCGCGCCCGCGCCAGGCTGCCGATCTCTGCCGAGCGGTCGGCGTCGGTGAAATTGCGCGCCATCCCGTTGGAGACGAACAGGTCCGGCCAGCCGTCGTTATCGAGGTCGCCGAACTTCGCCGTCCAGCTCCAGTCGGTGCTGGCGACGCCCGCCGCCCAGGCCGCTTCGCGGAACATGCCGGCGCCGGTGTTGAGGAACAGGTGGTTGCGCATCGCCTGGCGCGGCGCGCCGGTCTCCAGCAGGTGCCGGTGCGCCGGGCTGAGGGCCCCCATGTTGACCTTCGCCTTCAGGTGGGTGGTGGCGGACATGTCGACCGCGAACAGGTCCGGGCGCCCGTCGCGATCGACGTCGGCGACGTCGCTGCCCATCGACGACCAGGTGGTCGCGGGCAGCAGCTGCGCGGCGACGTCGGTGAAGCGCGGCACGCCATCGGCGCCGGGGCCATCGTTGCGGAACAGCCGGTCGGCGGGGGTGAAGTCGTTGGCGACGTAGAGGTCGAGGTCGAGGTCGCCGTCGAAGTCCCACCAGACCGCCGACAGGCCGAAGCCCTTCATGCGCAGGCCGGAGGCCTCGCTCGCATCCTCGAAGCGCGGCAGGCCGTCGGCGCCGGGGCCGCGGTTGAGGAAAAAGTAGTCGGCGCGGCCGTAGTCATCGACTTTCCACCCGCCGCCGGGTTTCGGCAGCGCGTGGTAGTGGCGCTGGTATTCCTCGAGGATCACCGGGCGCCCGCCCTCCATGCGGAACGGCGGGCGCGCGGGTCGCCCGGCGGGATCGTACCAGCGGTTGCAGAGCAGGAAGGCGTCGAGGTCGCCGTCGTTGTCGGCGTCGGCGAAGTAGGCGGCCATGGAGGCGTCGGTCACCGCCAGCCCCAGCGCACCCTCCGCTTCGGTGAAACCGCCGCGGCCGTCGTTGAGGAACAGTTGGTTCGGCGCGGCGAAATGGCACTGGTAGAGGTCGAGGTCGCCGTCGTTGTCGATGTCGACCAAGTTCGCGCCCGTGCCCCAGCGGTCGCCGCCCGCCAGTTGCGGCGCTTTGGCCTCCCGGAAGCCCTCGCCGCCGCGCCCGAGGAAGAGCCGGTTGTCGCCCGGGCCGCTGACACAATAGAGGTCGAGGACGGCGTCGCCATCGACGTCGCCGAGGCACAGGGCGCCGACCGCGAAGCCCGAGTGGTAGAGGTAGGCCTGCGGGTGGTCTTCGAGGAGCGGGTGGACGAAGTCGACCCCCGACTCCGGGGCGGGCCAGCGCTCGAACAGCGGCGCCGCCGCCATCGCGGGCGCAGCGCAGGCGGCGAGCAACGCGGCGGGCAGGTGTGGGGACATGGGCGGAAAAAAGCCGCAGCGACACCTTGGCCGCTGCGGCTTGCGAAGGATCGGGATGGTCGTCCGATGAAGCGGGCGGGTGCGTCCCGGACTATCGGCGGCGGCGCAGCAGCAGGGTGAGACCGGCGAGGCCGAGCAAGGCAGCGCCCGAGGGCTCCGGGATCGCGACGATCTGAATGCCGTTGATGGGGGCACGCTGGCCGATCCCGACGCTCATGGTGAGGTCGAGGTTGGCGGCGGTGAGGCCGGAGAAGACGGCGTAGTTGCCTTCGCCGGCCCCGGAGGTGGTCTGCTGCACCAAGGTCACGGAGCTGAGCGTCTCATCGACGCCGTTGTCGAGGTCGGTCTCGATCAGGGTGAAGTCGGGGAAGGCGCCGCCGACTTCGCCGAAGATCGTGTCCTCGTTGGTGCGGTCGTGGTGCATGTAGACGTAGAGGCTGTACTCCGGGTAGGGGATGCCGGTGATGCTCACGGTGGAGCCCGGGTCACCGTTCTCGGAGATCCAGCCGAGCAGCAGTTGGCCGTTGCCGTCGGTCGGCGAGCCGTCGCTCCACTCCTCGTCGGTCGCCCAGGTGACCGATGCGCCGCTGGCTGCGCCGGCGTCGTCATTGAGGGCGAGCGGGCCGCCCGAAGCGCCGGCGGCGTTGTTCCAGTTGGTCTGCGGCACGGCGCCGGCGGAGGTGGTGGGGTCGAGGCTGGCGCCAGCGCGGCCGGCACCGAAGTTGATGCCGATCGAAGCCGCTTGGGCAGCACCGAGCAACAGCGGGAGAGCAATGCTTGGGAGGAGGAGGGATTTCATCGATACGTTTGGGAGAAGTGTCGTTTTTGTCACCAAAGGAGATTTCGGGCAAGCCAAAACATTACGCCTATTGGTCGAACAGCCGGATGCGGTAGTTGAGGTCGAGCGGCGCCGGATCGGGGAGGAAGTGCAGGTACGTGCTGCTGGGTCCGTCGGCGGCAAAATCGTCAATTTCCGCCCAGCCGCCAGGTTCGCCGTCCGGCGTCAATCCGGTCGAGGTCTCGATGCCGTAGTTCGCGCCGGGCTCGGAGTTCCAAGTCAGGG
Source organism: Verrucomicrobiia bacterium (assembly GCA_030430255.1). Taxonomy (GTDB): domain Bacteria; phylum Verrucomicrobiota; class Verrucomicrobiia; order Verrucomicrobiales; family DEV007; genus JAUIGD01. The sequence continues at coordinate 16,018 of JAUIGD010000059.1, forward strand.
CGACGACACCAGCGCCGCGGTCGTAAGTGATGTCGGTGATCGCGAAAGGCGCGGCCGGCCCCGCAGCGACAATTTGGATGCCCGAGATGGCGCCGCGGTCGGCGGAACCGAGGTCGCCGGCGGCATTGATGACGAGGTTCAGTTCGCCCGCGCTCAAGTCGCGGAAGACGACGAAGTTGCCCCGCTGGGCATCTTCGGTGGCGCTGGCGGTCTGGCCGATCCAGACAATGTCGTGGGCGATGTCGGTGTCGTATTCGTGGCCGCGGTAGTCGGGGAAGGCGCCGCCGGTCTCGCTGATGTCGATGTCCTCGCTGCCGCGGTCGTGGTAGAGATAGAAGTAGAGGTCGTAGCTGGCGTAAGGGATCGCGCTGATGGTGATCGTGTTGCTGCCGTTCGTGTTCTGGGTCGCGATCCAGCCGGTGAGCAGGGTGCCGTCGGGGCTGCCGGGCGTCCCGGAGCTCCATTCCTCATCGGTGTTGTACTCCAAGGTCGCGCCGCTGGCGGACCCGGAGTCGTCGAGCAGGCCGACGGGACCGCCGAAGTTGCCGGCGGCGTTGTTCCAGTTCGCCTGCGGCACCACGCCGGCGACCGCGGCGGCGTCGAGCGCTGCGTTTTCGCGGCCGGCGCCGAAGTTGATGCCGATCGCGCCACCGGTGACCTCCGGGCGGTCGCCGCCGTCGGTCGGGTCCAGGCCGGCGAACACCTCCCAGCCGTCCGAGAGCGAATCGGCGTCGGTGTCGAGCAAATTCGGGTCGGTGCCGGTCTGGTCGCCGTCGACGAAAGGCAGGGTCGGGTTCTCGACCCCGTCGGGCAAGGTATCGCCATCCGTGTCCGGGTTCAGCGGGTCGGTGCCGGTGGCAGTCGCCCCGGCATAGAGGCCGTCGTTGGATTCGTGGCCGTCGAGGAGGTCGTCGCCGTCGCTGTCCGGGTCCCCGGGGTCGGTGCCGACGAGCTGCTCGTTGGCGTTGTCGGAGTCGTCCATATCCGGGTCACCGCTGCCGCCGTTGGCCGCATCGACCGTGCCGTCGTCGGTCGGGTCGAGGCCGTTGGCGATCTCCCAGTCGTCGCGCAGGGAATCGCCGTCGGAGTCGGCGACGTTCGGGTCGGTACCGGTCTGGGTCTCGTCGATGCTCGGCAGGTCCGGGTTCTCGACGCCGTCGACTAGGGTGTCGCCGTCGGTGTCGGCCTTCAGCGGGTCGGTGCCGGTGGCGCCCGCCCCGCCCCAGGATCCCGATTTGTCCTCGACGCCGTCGAGGTAGCCGTCGTTGTCGCTGTCCTCGTCGGTGGCGATGGTGCCGCGCGCGAACTCCTCGGCGTCGGGTGACCCGTCCATGTCGAAGTCCGAGGTGCCGGCGTCGTTCGGGCCGAGCACGTCCTCGAGGCCGTCGACGGCATCGCCGGGGTCGAAGTTGATGAGCACCGACTCCCAGTCGTCGGGCAGTCCGTCGCCATCGCTGTCGTCGCTGTCCACCTCGACGATCTGCAAGCCGTTGATCGGCGCCCTGGCACCGGCGCCCACGCCGAGCGTCAGGCTGAGGGTGCCGCCGGTCAGGTTGGAGAACACGGCGTAGTTGCCCGGGTCGCCGCCCGAGTCGAGCTGCTGGGTGAAGGTGACCGTGCCGAGCGTCTCGTCGCCGAGCCCATCGTCGTCGGTCTCGCGCAGGGTGAACTCCGGGAAGGCGCCGCCCGCCTCGCCGAGCACGGTGTCTTCGTTGGCCCGGTCGTGATGCATGTAGACGTAGAGGTCGTATTGGGCGTAGGGGATGCCCGCGACATCGATCGTCGAGCCCGGGTCGCCGTTCTCCGAAACCCAGCCGACCAGCAGCTGGCCGTCGCCATCGACCGGCGTGCCATCGCTCCATTCCTCATCGGTCGCCCAGGTGACCGTCGCCCCCTCATCGACGCCGGCGGCATCGATCAAGGCCTGCGGGCCACCGGACGCGCCTGCGGCATTGTTCCAGTTCTGCTGGGGGACGACGCCCGCCGTGGTGCCGGGATCGAGGTTGGCGCCCGCGCGGCCGGCGCCGAAGTTGATGCCGATCGAACCGGCATGGGCGGCCAAAACGAACAGAGATGAGGCGCCGATGACGAAAAGGGGGAATTTCATCGAATTGGGGTTGGGGGTTTTTTGTTTGAGAGAGGAGGGCTCCATAATGCCATCCGGCGATTGATGTCCAAGACAAAAAACGCATCCCTCCGCATGACCTCGGGGAACGAGCGGAGCGAGACCACCGCGGGATCGGCGCGAATCCCTCCCCGGGTGGCTTTGATGATCGCGGCCGATGTGCTAGCAAGTGGGGGATGCCCCAGCGACCGCCCCTCCCCGTCGTCTTGGTGCCGTGCGCGACGGTGCTGCTCGCCAGCACCGCGGCGGAGGGTGCCGAGTTGGTCGACCCCGCCCCGCTCACCTACGCCGGGCTGCCCTTCGTGCCCGGAGAGACGGTCGCCGACCCGGTTCACGACGTGGTGTACCTGCTGGACGACACCCGGTCGCGGGTGCTGGCCTACCACACGGCGGAGGGCCGGTTGAGCGCCGCGAGCGCCCTCGACGGGGACCCGCATCAGGGGATCCCCTTCGTCAGCCGCACCTCGGACGCCCTCTGGGTTTTGCTGCCGGGGGCGCAACGCGCGCAGAAGCTCTCGCGCCCCGGCTTGCGGACCCTCGACATCATCCACATGGAGCGCTCCTTCTACAGTATGGCCGAGGGTCCGGGCGGCAATCTCTACGGGGTTTGGGACGGCGATCTCTATCAAATCGATGCCGACACGGGCGCCACGATGAGCGTCACGGCCGGCGTGCAGCACGACTACCTCCCTATGCTCAAGAGCGCCTACGGCGGCGCGCGGCTGTTCGTCGCGCAACGGGGGCTCAGCGGGCTGGGTGACGCCTATGAAGAGTACGAGCTGCGCGATCCGGCCCCGCCGCGGCGCGTCGGGGGGCTCGCCGACAGCGGGGTCGGATCGCGCGACTTTGAGGTCGACGAGCTGTACGGGCGTTTCTACCGGACGACCGGGGGCACCTACGGGGTGAGCGTCTGGGACGAGGGCACCGGCGCCCTTTCGTTCTGGCCATACGACGAACCGTACGGCAGCGCGATCTGCATCCTGCAGGACGGCGCGTCCGTCTACGGCGCCTGCCCATCGCGGATCCGCCGGTTCCGGCGCAGCAACGGCGTGCCGATCTGGGACTACGACGAACACCTGTGGGAGGGCGACATCGTCGACCGGAGCGTGGAGATCGCCCCGAACGGCCACCTGGTGTTCCTCACCCGGGAGGTATCCGACCGGTTCTACATCGGCCACATCGGTGGCTCCGCGATCTCGCTGCTGGGCGAGGCCGACGCCCCGGTCGCCTCGGCCGGCCCCGACCGGGAGATCGCTGCGGGCGATTCGGTGATGTTGCTAGGCGATGGCTATGTGAGCCCCGGGGGCAGCGCCCCCCCGCCCTCCAGCTTGGTCGGCTGGTGGCCGCTGGACGAGACCTGGGGCGCGACGGTCCCAGATGCCAGCCCGGCAGGGCGGCACGTGACGGTCGAGGGCAGCGCCAGCTGGACATCCGGGGGGCGCCATGGGAGGGCGCTGGCGCTGAGCGGTGGATACGTCGACCTGAACGCCCACAAAGGGGCGATCGACGCCATCCAAGAAGGGGCGATCTGCGCCTGGTTCAAGACGGCCGCAGCTGGCGACCAGATCATTTTCGGCGCGGCCGACATGAACGCGCAGGGCGGGACGCGCCGCCGCTTCCGCTTGTTCTTGGAAGACGGGCGGCCGGTTTGGGAAACGCTCAGCTATTCGCATGTGAACACCCGCCTCGAGGCCCCGGCGATCGTCAACGACGGCGAGTGGCACCATATCGCGATGTCCCAAGAAGAGGGTGGGTTCTACATGTATCTCGACGGCGCGAGGATGGCCCTGGGGAGCAATGCCTTCTTCAATGAGACCGAGGATCTGGGATCGGCCTACTTCGGCAGGGGTACGGACGGCGGCGGCAACGGAGGGACTGGGATGGTTGGGTTCCAGGGGCAACTGGACGATCTGCGCATCTACGGGCAGCGCCTCGCCGGGCACCAGATCGCCGCCATCGCCTCTTCCCTCGGGGCGGAACCGGTGACCTTCAGCTGGGAGAAGGCCTCCGGCCCCGGAGAGGTCCTGTTCAGCGACCCGGCATCACCGATCACCTCGGCGAGCTTCTCCATCCCGGGCGACTACGTGCTGCGCCTCACCGCCGCGAGCGGCGGGCGCACCGGATCCGATACGCTGCGGGTGTCCATGGCGCTGCCCGAGGAGACCCTCCTGGCAGCAGGGGCACCATGCCGGTGGAGGGTTCCCGCGTCGGCCGCCGATCTCGCGCCGGGCGGCGTCGCCTGGCACGACCATTCGGCCGACCTGTCTTCGTGGGAGGCCGGGACGACCGGTGTGGGATATGAGCGATCTTCGTCCAATACCTACACGTCGCTCATCGGCGCCGATGTCGAACCGGCCCTGTTCGACCGCAACACCTCGGTGCTGGTGCATGTGCCTTTCCGGGCCGATGGGGTGGACCGGTTCGGCGGCCTCGAGCTGCGGATGAAGTATGACGACGGCTTCGTCGCCTACATGAACGGGATCGAGATCGCCCGCCGCCTGGCGCCAGCGGGAGCGCTGGCTTGGAACTCGGAAGCGACGGGTTCGCACCCGGACGACCAGGCGTTGCGCTTCGAGGAGATCGACGTGACGCCCGCTCTCCACGCGCTACGCGAGGGCGACAACGTGTTGGCGATCCACGGCCTGAACCGCGGGCTCGACAGCTCCGACTTCCTCCTCCTGCCTGAGTTGGTCGCCGAACAAACCGGCGCGTTCCTGCTGTTCAGCGAATGGGCGGCCGCGCGCGGAGTCACGGTCGCGCCGGGTTCCGACGCCGATTCGGACGGGCTGGACGACTTCGCCGAATACGCCTTCGCCACGGACATTCTCTCCGCCGACGCGCCGAGCTTCCGTATCGAAGCCTCCGCCGCGGGTGGCGGCTTCGATCTCATCTACCGCCGCCCGGCCGGCCATGCCGGGCTGGGATTGAGCTACCAACTCGAACGTTCGGGCGATTTGGAGGGCTGGACGCTGGCAGAGGGCGCGGTCGAGGTGGAGACGGTCCCAGCCGCCGATGGCGTCGAGAACGTCCGCCTGCGGGCACCGGGCCTCCCCGGCAGGCACTGGCGCATCCGCGCCATGTTGCGCTAGCCCGAATCGATCACCAAGCTCCGGGCTGCGGCTCGCCCTCGTTGACGCTGAGGGCGTTGGCGTGGTGACCGGCTCGGGCAGGGTGTTCACCCAGCCGCTTCGCCTGTCCCTGCCGCCGCCTACTCAGCGTCAACGAATGGCAGCGCCTCGCCTGCGAATGTGGTGATCGATCCGGGCTAGGAGCCTGTCGGACTTAGTTTGCGGGGGCCACCGCGCGCGGGTTCTGGCCGGAGGGTGACGCGTTTTCTCCCCGCGGGCGGGCCGGCTCGCGATATTGACCATGC
>JAUIGD010000060.1 GCA_030430255.1 Verrucomicrobiia bacterium
CAAGGCGCCCGAGAAGCTGCCCGCGCAAAATACGCCAACCGATACGCGGGTGGCCGAGACTAACGAAAACCGAATCCCACGAGGGGGCCTTCGTCGTAAAGATCGTTAACTTTCCCTAAAGGCATTGGGGCTAGCCCGGATCGATCACCACATCCGCAGGCGAGGCGCTGCCATTCGTTGACGCTGAGTAGGCGGCGGCCGGGACAGGCGAAGCGGCTGGGTGAACACCCTGCCCGAGCCGGTCACCACGCCAACACCCTCAGCGTCAACGAGGGCGAGCCACAGCCCGGAGCTTGGTGATCGATTCGGGCTAGATCTTCGCCGGTTCGACGGCTTTGTACTTGCCCCGGAACCGCTTGGCGATGTCCTTCAGGATCTCTTCGCCGATCCCCTTCACGCTGATGCAGTTGACCGTCGGCAGGGCGCCGCGGCAGATCTCCTTCCCCTCCTCCTCGATCAGGTCGACGATCGCCTTGTTGCTCAGACGCCGGCCGTTGCGCGACGTGCTGGGTTCGCCGTCGGCGATGAGGAAAATCGTCGAGGGCTTCTGATTGAATGCCGCCACCAAGGCGAGGTCCATGCGCGATCCGCCCGAGGTCCCCTGCAACGACCGGATCGATGACGGCGGGATCGGCGTGTAGGCGATCCCCTTCCCGTCGCGGCCCGCGTTGCCATACTTGGACGTCCGTGTGCGGGTGAAGTCCCTGTTGATGAAGTAATCCTTCATCCACTCGCGGGCGTTCGACACGTTCTCGGGGTTGGCGACCACCGGTTGGCTCACGAAGCCATCGGCGTCGTTGCCGAAGCAGATGATGTTGAAGCGCGTCTGCGGCGAAAGGGCGCTGATCGTTTTGTCGATCTCGCGCCGCAAGGCCTCGATCCCAGCTGCCCCGCAGTTGCCGTTCATGCTCGTCGAGGTGTCGATCACCAAGATGATCCGGTTGCCGCCCCCGGTGGTGCCGAAGAAACTCGCGCCGCTCCCGTTGCCGAAGCCGCCCGCCCCGAAGCCGGTTCCGAAGCCGGCACCGAACGCGGGGACGTCGTTCAGAACGTCCGTGGTCGGCACGGCGATCGGCGACACCGCATTCGACGAGATCGTCTGCGTCGCCGTGTTCGAGGGCGGCGAGGGTTTGTCGTTGACCACCCGCTGGGCGAAGGTGTCCCGGGTCGGCTTGACTTCCGACGACTCGGCCGAGGCCGCGATCGCGACCTCGATCTGCTCGGGCTCCAAGGCGGAGAACACGATCCACCCCAAAGCGAACACCAGCAGGACATGCACCAGCGCCGCGATCCCGAGGGCCGCGGCCCGAGATCGGTTGCGTTCCGCTTCGACCACCGCGCTCGAAATCTCGTCCGGCAGCGGTGGGTGTGACGCGTGCGGCGGGGCGACGCTCAGCGGCGGAGGTGGGGCGGGGGTGTGCATGGGGATCTCGGGGGTTGTTGAAGAAACGGTCGGCGCGCGGTCGATATTAGGCCAGCTCCCCAGCGGCGCCAAGAGCGCATGGCGCCGCCCACGCGCTCAGCTCGCAGTCAGGATGAACCCTGATCATCAGCGGGAGCGGGAATCGGTCGGGTTCGATTTCGAGGCAGCGTGGAAATGGGGGTGATGCCGGGCGTCGCGGTCGAAGATAATCTGCCATGCGGCGACGTCAGCGACGAGACAGCGGGGGCGAATTGGGCAATGGATCCAACCATTCGCGGCGGAACGGGAAAGTCTGACAGCCTCCTAGCGAAACCAGTTCCATGGCAGGCTGCGGACGAGAAGCGACCGGTCTTCGTCGGAGCGCCCGCGGTCCGCCCGCCCCCTCCCCGGACCGTCCAAAACCAGCGGGCCGCGATCGCGGTCGATGCGGGAGAGCGGGCGCTCGTCACGGTTGATGTGTTTGCAGGCAGCGCCCGGCGCCGCGATGAGCACCAAGGCGGACAGGGCGGCGAACCTGACGATGCGCGCTTTCATTGGTGAAGATTATAAATCGCCAAGCATCGCAACGCAAATTCGCCGCCCACCCGCTGGCGACCGTTTCACGCTTGACTCCGAGACCGCCGCAGAAGTCAAATGCAGCATCGTGCGGCTGCCCAACCCTTTCTCCCGTTCCACCACGAACTCCAACCGCTCCCCGACCATGCCCTCCCCCGCCCCCCAGCCAGTCCACACTGCCCCCTCAGCGGCTCTCCTCGCACTCCTCGTGCTCATCGCGCTCTTCCACCCCCTCCGGGCGCCCGCCGAGATCGTCCTCGCCGAGGACTTCGACGGCGGCGCGATCAACTCGACCTGGGCCTTCACCAACACCGGCGGCGCCGCCCCCTCCGTGGTCGACGTCTCACCCGTTCCCAACGCGATGGCCGCCCGTATCACCAGCCTCTCGGGGAGCATCAACAACAGTCTCGCGTTCGACGCCGTGCCGCTGCGCGGCGCCCGCCTCATCGCCGAGATCGAGTTCCGCATGACTGACGACGCGGCGAACACGACGGCGGGCGGCTGCTGCGGCGAAGCCGCGGACGGCTTCGCCTTCGGCTTTTTTGACACCGCCACCTACGGCGCGACCGGGGCGGCGAACCCGGGCGCGTCCGGCCAGCAGTGGGAAGACCCCACGGTCGCCGGCGGTTTCCCGTCCGCTCTCGTCGTCGGGCTCGACGTCTACGATGGCGGCGGCCCGAACGGCAACAACGTCCGCGTCACCGGCCCGGCCGGCACCGCCGCGGTCCTGCACAGCGCCACCGCCCCCTTTCCGCTCAACAACAACCTCTTCCACCGCGCCCGCCTCACCGCCACCGCCGGCGCGGCCGGGACGCTCCTCGATCTCGTGCTCGTCGAAGATGTGAACGGCACAGCGATCGAACATACCCTCTTCTCGAACGTGGCCGTGAGCGGCTTCGATCTCGCATCGGTGAGCGCCCGCCTCATCGTCGGCGCCCGCACCGGCGGAGCGTTCGTGCAAACCGAGATCGACAACATCAGCATCGACGTCGCGCAGGGGGAGGACCTCGACGGCGACGGCATACCGGACTTCTGGGAGGAGCAGTTCGGCGTCGATGATCCCGGCGCCGACCCCGACGAAGACGACCTCACGAACCTGCAGGAATACAACGCCGGCACCGACCCCAACGACCCCGACACCGATGGCGACACCCTGCGCGACGGCGTCGAGACCGCCACCGGGACCTACCTCTCGCCGGCGGATACCGGCACCAGCCCGATCGATCCCGACAGCGACGACGACGGCCTCGCCGACAACGTCGAGACCACCGGCGGCAGCTTCGTCTCGGCCGCCGACACCGGCACCGATCCGAACAACCCGGACAGCGACGGCGACGGCTTCGAGGACGGCGCCGAGGTCGCCGCGGGGACAGACCCCAACGACCGCAACGACTTCCCCAGCGAGCCCATCTTTCTCGGGCTCGGAACCCCGGCTCTCTTGGGAGGGGATTTGACCGACCCCGAAAACGACGGTGACCCACAGGCCGACATCAACTACAACGCCACCTTCGCCGCCAGCGAGGAGGCCGCTTTCGGCGCCGGCGAAGCCGCCTTCAACGTCTTCGACAACCTCGTCGGTGGCGGCGACGACAAATGGTGTTGCGGCGACGGGGCGACCGCCTTCCCCACCAACCCGCTCTGGGTGAGCGCCACGTTCGACGAGCCCGTGCAGCTCACCCATTTCACCATCAGTTCAGCGAACGATACGCCGACCAGGGACCCCCGCGTCTGGGAGATCCAAGGGTCGGAGGACGGTGTGAATTTCGAGACGATCTTCCGCCAGGATGACCCCGCCACCCCCGTCTGGACCCAGCGGCTGGAGGTGCTCCGATTCAATGCCGGCGTGCACTTCCAAGCTCCGCCCGCCTACACGACCTTGCGCTTCATCTGCTTCGCCACCGGCGCCGCGAGCGGCGCGCGCTACCAACTCGGGGAACTGGAGTTCTTCGGCGTCCCCGGCAATATCGCTCCCCTCCAAATCAGCGAGGTCGAGCTCGGCGGCGGCGTCCTCGAGATCAGCTGGAACTCGAAGCCCGGCAAAACCTACATCCTCGAATGGTCCACCGACGGCGAGACTTGGAACGAGATCGATGACTCCTACGCCTCCGCCGGCGACATCACGAGCTACTCCTACGACGGCGCCGCCGGCACGATCGGCCCGGTGCCGGATCCCGCCACCACCCCGACGATCCTCCTTCGCGTCACGGAAAACGAGAGCTAGGAACTCCTGGCCCAGATCGATCACGGGGTCCCGAGCCGCACCCCCCGTAGATCCCCCGGGCGCCCACTTGCGAACCGGCGCGGGTGCAGGGAGCCCTGCGACACAGGGGCCGGCCGGACGGCGCCCCGGTGCGGCGCAGCTGACTCCGCCCCGACCTTGAACCCATCGGCCCCGCGAGGCGCATCGGAACCACCCCGGCCGCAACCCGCGGCAGGTGACCGGATGCGGCCACGCCCCCGTCCATGCCCATGCCAAATCCGAAGCCGCCAAAACTCCTGCTCCCAGACTGGGCGAGAAGGCCGCGCGGGCGGGCGCTCGTGGCCGTCTCGGGAGGCATCGATTCGGTCGTGCTGCTGCACGCGCTGCTGGCGTCCAGCTGGGGTGACCGGCTCGTCGTCTGCCACCTCGACCACCGCCTGCGCGGGCGGGCCTCCACCTCCGACGCCACCTTCGTGCGCCGGCTCGCCACCCGCCTCGGGCTCGACCACGCGATCGAGCGCACCGACGTGCGCGGCCTTGCGCGCGAGCAGCGGATCTCGATCGAAGCCGCAGGCCGCACCGCCCGCCACGCGCTGTTCGCCCGCGCTTGCGGTCGCTTCCGCACCCGCCGCGTCTTCCTCGCCCACCACGCTGACGACCAAGCGGAGACCGTGCTCCTCCACCTCTGCCGCGGCTCGGCGACCTTGCGCGGGATGGCGGCGCGCAGCGCCCTTCGCGCCGGCGATCGACAGCTCACCCTCCTCCGGCCGCTGCTCTCGATCCGCCGCGCCGAGATCGAAGCCTACGCCGCCGCACACCGCCTCCGCCATCGGACAGACACCTCGAATCGATCTCCCGATCACACCCGCAACCGCCTGCGGCTGGAGCTCCTCCCCCTGCTGTGCGAAATCTTCGGCCGCGACGTCAGCCCCGCCATCGCCCGCGCGGCCGACATCGCCGCCGACGATTCGGCGCTGCTCGATTCCCTCCTCGACACGGTCCCCTACACGGCGTCCCGCCTCCCTGCCCAGGCGCTCCGCTCCCTCCCGACCGCCCTCGCGCGCCGCGCGGTCCACCGCTGGCTGGCGATTCGGGGCGTGCCGGACCTCGGCTTCGCTGAAGTCGAGCGCACCCTCTCCCTGCTCGCCCCCGGCGGCCCGGCCAAAGTCAACCTGCCCGGCGACCTTCACGTCCGGCGGCGGGCTGGCGAACTCTTCATCGAGCGTCCACCCTGACGGACCCGTCCCCAACCATGCCTCCGATCCAACTCCAAACTCCGATCGCCGCACCACCGGAGCTGGTCTTCGACCTCGCACGCAGCATCGACGCCCACCTCGCCTCGTCCCCCGGGACCGGCGAACGCGCCGTCGACGGCAAAACCACGGGACTCGCCGAACTCGGTGACACCATCACCTGGCAAGCCCGCCACCTAGGGCTCCGCTGGCGCCTCACCGTCGCGGTGACCGAATTCGATCGGCCGCATCGTTTCGTCGACGAACAAACCCGAGGCCCGTTCGCCGAGATGCGCCACGAGCACCTCTTCGAATCCAAACCAGACGACTCGACCCTCATGCGCGACCACTTCCATTTCCGCGCACCGTGTGGCCTCCTCGGACGCCTCGCCGAACGTCTCATCCTCCGCCGCCATCTAGCTCACTTCCTCCGGCGGCGGAACGCCGTGTTGAAGACCATGGCGGAAGATCGCTGAGGAAGTCCGTCAGACTCCTCGCTTGGCATCTACCAGCCGCCTGTGAGAGGCTCCCGGCGATGGACACCCCCTCCGATCCACTCCCGCGCCGGTCCGCGCTCGCCCGTCTCGCAGCCGCGGGCGCCGCCCCGCTTCTCCCGCACCGCCTGCGCGCCGCCGAGGTGGCCGAGTCGTTCTCGCTCCGCTACGTCCTCTCGTCGGCGATGTACGCGACCTTCCCGCTCCGCGAGGTGCTGCCCGAAGTCGCGAGGACCGGCAGCGCGGCGATCGACATCTGGTGCAAGGTCCACGCCGACCACCGCGAACAGATCGACGCCCTCGGCCACGAGGCCGCGCGCGGACTGTTCGCCGAGCACGGGGTGAAACCCGCCGTGTTCACGCGTTACCCGCTCGGACCGTTCGGCCTCCAGGAGGAGATGCCGATCGCCGCCTCGTTCGGCGCCGAGGTCCTGGTCTGCGGCACGGCGAAGCCCTCCGAACCGAGCGGCGCCGAGGCGAAGGCCGCGGTGAGGGACTTCCTCGAGCGGATGAAGCCACACCTCGAGGCCGCCGCCGAGCACGAGCTGAAGATCGCCGTCGAAAACCACAGCAAGCAACTCCTCTACCACCCCGACTCGCTGCGCTACTTTGCCGAACTCAACCGCTCGCCACAGCTCGGCGTCGCCTTCGCCCCGCACCACCTGCACGCCTTCGCCGACCAGATCCCCGCCCTGATCCGCGAGCTCGGCGCCGCGAACCTACCCTTCATCTACTTCCAGGAACACTCGGAGGGCATGCACACGAAGGCGCCCAAGGAAGTCGAGATGCAGCAGATGCCGGGCTTCGGCGGCGGCCTCGACTACCGGCCGGTGGTCGCCGCGCTGCGCGATGTCGGCTTCGCAGGCTACGCCGAGATCTTCATGCACCCCGTACCGCGCGGCATCCCGATCCTGCCGTCCGTCGCGGAGATCAGCGCCGCCATCAACACGAGCCGCGCCTACATCGGTGGATGCCTAGACGCGACCGGGCCGCAGGCCGACCAAAGGTGACCGCCTCGCGATTCAAAGCCGCGCCCGCCCTGCTGCTGGCGCTCGCCCTCGATGCGGCGCCCGCCGCGCCGGCGGTGCCGGGCTTCGACCGCGACACGGCGGGCGATGCCTCCTCCGGGTTGTTGGCCACCGAACTCAACTGCACCGCCTGCCACGCCGGCGCCCCCCCCGCCCTGAAGCCCAAGGGAGCACCGGACCTGTCGGGCGCCGGCGCGCGCCTGCACGGCGACTGGCTGATCGCCTTCCTCGCCGACCCGGATGCCGCCCACCCGGGCACGACGATGCCCCACCCGCTCGCCGCCCTCCCAGAGGCGGAGCGCGGCGACGCCGCAGAGGCCATCGCCCACCACCTCGCGACCCGGCGCGACTGGAAGCCGCCCAAGCTCTTCAAGTACGCCTCGCCGGAGACCGGCCGCACGCTTTTCGCCCGCATCGGCTGCGCCGCCTGCCACAACGACCCGGTGGACGAACCCGGCGCCGCCGAGCCCGGGCTGGTGCCGCTCGGGCACGTGGCGGCGAAGTTCCCCTTCCCCGCGTTGACCGATTTCCTGATGCGGCCGCTCGACCACCGCCGCGGCGGCCGCATGCCAGACATGAAGCTCACCCCGGGCGAGGCGGCCGACATCGCCGCCCACCTGCTCGGCAGCCACGAACTCGCCGAGAACGACCATCGCGCCCCCCACCGACCGCTCAAGCCCGATCCCGCCAAAGCCAGGGCCGGCGCCGAACTCTACTCGGAGCTGAACTGCGCCGCCTGCCACGAACCGGGCGCGCCCGCCCCGCCCGCCCCGGGCTACGCCGAGATCGCCGGCCGCGGGCCCTGCACCTCGCTCCCCTACCCCTCGCTCTCGGCCGCCCAACGCCAAACGCTCTCCGCACCGCAGCCGGAGGGGGCGCCACCCGTCCCGCTCGCGCACACCTTGTCGGCACTGAATTGCTATGCGTGCCACGGGCGCGGCGGCGTCGGCGGCCCTCTGGCAACGCGCGAGCCCTTCTTCACCGGCGACCCGACCCTCGGCGACGAGGGGCGCTTCCCGCCCCACCTGGACGGCGTCGGCCGCAAGCTCAAATCGGCGGCGCTCGCCGCGGCGCTCGCCGGCGAGGGCGGCGTGCGCCCCTACCTCGAAACCCGCATGCCGGTCTTCGGCGACGCCGGCACCGCGCACCTCGCGGCCGCATTCGCCGCCGCCGACCTGCCCGGGGAGGAACCCGCCGCCCCGGGCGGGGCCGATGTCGATGCCGGCAGGGTTCTGCTGGGCACCGAGGGCGGCGTCGGCTGCATCTCCTGCCACGGCGTCGGCGGCAGGCGCGGGCTCGCCATGCGCGCGCTGTCGCTCGACGGCGCCCCCGGGCGCTACCGCTACGGCTGGTTCCGCGACAACCTCCTCGACCCCGCCTCGACGCGCCCCGGGACCCTGATGCCAGCCTTTTGGCCCGGCGGTGAAGCGAGCAACACCGCCGTCCTCGGCGGCGACGCCGAGGCCCAGATCGCGGCGATCTGGGCCTACCTCGACACCGCCGCCGAAGGCCGCCCGCTGCCGCCGGGCTTCCCCGACCACGACAGCACCGCCTTCGAGATCACCCCGACCGACCGACCGGTCGTGCAGCGCACCATGGTCGAGGGCGTCGGCGCACAGGCGATCGCGGTCGGCTTCCCCACCGGGGTCCACTTCGTCTACGATGCCGAAACCTGCCGGGTCGCGCTCGCCTGGCGCGGCCGCTTCATCGACGGCTACAAGACCTGGTTCTCACGTCTCGACCCCACCGCCGAACCGCTCGGGGAGCCCGTCGCCGACCTCCGGGGGGACGGGCCCTCGCCCGCCCACGGCGCGCGCCGCTTCGGCGGCTACCGGCTCGATCCGTCCGGCGTCCCGACCTTCCTCTATCATGAGGATGGAGTCCTTATCGAGGAGCGCATCGCGCCCGACGGCGAAGGCGACCTCACCCGCACCCTCACGCGCGGCGAGCTGACCGAAACCGAACCGATCCGATGGTAGCCCGCCCCCTCAGCATCGCGCTGGCCGCCCTCGGCCTCGCTTCAGCCCGGGCCGGGGAGAACCCCTATTTCACCGTCGACGACATCCTCGTCGGCGCCAGCCTCGACAACCCCCGCGACGCCGACTGGCGCCCCGATGCGGGAACGCTCCCCCTCGAGGTCACCGCGCTCGCGCCCCTCGACGGCGACCGGCTCGCGGTCGCGATCCGCAAGGGCGAGGTCTGGGTCCTCGGCGGCGTCTCCGGCCCGCCCGGCGAGGTCACCTTCAAGCGCTTCGCCTCCGGCCTCGACGAGCCGCTCGGGCTGCTGCGGCGCGGCGACGCCCTGCTGCTCACACAACGCAGCGAGGTCACCTCCCTGCGCGACACCGATGGCGATGGCACCGCCGACGAGTATCTCTCGCTCGGGAGGGGTTGGAACGTCAGCGGCGCCTACCACGGCTATGCCTACGGACCGGCCGAAGACCGCGAGGGCGCACTGTGGGCGACCTTGAACCTCGACATGGGCCCCGGATCGCGCAACGACCTGCCCTGGCGCGGCTGGGCGGTGCGCCTCCGCCCCGACGGAGGGGTCGAGCCGATGGCCGCCGGCATGCGCTCGCCCTGCGGGCTCGGCCGCGGCCCGGGCGGCGATCTGTTCTTCACCGATCAGCAGGGCAACTGGATCCCGACCAACAACCTCCACCATCTCCGGCCGGGCGCCTACTACGGCAACCCGGAGGGGCTGAGCCCGGCCTCGCTCGACGGCTCTCCCCTGCGGCCGCTGGCGGCGGAGGTCGACGGCCTGCCGTACCCGGAGGCCCTGGCGAAGCTTCCCCAGCTCGTGCCCCCCGCCGTCTGGTTCCCCTATGGCAAGATCGGCCGCAGCCGCACCGGCTTCGCCATGGCCCCGGCCGGCGGCGGCTTCGCCCCCTACGCCGGCCAGCTGTTCGTCGGCGAGTTCACCGAAGCGGCCGTCGACCGCGTCTTCCTCGAGAAGGTCGGTGGCGAGTACCAAGGCGCCTGCTTCCCCTTCCTCGACGGCTTCCCCAGCGCGGTGATGGCGGTCGCCTTCGCCGGCGGCGGCGGCGCGGGAACGCCCGCGTCGATGTTCGCCGGCATGACCAACCGCGGCTGGAGCAGCCTCGGCCGCGCCTCCTACGGCCTGTGCCGGGTGCGCGCGACCGGCCTTGTCCCTTTCGAGTTGCTAGAGATGCGCGCGCGCCCCGACGGGTTCGAGCTGATCTTCACCCGCCCCGTCGACCGCACCTCCGCCGCCGACCCGGCGAGCTACCGGATGCAGAGCTACACCTACCCGCTGCACAGCCGCTACGGCGGCGCCGAGCTGGATACCCGCCCCGTCGAGGTCACCGCCGCAGAGCCTTCCGAAGACGGACGGAAGGTCCGCCTCCGCTGCCGCGACCTGCGCGCCGGCTACGTCCACGAACTCGGCTACCCAGGGGTGGAGGACCGGAGCGGCGCCCCTCCCTGGCACCAGACCGCCTACTACACGCTCAACAAGATCCCCGCGCAGTAGCCGGAAGCATCGGCGCGCCGAAGCCCGTCCCCTCCCCTTGGCGGGCGGAATCAGACCGGACGCCACCAAGAACGCCTCCCGGCGACTCACTCCACCCACCGCACCCGCGACCCCTCGCGCCTCCGCAGCAGCACGTCCTTCGGTTTGCCCACCCAGCGGCTGATCGGCAGCCGGAAATAGACCATCGCCTTGCGCCGGTAGGAACGCGCCTCCGGCGTCAACGCGTCGGGGTCGAGCGCCTTCAGCTGGCGGATCAGCAGGCGGTCCGCACGCCGCAGGTCGCGCAGTTTGATCCCCTCGAGATAGGCGATGTCGTGCTGGTAGAACAGCTGGTCCATGGCGTCCACCGGCTCGCCGCCCGAACACCCCGGCCCCCCGTAGTTGCCCCAAAAAAAACGATCGCGGAGCTCGGGGTTGCCCGCCGCCTTGGCGCGGAGTTCCTCCGAATAAGGGGCGCAGGGCAGCATCGGGTAGCTTCCCCGTTTCAATTCGATCACCGCCGTCGGGCGGCCATGAGGGTGCGCATGGGAGTTCCCCCGCGGCGTCACACAGGACGCCAGCCCGAACGGCGCCATCATCGCGAGCAAGAGCATCCGGATCGGGGGGCAGGCGGTCATCCGGTGACCCAACGTCAGCTTTGACCTGAGGCAAGCGAAATGGCATCATGTCCCCATGCAGTTCCACCACCTCGCCGCGTTCGCACCGCTCGCCAGCTTGGGCGCGCTCGCCCAAGGCGACGCCGCACCGGCCGGCGCGCCCGCCGAACTCACCCCGGAAAATCTACCTGCGCTGCACGCCCTCATGCAGCCGCGCGCCGACGAGACCGCCTGGCTCGACATCCCCTGGCACGCCGACCTCTGGTCCGCCCGCGCCGAGGCCGCCCGCACCGGCAAGCCGATCTACCTCTGGGAGATGGACGGCCACCCGCTCGGCTGCACGTGAAACAACGGTGTGATCGACAGGTTGTCGACCTTCTCAGACCCCGGAGTCATCGAACTCCTCAAGACCAAATTCGTCCCCGCCACCGACAACGACTGGTACAACCGGCGACGCACCGACGCCGCCGGCCGGTTCTTCATGGAGGTGGCCAAGCAGGGGCCCCGCGGCGAGGGCGACGGGACCAAACAGGGCCACTATATCCTCACCGCCTCCGGGAAGCTGCTGGGCTTCAACAACAACCGCTCGCTGGAGCGGCGCATGGCGTTCATCGAGGACGCGCTCGCCAAGTGGGAGGCCCTGCCCGCCGCGGAACGCGCCCCCGGCGCGGTCGAGGTGCCGGAACTCGATTCCCGCGACCGCTACCACGCCGATCCGCCCGAGGGCGGCATCGTGCTCGTCGCCTCCGAGCGCATCCTCAAGCGC
Organism: Verrucomicrobiia bacterium; assembly: GCA_030430255.1. Taxonomy (GTDB): domain Bacteria; phylum Verrucomicrobiota; class Verrucomicrobiia; order Verrucomicrobiales; family DEV007; genus JAUIGD01. The sequence goes on from JAUIGD010000060.1 coordinate 11,788, forward strand.
GCCGCGGGCGGCACCCTCGCGGCCTGCGGCCCGGACGACCACGACCACGGCTGGGGCCACCTCGCCGCCGTCGACCGCGTCTGGATTCGAAAGGGTGAATGGGAGGCCATGCTCGCGACCGCGAACGCCGGGGGCGGCGACGTCCCCACCGATGTCGCCTTGCGCCTCGCCCGCTTCCACCTCACCGACTTCACCCGCGGCGAGCCACCGTTTTGGAAGCGCGACGAGGTCAGATCCAGCGCGTTGCGCATCGAACCCATCCCTGCGGAGAAGGGCCGCTTCCGCCTCATCGGCAAGGCCGCCATGGCCACCGCCGACGGCGTGCGCGGCTACGAGGCAGATCTCCTCGGCGCGGTCCAGCTCGACACCTCAGGCACCCGGCCCGCCCGCTTCGACCTCGTCGCCCTGGGCGATCACTGGGGCGAGGGCCCGTTCACGCGCGGCGCGCGCCCCGGCAAGACGCCGCTCGGCATCGCCTTCCGCCTCGGCGACCTGGAGGTCGCGGCCGATCGCGTCCGTCCCCAAGCCAGCCACTGGCTCGACGGCTACTACCACCCGGAGCGCTGAGACCGCTCCCCCCATCTCCCCTCTCCGCCCCCGAAGGGCGCCTCAGACCCATGCCCATCAAATTCCTCCACACCCGAATCCGCGTCAGCGACCTCGACCGCAGCATCGCTTTCTACGAGAAGCTCGGCTTCAAGCTCACCCGGCGCAACGACAAGTCCCCGGCGGGCAACCAGCTCGCCTTCCTTGAACTCGACGCCAGCGAACACTTCCTCGAGCTCACCCATTCGCCCGACTACAAAGTCGAGTTCCCCGAAGACCTCATGCACACCTGCGTCGGCGTCGAGGACATCTCCGCCTACTGTGCCGACCTCGAGGCGAAGGGCATCGAAATTTGGCCCGACGGGTGGCGCGGGAAGTTCGCTGACCCCGAGCAGATGAAAATGGCTTTCGTCACCGACCCAGACGGCTACGAGGTGGAGATCCTGGAGCGGCAGTAGCGCCGCTCCCATCGACGCCCCCCTCATCTGCGCTCACGCCCGCCGCGGCTCGGTTTCCCAGAGGCGAGACCGCACCGCACCGCACCGCACCACGCCGCGGCTCCACTTTGGAGGGCCGAGCGGCGACCGGCGCGACCGCCCACCCGATCCCCGTCCCCTCGGGGGCGCCGCACCGGGGCGCCGGCCAACGGCGAGAGAGAGCGCCGCTCCCCGCCGCCACCGGCTCCCGCTCCGTAGCAGGCCAACTGGATCAGAGACACGGGGTCAGTCCGGTGTAGACTCCACGCTCCCCACCGATCCCGCTACCCGACCCGCCCCGTGCTCTTCCTCCCCCTCGCCAGCGCCCTGATCTACCCGTTCGGGGCGCTGTTCCTCAAGCGTGCGATGGGCGAGGGCGGCGGGCTGCTGCGGACCGGATTCCTCTCCAATTTCGCCCTGTTCGTCGTCTTCGCTGTCTCGCTGCCGTTCGCCGCCAGCGCCCCGGACTGGCGCTATCTGCCCTGGGCGCTGCTCGGCGGCCTGTGTTTCTTCGGCGGCCAAGTCTTCACCTTCCTCGCCATCCGCTCGGGCGACGTCTCCGTCCAGTCGCCCCTGATGGGGGTCAAGGTGATCTTCGTCGCCCTGTTCTCCTTCTTCCTCAAACCCGACGAGGTCCCCGCCCTGCTCTGGGCGGGTTCCGGGCTCGCCGCCGCCGCCATCTTCCTGCTCGGCGGCGCCAGCCTGCGCGCCTTCCGCAAGAACGCCCGCACCGTGCTCTGGTCGCTGGTCGCCTGCGCCTGCTTCGGGGCGAGCGACACCCTGGCCAGCTACCGCAGCTCCGACTTCGGCCCCGTCCCCTTCGTCGTGGTCATGGTGGCGGTGGTCGCGGCCGGCTCGCTCGCCTTCATCCCGTTCTTCAGCGCCCCGCTGCGCAGCGTGCCCAAGCCTGCTGTTCGGCTGGCCCTGCTCGGCGGCGCCGCCGTCGGACTGCAGGGCCTCATCTTGAACCTCGCGCTCGCCTTCCTCGGGCAGGCCACCGCCATGAACATCATCTATTCGACCCGCGCGCTGTGGGGCGTCTTGCTGGTCTGGCTGATCGGCCACAAACTCGGCAATCACGAGGCCGCCCTGCACGGCCACGCCGTCATGGCCAAACGCCTCGCCGGCGCCCTGCTCCTCACCGCCGCCGTCGTCACCGTCTTCCTCTAGTGTCCTGACTGATAAGAGCGCATAGAAATTCGCGAGAGATTCTTTGTCAAAGACAAGGCGTGAGGAGGGAGTGAAGCGGGCTTCACGACCGACGAACAACGCCGTATTTGGAAAAAAGATCCGCGCCACCTCGAATCCGCAAGCGAAGCGAGCCAATTCCCAAAAAACCACCTTCCTCTTAAGTTCTATGCGAACTTTGAGGTCAGGACACTAGCCCCCCCCTCCCCACGCCCATGCCTCTCCCCCACGATGACCGCGCCGCGACCGAGTTCGACGGTTTCGAGGTCTGGTCCGACCTGCGCGGCGACCACGGCATCGAAGACCTCTCGCCCATGCGCCGCGCCCTCTTATTCGCGGAGCTCTCGCACCTCGTCTACTGGCGCGACTCCGAGGTGCGGCGCATCTGCGCGCACATCGGCATCGAGCCGCGCCGCTACCTCGACCGGGACGGCGCCCAGACCTACGTGTTCGAAAGCGACGTCGACTGCATCGTCGCTTGCCGCGGCACCGAGGGCAACGACTGGAACGACATCAAGGCCGACCTCAAAGCCCTGCTGGTCGTCGCCGAGACCGTCGGCAAGGTGCACCTCGGGTTCAAAGAGGAGGCGGACGACATCTGGCCGCAGCTCATGGACACCCTGGCCGACAACACCAAGGCCCTGTGGTTCACCGGCCATTCGCTCGGCGCGGCGATGGCTCAGATCTACGCCGGGCGCTGCGCCGTCGCCGACATCCCGTCGAACCCCCGCGCCCTCTATACCTACGGCAGCCCGCGCGTCGGCACCAAGCGCTACATCAACCATGTGCGGCTCGACCACGAGCGCTGGGTCCACAACAACGACCTCGTCACCCGCGTCCCGCCGCCCTGGTTCGGCTACCGGCATGGCGGCCGCGAGATCTACATCGACTCGATGGGACGCATCAGGCAGACCAAGGGCTTCGCCCGCTTCAAGGACCGCGCAGCGGGGTTCTGGAAAGGCTTGTTCAAGGGGCGTATCGACCCGCTGATGGACCACCTCATGCCCGGGTACATCGAGGCGATCCAATCCGCGATCCGCACCGAAGAGTGCCCGTAGCCGCCCCCCGACCGATCCCGCCACCAGATGCACCGAGACCCACTGCAAACCCTCGCCGCCGCGCTGCCGAAACTCCCGCTCGCGGGCGCGTCCGCCGAGCCGATCACCCGCGGCGGCTCGGACCGCACCTATCACCGGATCCGCTTCGCCGACGGCGGCATCGTCATCCTGATGCAGTGGACCGACGCGCGCCCCGACAACCGCAAGTTCATCGCCGCCGGCCAGACCATGGCCCGCTTCGGCGTGCCCGTCCCGGAGGTGCTGCACGACGACCCCGAATCGAAGGTGATCGTCCTGCAAGACCTCGGCGAGGAACACCTCTGGGACCGTCGCCACGACCCCTGGCCCGCCCGCGAGAAACTGTACAAGGCGACGCTCGACGAGATCGCGAAGCTCCATCATGTTGCTAGCGACGATCTCGACGACTACGAACTCGCCGCGCTGGAGCCGCCTTTCGACGCCTCGATCTACCGCTGGGAACAGGGCTACTTCTTCGAGAAATTCCTCGCGCGCTACTCGCACCACAGCGCCGAGGAGCTGGCCAAACTGCGCGCCGCCGCAGAGTTCGACGCCCTCGCCGAAGGTCTCGCCGCCCTGCCCAGACACCTGGTCCACCGCGACTTCCAATCGCAGAACATCCTCATCCACGGTGGGCGACCGCACTTCATCGACTACCAGGGCCTGCGCTTCGGGCTCCCCGAGTACGACATCGCTTCGCTTCTCTACGACCCCTACGTCCCCTTCGCCGCCGACGAGCGGGCCGCCCTCATCCGCCACGCATTCCGCGGGCGCGACCCCGCCGCTTGGCGGCCCGTCTTCAACCGCTGCGCCACCCAACGCCTCGTCCAGGCCCTCGGCGCCTACGGCCGCATCGTCTGCGAGCTCGGCAAGGTGGAGTTCGCCGCCCACATCCAGCCCGCCTTGGACGGCCTGCGGGAGGTGCTCGCCGGGGATGACGCCCCCCCGCTGCCGACCTTGCAGCGGCTCATCGCGGCCGAGGCGCTCGAAGTCCCCGCCATCGCTTAACCCGGATCGATCACCCCGTCCGCGGGCGAGGCGCCGCCGATCGTTGGTGCTACGCAGGCGGCGGCCGGGACCGGGCGCCAGGCGCGGTTCGACCACGGCAGGGATGCCGTGGCTACGGCTGCCGCGACGCCATCTGGTGACCGAACGGCGGCATCCCACGCCCCGGCGCGACGAAGCAAAAACGCGGCTCTCGCCTTGACCCCGCCCCTCCCCCCGGCGCACCGTGCGCAGCCGATGCCCGCCGCGCCCCCGACCACAGCCATCACCCCGCTCCCCGATGCGGTCGGGACCGACCTGCCGCCGCCGCTGGCCGCTGTCGAGGTCGTCCCCGCGGCGAGCCGCTACCCAGACGCCGCCACCGCCGGCCAGCCGTTCCACATCGCCGTCCGCGCCATCGCCCCCGAGGGCACACCGCCGCTGCGCGGGGCCGTCCGCTGGCGGCGCGCCTTCGCCCCACGCTGGGAGGAGTCGCCGTTGCAACCGACCACCGATGACCGCTTCTCCGGCGCCTGGACCCCGCCGGAGCCGGGCGACTACGAATGGTGCGTCGAGCTGTGGACGGCGACGGGAAAGGATCCCGACCGCGATCGGCCCGGCAGTTCGGGCTCCGAAGAACTCCACCTCCTGCGCGCCTCGCGCGGCGACCTCGACGGCGCGGGGTGGCACCGCCCGGAGCGGCTGCCATTCTTCACCCTGCGGACGCTCCTCCCCGCGAACGCCGACGGCGCGGCGGTCTTCCTGATGCCGCCCCCGTTCCCGATCGACCCCGAGACCGGCCTGCCCGGCTGTGACGGGGCTGGCCACTACAGCCTCGACCCCGCGCTGGGGGACACCCGGGACTTCGGCGAGCTCGCCGCCGCCGCGCGCGCCGCCGGGTTCACGCTCGGCCTCGAACTGCCGCTCGCCTGCAGCCCCGGCCACCCGATGCGGACCTCCCACCCCGAGCGCTTCGCCGCGGACGGCACCCCCCTGTTGGGCGGACCCGATTGGCGGGAGCTCTGGCCGGCGTGGGAGGCCGTCTTCCGTTTCTGGCTCGTTCAGGGTATCGAGGTCTTCCACATCCCCGACCCCGCACGCGCGCCGCTCGCCTTCTGGGAGGCACTGGTCGGCAGCATACTCGAACATTTCCCTCACACGCTCTTCACCGCCGACGCCGCCGACCTGGCCGCGCTCGCCCCCCATCTCGCCGGGGTCGGGTTCACCCCCTCCGGGCACGAGTCCGCGATGGCGGCGGTCGAGATCGACACCTCGAACCTCGAACCCGTGGCCCCGTTCCTCGCCGATGCCGATGACGGTCTGGACGATGCCCGCGGACACCCCGTCGCCCCCGCCCATCCCGACCCCGGCGGCGGCGATCCGCCCGCCCCATTGTTCGACGACAGCTCCCCACCCGCCCCGTTCCTCGCTGCGGGCGCCGAGCGCGACCTCGCCGACCTCGCCGACCCCGCTCCCGCCGCCGGCGTGACCCTGCCCAGCTCCAGTTCCGACCCCGGAATGGGCACCGAGCTGCAGCGCCGCCCGGACGGCGACTTGATCCTGCGCGTCACCCACCGCAACCCTGGCCGGCCATGCCGCGCCCACATCCATCTCGATCTCGCCGCCATGGGCATCGGCGAGCGCAGCGGCTTCCACCTCCACGACCTCGCCACCGGCCGCACCTTCCATTGGAACGGTTCCACCAACTTCCTCTCCCTCGGCGCCGACGAGACCGAGAAGACCTTCCGCATCGAACGCGGCTGATCCCACCCCCGCGTGAGCTACTCCACCAGAGCCGCCCTGTTCCTCCTCCTCTGCGCCGGGGCCGCCTTCTTCGCGCTGCGCGAGCGCGACCGCGGCAACCTCGCCACCTTCGAGCGCACCTACGTCGACTGGCTGCGCGGCAACAGCAAAGTCGAGCTCTCCGACCCCTCGGTCGCGCTCATCAGGGTGGACACAGACACCCCGATCTTCGGCCCCTGGCCGCCCTCCGCCCTCGACTACTCGTTCATGCTGCGCCGCCTCCAGCTCAGCGAGCCCAAGGTCATCGCCGTCGTCCCCACCCTGTTCTGGGAGGAGGACGACCTCGGCGTCGACACCCTGCGCGCCGCGTTGCTCAAGCTCGAGACCGACGGCTTCCTGCTCGGCGCCGAACTCGAGGACAACCCCGCCGCCGAGCGCATGGGGCCCGGGACCCTGAGCCTGCTCGGCTCCATCCCGCCCGATGGCGTCAGCGGCGACCTCGAAGCGGTGCCGGCCTTCACCGCCGCGAAGGCGCTGCCCGACCACCGGCTCGCCGCCACCGGCCGGGTCGGCTTCACCGCCATCGACCTGGCGGATTCAGGCGCCAGCCCCGACGCGCTCAGCGTGCCGCTGCTGGGCCGCCACGGCGACACCCTCGTCCCCTCGTTCGTCCTGCGCGCCGCCATGCTCGAGCACGGGGTGAAGCAAGGCGAGGTCCGGGTCCGCCTCGGCGACAGCATCACGCTCGGCGGTCGCGCCGGCGGGCTGACGATCCCCATCGACTCCACCGGCGCGATGCGGGTCTTCGCCGACCTGCGCGCCTCCCTCCCCTCCAGCAACGCCAACATCCTCGTCGTCGATCCCGAGGCCGAGAACGGCGGCCCCGGAGGCGACAGCGGCAAGTCTCAACGCGACGCCCTCTCCAGCCGCGTCGTCCTCATCGGCACCGCCGACCCTTCCTCGCTCACCGAACCGCTGGGCGACGGCACCGCCATCTCCCGCGCCGAGCTGTTCGCCTTGGCGCTGGCGACCATCCAGAGCGGCCGCCACATGCAACCTGCGGCGGCGCATTGGCGTTGGGCCGTCTGGGCCGCCATTGTCGCCGCCGGCCTGTTCGCCCTCCGCAAGCCGCGCGGTCGCGCCGTCGGCATCATCTCGCTCGCCACCCTGCTCTTCTTCGTCGCCACCATGCTGGCGTTCCAGAGCGTGCCACGCTGGATCCCGCCCGCCGTGCCGGTCGCCCTGCTCGCCACCAGCCTCGTCGCCGCCCTCACCCTCGCGTCTGCCAAATCGTCCCCGGAGCTGGAGAGCGAGCCGGATCTCAGCGATCCCAACCCCTGACCCTCCGCGGGGGCTGGGGGCGTCGGCATGGGGCGGGGCAGCGTCTCACCGAGGCCGCCCATCCGGCGCCAGTTAGAGCATCCGGGGCATCCTGGGAGGGCCGACACGCCGGTTTCATGGCGGGGTCCATCCGGCGTTGTGATTGTCAAGCTGACGCGCCGACTTTTCTTTGGGGGGGCGGAACTCCCCACACGCCCGATTTTCAAGTCCGGGACGGTCGCCCTGAGCAACGCGACGGGCCTCTCGCCACGGTGCGGATCTAGCCCGGATCGATCACCACATCCGCAGGCGAGGCGCTGCCATTCGTTGACGCTGAGTAGGCGGCGGCAGGGACAGGCGAAGCGGCTGGGTGAACACCCTGCCCGAGCCGGTCACCACGCCAACATCCTCAGCGTCAACGAGGGCGAGCCGCAGCCCGGAGCTTGGTGATCGATTCGGGCTACGAAGCCCTCCGCGTTCCTATGGCTTCAGCGACGCCAGCCCGCTCCATCGGTAAGAGCGCCCCCTCGTGTTCGAGCAGCTTGCGTTTGATCTCGAGGCCGCCGCCGAATCCGGTCAGGGAACCGTCGGCGCCGACCACCCGGTGGCAGGGCACGATGATCGAGATGGGGTTCGCCCCGTTCGCCAAGCCGACCGCGCGCATGGCGCCCGGCTTGCCCAGCGCGGTGGCGAGCCCCCCGTAGCTGCGGGTCTCGCCGAAGGGGATGGCGCGGAGCTGCGCCCAGACGGCGCGCTGAAACTCGGTGCCACCGCTGTCGAGAGGCAGGTCAAAGGCGGCCCGATCGCCCGCGAAATACTCGCCGAGCTGTCGCTCTGCCGCTTCGAGCACCGGATGCGCGCCGCGCGCCGCGCCCTCGATCCGGTGACGAAAATAGAGTCCGCAGAGCCCCGCTTCCGAAGCGAGCAGCACCAGTTTCCCCACCGGGCTCTCGACTTCGGCGGCGGCGATACAACGGGCCGGGAATGTGTTCATGCGAACTATCCTGCCCGCGATCTCCACACCGCGCAAGCGGTTCGTCACCGGGGCGGCGCACCGACCCGAGCGGCTCAAACCTTGCGCAGCTGCCGGCGCAGGCTGATGCCTAGCGCCAGCAACGGGGCGGCGATGAAACCGAGCATCGCGAGGAAATTCGCCCGCAGGGTCGCGATCTCGCTGCCGAAGTAGTGCTTCTTCAGCCCGAAGAAAACGTTCGGCGGAACGCGGTCGGGATCGTCCTGGTACAGCCGGTAGTCGCCGGTCTCCATCTCCGCCTTGCTCACCAGGTCGCGCACTTTCTGGTTTTGATAGAGATCGATGGAAGAGACCGGGTCCTCGGAGTCCGGCGCCGGGTAGTCCGCCATCTTGAAGGTGCCCTCGTCCAGCGCCCGCCGGATGTCGGCGAGCTGCCGCCGCACGGCGCGGCGGGAGCCGGCCTCGAGGCTGGAGACGAGCACCAGCGCGTCCTTGGCGGCGCGCAGCCGGGCCAGCTGCTCGTCGCTCAGTCTCTCGATCTGCGCCAGCTCGCGGATCTCCGCCTCCAGCTCGTCCTGGCTGACCGCGAGCGGGTTGAGCTTGTCCTGGGCGATCACGGTGGCTTCGTAGGACCAGCGCAGCGGCATCAGCTCGCAGATCCCGGGCACCTTCAGCTCGCTGGGCGGTTCCGGCTGGCCGTCCTCGCCCCTGGCCATCCACTTGCGGACGCTGTAGACGAGGTCGAGGTTGCTGTTCATCTCCTCGTATTTGATGAGCGCCCCGCCGAGGATGATCTGCGGGATGAGCACCAGCGGGATGATGTTCAGCGCGGTTTTCGGGTCGCGGACGAGGCTGGAGATGAACAGCCCGGCGGCGACCCCGGCCAGCGCGGTGAGCAGCATCCACAACAGGTAGTGGCCGAACATGTCGTGGATTCCTAACACCGAGTTGCCGACGAGCAGATAGACGGTGCACTGGACGAAGGCGAAGAAGGCCAGCGAAGCGAATTTGGCGCTCACGTAGTGCCAGACGCGCAGGCCGTGGCCGCGTTCGCGGTCGAGCATGCCGCGGTCGCGGATGACCTCGTCGGCGCTGTTGGTGAGGCCGAGGAAGAGCGCGACGACGAGGCTGAGGAAGAGGTAGGTCGGGATATGGAAGGCCGCGGCGAAGGTGTATTCGCCGTCCTCGGAATAGCGCAGCACCGAGGCGATGAGCAGCGCCAGGGCCGGCGCCTCCAGCAGCGTGGTGTAGAGGTTGGCGCGGTTGCGCAGCTTGCTGAGGAAGGCGCGCTTGAGGTGGGTGGCCAGGTGCAGCAGCGCGCCGTCGGGGCGCCGGGCCGGGGGCGGGGGCAGCGGCTTCGGCGCGGCGGCCGGTTCGGCCTCGCCCGCCGGC
>JAUIGD010000520.1 GCA_030430255.1 Verrucomicrobiia bacterium
GCGGCGGTCAGCGGCCCGACGCAACTGCAGCCACCGACCATCGTGGGAATCCGGCTGCCGCTACGCGAGTTCGCCGCCGCTTCGGAAGCTGATTGGAGAATCGGATGAGAGTGCTGTTTGGGTTCCTGCAGGTTGGGATGGGCGTTGGGGGCTTGATCGCTCTCTTCAACGGTCAGTGGCTCTGGATGATTCTGGCGTGGGCGGGGGCCTTTCTGGTCGCATTCCGCGGTAACCGTATGACGCGCTCCCTCAACGGAGTCAGTGACTCCGCCTATGAGTCGCTCGCGAACATCCCGCAGGCAATCGACCAGATTCGCGCCGGCAACTTTCAGTCAGCAGCGGGCCTCTCACTGGGCGCAGTCAACTCGTTTCGTTTGGGAGGCGATAAGGCCCTACTCCCGATGGCGCTCGTGGTGCGCGCGGTCGCGCTCGGCGGAGGAGGCAAGTTCGATCAGGCGCGAAAGGCTGCCGACGAAGCAGAACGTCTATCGACGAGTCAATCTCGCCAGCACGCCGAACTCTTGGCCGAGATGCGGCCCATTATCCTGCAGGTCCAACGCGAGCTCTCGTCCGCAAGACCGGACCCACGTCGCCTCGTCTCCGAGTTCCTGGCGATGAACGGAGACATCTAGCAGTTGCTGTCTAGTTCCGCGGTGCTAGGCCACCTGAGGGGAGGCTGCGGCACATCTGGGGTGGACGCGCTTGAGGCTCTTCGGTACAGCGCGTGCTGGGCGACGCGGTCGTGGGCAACTTCCCCGACGCGCAGTCAACCTTGGCTCCACCAATAGCTTTTCGCGTCAGCCTGGCATTGCCGTGATCGGGACTACGGCGTCTCCGCGGCGCTCGACGCGCTCGCCAACTCGGATGGTTGCGGGCTGCCGCACGATCTGCGCGGCGAGTCTCTTCACTCCGCCTGGGCTTAGCGGTCCCAGATTCTGACGCAGCTTTGAAATCGACATGAGCGCTTCCGAAGCCCCAGCTCCGGGACTCCAGGCCCTGCCGTTGGTAGCCCGCACGGACAGCGGGACGCCCCAGAACGTCCCGCCGCAAAGGTATACGCCTACTAGGCCATGACCCGCGAGTACCGACAACCCAAGGTGCTCACGCTCCTCGAGGTGGCAGGGCAGCAACACCGGGGTATACCAATGCCCGCGATCCACCTGCTCCAGATGAGCTTGAAGTTGGACGAGAACTGCTTGCTCCGATCGGAGCAGATCCGGCTTGTCGGGCCGTGGTCTTGCAGCGTCTCCGGGGTTCTGCCGAGGTGCAGGCCGTGGTTCGCCAGGCGACGACTTCATCACAAACGCTTGAGCATCCCGCCATAGGGTGAACTGATTCTCCGTCAGAGGCGTGGCGGTTGAATCACTGGGTTTCGGACGCTTGGCAGACCCCGTCGATTCGCGCGATGAACCGTGGTTTGTAGAGGGCTTTGTCCGCGCGGTGCTCTTGTTACTTCGGCCGTCCTCTCCGCTTGAGTTCGATAGGGCGAGAAGGAGATCGCGAGCCGCCGATATCCTTATGAACTCATTGTGGAGAAGCGTTCGTTCGCTCTCGGACGCTCCGGTGTGCCGATCTGGGTGGTACAGCCGGGAACGGCCAAGAAATGCCCTCTTGACGTCGCTTTCGGTGAAGGGTGCCCGCAGATTCAGAATCGCAAGCGCCTCGGCGCGAGTCATCCTCGAGTCGGTGCTCAACGCGGCGCTCCCCGATATCGCAAATACGCCTGGTGAATTCGATAAGCGCGATGGGCGGGCGCCTGCTCCCCGAGCCAACTCAAGATGCGGGCACGTTCTGCCCCGATCGCAACGAAAGCCCGGATCGCGTTGATGGCCCCGAAGACTACCGCACCCCAAAACACGAGGTACCCACCGCCCGAGGCGAGCGCACTCGTCACCGCGATGCTAACGATCAACGCGATTGCGCTCAATGTCGCCCATATCCACGCCCTCCGTCGAATCGGGGACAACGCTGGAGCCGCCCACTCATTGAATCTCGCGGTGGGTCGCCAATATATCCAGTGAGGCGGCGCGGCGGGCAGTCTCGTGTGAGGTCGCCAACCTTCGGGAGGGCTCCAGAACTGGTTGTCGAGTTGCCACCACTCCGCCGGTCTCGGCCAACCCGGCGGTGCGGCAAATTCGGCGAGCCGCGTCGTTGGAAAACTCATTCCCGTCGCCATGAAAATGAATCTAGACCGTACGGCGGGAGAGCCGGGCACGGGGTCTAGTCAAATCTTCAAGAGCCCTGTTTAGCCGACGTTTCGGAAAGCGCCTGTGTGGCGATCGGAAAGCGTGGGCGCGGCGGTCGGAAAGCGCGCCGCGCCCCGGCGGGGTGTCTATCCGGCGTGCACCTCTTCTTCGGTGATGGCCGCGGTGTGGCGGCGCATGTTGGGGCCGGCAAGTTGCACGATCTCTGCGTTGGAGATGATCCGGTTCAGGATCGATTCCGCGATGACGGCATCGTGGAGGGACTTGTACCAGTCCTCGGGATCGAACTGACTGGTCACTGCGGTTGAGCCTCTGCCTTCGCGTGCGGCGAGGATGTTGAGCAGTTCGGCCGCGGTCTCGCTCGTGATCGGCGTCGTTAAGAAGTCGTCTAGCACAAGCAGGTCACAGGAGTGCAGGTCGCTGAGGAACCGGAGCCTCGCGGGGTCGGCGTGGTGGTGGACGGCGAGCTGGTTGGCGAGGTCGTCGAGTCGGTAGTACCGGGCGGTGTAGTCGCGCCGGCAGGCGGCGTGCACGAGCGCTTGGGCGAGGTAGGACTTGCCCACGCTCGAGGATCCCAGGACGACGAGGTTCGTGGTGCGGTCGATCCAGTGGCAGGCGGCGAGACGGGCGACGACCTCACGGTTCAGGCTGCGGCCTTCGAGGTAGCGGATGTCTTCGACGCAGGCGGCCGGGTTCGGGGTGCGGGACGCTTTGAGCAGCTTCATCATGCGCCGCTCTCCTCGGGCGGCGGTCTCCTGCTCGAGGGCGTGGCGGATCTTCTGCGAGAACGTCCATTCGTCGAAGGTGGGGTCGTTGGCGATGTCGATGACGGCTTCGCCGAACGCGGTCATCCGCAACCGGGTGAACAGGGGCATGTCGTCGATGGTGAGGTGCTGGTCACGCATCATCGCCCTCGATTCCCTGGCCGGTGCCGATGAGGTTGTCGAGGCTGAACGCGCTGATGCCGGCCAGGTGCGCCCGGCTGGTGTCCCGCCCGGCGGGTGGACGCGACGGCGGCGGTGCATCCGTTCTGGCCCAGGCTTCCGGATCGGTGCTGGGTCTGGCGTCCTGCTCGGCGCGGATCGCCGCGATGGCGTGCTTGACGGCGGTGTAGCTGATCTGCCGGTGCGGGTCCCCGTCGGTGAGTGTTCGGCAGGCCTGCTCGAGAACAAGCCGGTTCCCGCGCTTTCCGAGGTCGAGGATGTTCATGCAGGAGCGGAATCCTTGCGCCTCGATCGTCTTCGAATCCAGCAGGCGAGTCAGCGCCGTGACGGTCCCGGGGCCGGCTTTCGCGGCCTGGCGGAGGAAGTAGGCGCGGGTCCAGAGCCCGGCCTGGTCCTCCAGATAGGCGGGCGCGTGCTCCGGGTCGGTGACGTAGCGGCCCCGGTGCTTGCCGCGCTGGTGGGTGGCGATGACTTCCCCGTCAGCGAGGACGTCGAGCGTGTCGCCGACGATCCGAACGTCCACTCCGCGGCCGGCGAACCCGTAGGGGACGGAGTACTTGATCGTGTCGATCTGGATATGCCAGTCGCGATGCACCCTCGCTTTCCGCCACGACACCGGCTCCCACCGCTGTTCGGGCAGCTCGAGCAGCGCCGTCTTCTCGTGCTCGGTGAACCACTCCCACCGCGATCGCGCCTCTCC
>JAUIGD010000521.1 GCA_030430255.1 Verrucomicrobiia bacterium
GTCTGGCGGGCGCTGGTTCTGATCCTGTTAGGCGTGTTCCTCCGCTCCTCGGGCGCCACGCAGACCTACTGGACCTTCGAGGACGTCGTCACCCAGATCGGCCTCGGCTACGTGTTCCTCTTCCTGCTCTGGGGGCGCGGGTCCAGAATCCAACTCGGCGCCGCCGGCGCGATCCTCGCCGGCTACTGGCTGCTGTTCGCGCTCTGGCCGACCGGCGAGATCGCCGGCCACGACTGGGGCGGGGACGCCGCCGCCCACACCTTCTCGGGCTTCGCCGCCCACTGGAACCTCAACGCCAACCCCGCCCACGCCTTCGACACCTGGTTCCTCAACCTCTTCCCGCGCGCCGGCGACGAGCCCTTCGCCTTCCACCCCGAAGGCTACAACACGCTCAACTTCATCCCCTCGCTCGCCATCATGATCTTCGGCCTCTGCTGCGGCGAGCTACTGCGGCGCGAGGACACGGCGCCCGCCCGCAAGCTGAATCTCCTGCTCGCCTCCGGCGCGCTCGGGATCGCCGCCGGGATGCTGCTCGACTGGACCGGCCTCTGCCCGCTGGTGAAGAAGACCTGGACGCCATCGTTCACCCTCTTCAGCGGCGGCATCTGCGTCGCCCTCCTCGGCCTGCTCTACTGGCTGATCGACCTCAAGGGCGTCAAGTTCTGGACCTTCCCCTTCGTCGTCATGGGCATGAACTCCATCGCCCTCTACGTGATGATCTGGCTGATCTCCGGCTGGATCGGCGACTCGATCGCCATCCATTTCGGCACCGGCTGGGGCGCCTTCCTCGGCGATGCCTACGAACCCCTCGTGCAGAACCTCGCCGTCGCCGCCTGCCTGTGGCTGATCTGCTTCTGGATGTACCGGCGGAAACTGTTCCTGCGGGTTTAGCCCGGATCGCCCACCTAGCTCCGGGCTGCGGCCTGCCCTCGTTGAACCTGAGGGCGTTGGCGTGGCGCCCGGCTCGGGCAGGGTTGAGGACGGGCGCGGAGGCGGGCGGCGGATTCCCCGATCGCCCCCCTTGCGACGGCACAGATCGTGCGGGAGGGATGGCGACTTCGATGCAAGACAACCCAGAACCGAAACCCGCCGACGCCGAGGCGCCGGGCTTTGAGAAGAGCAACTACATGGAGAGCGGCCGCCGCGACGGGCGCGGCCAGCTCTGCCCCGACGCGGTGGTCGCCGCCCGTTGCGGGGGCGGCGAGGCGGTCTTCGAGACCGCCAACGGCGCCGGCCTCACCGTGACCGCCCTGGCCCCGAAATTGTGGCGGCTGCGGTTTTGCTCCGACGCGGGCTACGGCGACGGCTTCTCCTACGCGATCGCCGAAGGGGCGCTCGACCGCCGCACCGAACTGGAGATGGCCGAAGCCGAAGGCGGGTTCCGCCTCGAGACCTCCGGGCTCGTCGCCGCCGTCTCGCGCGACGGCCTGCGGCTGCGCTTCGAAGACAGCGAGGGCAACCTGCTCTCGGAGGACGAACGCGGCTTCCACTGGGAGGAGCACGCCGAGTTCGGCGGCGAGATCGTCCTCCACAGCCGCCAGATCCAGTCCGGCGAACTGTTCTACGGGCTCGGCGACAAGAGCGGGAAGCCCGACCTGCGCCGCAAACGGTTCCAGCTCTGGGGCAGCGACACCTACGGCTACGGGCGCGATACCGACCCGCTCTACAAGAGCATCCCCTTCTTCATCGGCGTCCACCACGGCCGCGCCTACGGGATCTTCTTCGACAACAGCTTCCGCAGCTTCTTCGACTTCGGCCACGAGCAGAGCCGGGTGGGCAGTTTCTGGGCGCACGGGGGGGAGATGGATTTCTACTTCATCGCCGGCCCGACCGTGGCCGAGGTCGTGCGCGGCTTCGCCTCGCTCACCGGCACCGCCGAGCTTCCCCCGCTCTGGGCGCTCGGTTACCACCAGTGCAAGTGGAGCTACCGGACCGAGGCCGAAACCCGCGAGATCGCCGCCACCTTCCGCGAGCTGGAGATCCCCTGCGATGCCATCTACCTCGACATCGACTACATGGACGGCTTCCGCTGCTTCACGTGGAACCGCGAGGCCTTCCCCGACCCGAAGGCGCTGGCCGATGACCTGGCGGGCGACGGGTTCCGCCTCGTTGCGATGATCGACCCCGGCATCAAGATCGACAGGGATTACCGCATCTACCGCGAGGGGGTCGAGCGCGGCGCCTTCTGCAAACGCATGGACGGGGCGCTGCTCAACGGCAACGTCTGGCCCGGACCGTGCCACTTCCCCGACTTCACCGACCCCGCCGTCCGCGATTGGTGGGCCGACCTCTACGCGGACTACCTCGGCGACAGCGGCCTGGCGGGTGTCTGGAACGACATGAACGAACCCGCCGTGTTCAACGAGGACAAAACCTTCCCGAGGGACGTCCGGCACGATTACGACGGGCACCGCTGCAGCCATCGCCGCGCCCACAACATCTACGGGATGCAGATGGTGCGCGCCACCCAGGAGGGGCTGCGCCGCCACCTCGGCGGGAGGCGCCCCTTCGTCATCACCCGCTCCGCCTACGCGGGCACCTGGCGCTACTCGTCCGCCTGGACCGGCGACAACGTCTCCACCTGGGAACACTTGCGCATCGCCAACGTGCAGTGCCAACGGCTCTCCCTATCCGGCTACTCCTTCGTCGGCTCCGACATCGGCGGCTTCCTCGAGAGCCCCGACGGCGAACTCTTCACCCGCTGGCTGCAGCTCGGCATCTTCCACCCGCTCTGCAGGACCCACTCTTCCGGCGACCATGGCGACCAGGAGCCCTGGAGCTTCGGCGAACCTTACACCTCCGCGGCCAGGGAGACGATCCGCCTACGCTACCGGCTGCTGCCCTACCTCTACACCACCTTTTGGCAACACACCCAGACCGGCGACCCGATCCTGCGGCCCCTAGCCTACATCGACGCCCACGACATCGAGGCCACCTCGCGCGAGGAGGAGTTCGGTGTCGGCGACCACCTGTTCGCATGCCCGGTGTCGAAACCCGGTGCGGACGGGCGCTGGGTGTATCTCCCCCACGGGCGCTGGTTCGACTTCTGGACCGGGCGAGCCTTCGAGGGGGGCGACGAGACCTGGGTCGACGCCCCGCTCGACAAAGTGCCGCTGTTCGTCCGGGAGGGCGCCGTGCTGCCCCTCGCCCAACCCGCAGCCCACACCGATGCGCTCGACCCCGCGCAGCTCGAGCTGCGCGTCTATCACCTCCATGCCGGCGAGGTGGACTCCACCCTCTACGAAGACGCCGGGGAAGGTGAGGCGCACCTCTCCGGACAACGCAACGTCCGGCGCTTCGAGGTCACCCAGATCGGCGGGCTGCGCATCAAGCAACGCTGCGAGATCGGCTACGATGGCGGCGCCCGGACCTTCGACATCGCCATCGTTGGACTCGAAGACCCGCTCGGCGAATGCCTCCTCGATGGGGAACCCGTCCCCCACCGCAGCGAAGGGGCGACCGCCTTCTTCGACGGGGTCCCGGCCACGTTCCACGAGCTCCTCGTCCACACCAAACACGCTTGAGGCACTCGCCCCCGTCCCGTCGAACGGCAGGGGCTCACCCCGAACCCGCGAGGATTGGGGCGGCTGGGGTCAAGGTGCCAGCACGGCGCTCGACCTCACCCTGGCCAGATCGGTGCCAGCGCCGAGCGTGCCGCACCGTCGGGCAAGCCTCCAACCGCGCCGTGCCCCGCCCCCGCGCCACCTGCGACCCGGGCTAGCCCGAATCGATCACCAAGCTCCGGGCTGTGGCTCGCCCTCGTTGACGCTGAGGGTGTTGGCGTGGTGACCGGCTCGGGCAGGGTGTTCACCCAGCCGCTTCGCCTGTCCCTGC
>JAUIGD010000061.1 GCA_030430255.1 Verrucomicrobiia bacterium
GCCGCCGACGCCCTCGACGCCGAGGCCTGCGCCCGCATCTTCGAGGCCAAGGGGCGCCCCCGCTTCGACCCGCTCATCGTCCATGTCCGCAACGAGGCGATGCTCGACGAGGTCGCCGAAGTGCCCGCCGCGGCGGCCGAGGCCGTGCGCCGCCTGATGGCCGAGTTCTGGCCCGGCCCGCTCACCTTCGTGCTGCCGCGCCGCCCCGCTGTCCCGGACATCGTCACCGCCGGGCTGCCGACGGTCGCCGTGCGCAGCCCGAAGAACCCGCTGTTCCGCGCCGTCCTGAAGGAGCTGGGCAGGCCGCTCGCCGCCCCCAGCGCCAACCGCTTCGGCAGCATCTCGCCGACCTCCGCCGCCGCCGTCATGGCGGAGCTGGCCGGTGAGATCCCGCTGGTGGTCGACGCCGGGGCCTGTTCGGACGGCGTCGAGTCGACCATCGTCCGCGTCGGCGGCGCCGCCGCGGGCGGCAAGGCCCGCATCGAGCTGCTGCGGCCCGGGCCGGTGACGGTCGAGATGCTGAAGAGATTCGGCAAAGTCGAGCCCGCCGCCGCCGCGGGCGGGGCCCCGGACGCGCCCGGCCAGCTCGCCTCCCACTACGCCCCCCGCACCCCCCTGCGTCTGTTAGGGCGCCCGGAGGATTTCGAGGCCGCGCCCGGCCGCCGCTACGCGCTGCTCAGCTACCGCGGCCAGGAGAAGGACGGCTACCTCGGCCTGCACGAGTGGGACGCCCTGCAGGTGCTCAGCCCCGGCTCCGGGAAACTCCCCGAGGCCGCCGTGCGCTTCTTCTTCGCCCTGCGCACCCTCGACGGCGCCGGCGTCGACGAGATCGTCGCCGAACCGATCCCCAAGCGCGGCGTCGGGCTGGCCATCGCCGACCGCCTCGAACGCGCCGCCGCGGCGCACTGATCCGCGATGTCGCTCCTGCGCGCCTTCTCGACCGTCAGCGGCTTCACGCTGCTGAGCCGCGTGCTCGGCCTCGTGCGCGAGGTCCTGCTGGCGAAGTTCCTCGGCACCGGCGGCACCGCCGACGCCTTCGTCGCCGGCTTCCGCTTCCCCAACATGTTCCGCCGCATCTTCGGCGAGGGCGCCTTCAACTCCGCCTTCGTGCCGCTGTTCGCCCGCGAGCTCGAGGAGCACGGCCGCGAGGAGGCCGAGCTGTTCGCCCGCCGCGCGTTCACCTTGCTGCTGGTCGTCCTCGGCGCCGGCACGCTGGTCGCCATCCCCGCGATGCCGTTGATCATGCGCGTGTTCACCCACGGCTTCGTCGGCGACCCCGACCACCCGGACAAGTTCGACACCACTGTCACCCTCGCGCGGATCATGTTCAGCTACCTGCTCTGCATGGCGCTCTCGGCACAGCTGAGCGGGGTGTTGAACACCTTGCGCGTGTTCGCCATGCCGGCCTTCGCCCCGGTTCTGCTGAACCTGATCTTCATCACCGCGCTGGCGGTCATCGTGCCGCTGGCCGGCCTCGCCGGCGACTTCTACGCGATCGGGCTGACGATCTCGTGGGCGGTGTTTTTCGCCGGCTTCGCCCAGCTCGGAGCGCTCTACGTGACCTGCTGGCGCCGCGGCATCCACATCCGCCCGGTGGCGCCGGCCATCACGCCCCGCATCAAGCGCCTGTTCACCCTGATGGTGCCCGGCATCGCCGCCGCCAGCGTCCAGCAGGTCAACCTGTTCGTCGGCACGATGATCGCCTCGTCGGCCGCCGGCGCGATCTCCTATCTCTACTACGCCGAACGCATCTACCAGCTGCCGCTCGGCATGATCGGCGTCGCCTTCGGCGTCGTCCTGCTGCCGGAGATCACCCGCAGGCTCCGCTCCGGCGACGAGCTCGGCGCCAGGTCGAGCATCAGCCGCGGCACCGAGTTCGCCATGCTGCTGACGCTGCCCGCCGCGGTGGCGATGATCGTCATCGCCGAGCCCATCATCGGCACCCTGCTGCAGCGCGATCAGTTCGACGCCGAGAGCACCCGCAACTCGGCCGCCGCGCTGGCCGGTTTCGCCCTCGGCGTGCCCGGCTACGTTCTGATCAAAGTGCTCCAACCCGGATTCTTCGCGCGCGAGGACATGAAGGCGCCCATGGTGATGGGGGGGATCACGGTCGGCGTCAACATCGCGCTCTCGCTGGCCTTGTTCCCAGCCCTCAGCTACGTCGGCATCGCCATCGCCACCAGCGTCTCCGCCTGGGTCAACGTCGCGCTGCTCGTCCGCGGCCTGCGCGGTTTTTGGTCGCCGCCGCCGGAGCTGCTGGCGAAGCTCACGCGCATGCTGACCGCCAGCCTGACGATGGGCATCGCGCTTTGGGCCGGGCACGGGGCGATCGCCGGGTGGTTCGGCGGCGGATTCCCGCTGCGCGCAGCCGGGCTCGCCGTCCTCGTCGCACTCGGGACCGGGGTCTACTTCGGCGCCGCGATCGCCTTCAAGGCGGCCAGCCTCGCCGACCTCAAAGCCAATTTCCGCCGCCGACGGGCTTGAGGCGGGGTTCAAAACATCGCCCGCCGCCCAGCGAAGCCGTTTGCAATCGCCGGGCGAACCACTACTTTCCCGGCCGCCGCGCTCAGCGCGGCGTCCGCACCCCCCTTCCGATTGGAACCAACGAAACCACACCGAAAAGACCCGATGAAAGCGATCCGTATCCTCGCCCTCGCCGCCGCAGCCGCCGGCTTCATGACCGCTGGTGCCTGCAAGTCGAACGACACCGGCAGCAGCTATGTCCCGCCGCAGCCCACCGCCGGCGGCACCTACATCGACAGCGGCAAGTAACCGCCGCTGGGACAAACGCTCTCCAAGACGGGTGCCCTCCGCGCGGGGGCGCCCGTTTTTTGTGTGGGGTGGCGACCTTGCGGCGCGCCCCTCAGAGGTCCAGCGCCAGCTGCCGCTCGGCCAGCTCCGCCGACGGCGGGCCGCCCTCCTCGAGCATCGCCACCAGACAGCGCCCGACGTGGTAGGCGAGGTTGACCGGCACGGCATTGCCGATCTGCCGGTAGCGGCTGCCGAGCCCGCCGGCGAACTCCCACCGGTCGGGGAAGGTCTGCACCCGCGCGTATTCGCGGACGGTGAGCGGGCGCGTCTCCTCGGGATGGCAGCGTTCGGTCTGCATCTGCGAGGGGCTGCAGGTGAGCGTCAGGCTCGGCTCGTCCCAGGCCAGCCGCCGCGCCATTCCGGTTTTACCTCCACCGAGTTGATAGCTCCCCTTCATGTAGGAGCGCTGTAGCTCGTCCGGCAGGTCGCGCCAGTTGCCGCCCTCGGGCACCTTCGCCAACACCGCCGCCTTCGCCTCCGAGTAGCTTTGCCCGGGCCCTCCGGGGACCCCGGCCAAGGCCTCGCGCAGGGTGACGATGCAGTCGCTCTCCGCGGGGAAGCGGTGCTCGACCTCGAGGTCCTCGCGCACCGCGACGATCACCACCCGCTCGCGCTTCTGCGGCACGTCGAGAAACTGCGCGCGCAGCAACCGCACCTCCGGCCGGTAACCGAGTTCCCGCAGCGCCCCGAGCATGGTCTCCAAAGTCCGCCCGCCATCGTGCGCCAGCAGGCCGCGCACATTCTCGCCGAGCGCGATCTTCGGCCGCACCTCGTCGACGCAGCGCGCGAACTGGAAAAACATCGTCCCGCGGGTGTCGGCGAAGCCCCTCCCCTCGCCCGCATAGCTGAACGCCTGGCAAGGGAAGCCACCGGCGACCACATCGACGCGGCCGCGATAGGCTGAGAAATCGACCCCGGTCACATCACCCTCGACCACGCGTTTGCCCGGCCAGTTGCGGCGCAGCGTCGCGCAGGCGTCGCGGTCCCACTCGACCAGCAGCTCGGCGCGCAGCCCCGCGTTCTCCATGCCGAGCGCCAGCCCACCGCAACCGGCGAACAGCTCGATGGCATTGTAGGGCGAGGCCTTGCCCCGGCGCTTCAGCACCCGGAACGGCCGCGTCTTCCCGGCGAGCTTCGCCTTGACCAAGCGCAGTTCGCGCAGGTCGAAAAACGGTGGTCGCCCCCCGGCCTCCTCCGGCGCCTGCTTGCGGACGAGCCCCTTCTTGAGCCACCGGCGCAGCTCCGCCGCCGGGACGCGCAGCGACTCGGCGGCGCGCTCGATGGCGACGATCTGGGGTTCGGCGGGCACGGGTGAGCGAGGCTGGCGCAGGCGCGGCGCCGATGCAACCCCGGCGCGCCACAGCGCCCTTCCCATCCGCCGCCAGATGGGCCAGGCTCACGCCATGAGACGACTCCTCACCGAGGCCGCGCGGGCCCTGCTCTGCCTCGCCGCCCTGAGCGCCGGCGCGGCCTCCGGCGGCGGACGGATCGAAGTCGGGCCAGGGGACGATTGGTTCGCGGTGCTCGCCGGCGACGGCCTTCGCGCTGGCGATGAGCTGGTGCTCCGCCCCGGAACCTATGCCGACCGGCGCCTGCTGACGCTGCGGCACCGCGGTGCGCCGGGGCGCCCGGTGGTGATCCGCGCCGGCGCCGGGGGTGAGGTCGTCTTCCACCGGCCCGACGCGAGGCAGAACTCGCTGAACCTGGTCGGCGCCTCGCACCTCGTGCTGCGCGGCTTCGAGATCACCGGGGGCTCGGCCGGCATCCGCATCAGCGCCGACGGGGCGGGCACCGTCGAGGGCATCGTATTGGAAGACCTCCACATCCACCACACCGGCGGCGCGGCGGTCACCTGCAACCACGAGGGCAGCCACTACCGGAACATGATCTTCCGCCGCAACCACATCCACCACACCGGCGGACACGGCGAGGGCTTCTACCTCGGCTGCAACAACCGCCCGGACGGCACCGCCCCCGGCACCTTCGCCGAATCGTTGATCGAGGCGAACCACATCCACGACCTGCGCGGCGGCACCGTCAGCCAGGGCGACGGGATCGAGATCAAGGACGGCAGCTTCGGGAACATCGTCAGGGGAAACGTGATCCACGGCACCAACTACCCCGCGGTCACCGTCTACGGCACCGACGGCGGCGCGCCGAACGTGATCGAGCGCAACCTCATCTGGGACACCGGCGACCACGGCATCCAGGCGGCCGCCGACGCCGTGGTCCGCAACAACCTCATCGCCGGCCCCGGCGGCGACGCGATCCACTGCCGGTCGCACCAGAGCGCGCGCCCCGGGAACTTGCAGCTGGTGCACAACACCCTCGTCGCCCCCGATACGGGGATCCGGATCCAGCGCCCCGAGGGCGGGTTCACCGGCCCGGTGATCGTCGCCAACAACGCCGTCTTCGCCCCGCGCGCCCTGCGCGTGCCGGTCGGCGAGGCGGTCCGGATCGCCGCCAACGCCGGCGCCGGCCGCAGCGAAGCGGCATTGGCCGGGGACGCCTGGCGCGGCGACATCCCGTTCGAGCAGCGCGACCTCGCCGCCGGCCGCGGGCTGGCGGGAGCCGCGCACCCGGGGTTCCCGGCCGGCCCCGACCTCGATGGCTCGCCGCGCCCGCCGGATGGCCCGGACATCGGTGCGCTGGAATTCGCAGGCGATACCCCACCTCCATTCCGCCCCCGCCTCCGGCCGCGGCGGCCGGGGCCCGAGGACTGACCGCGCGATCGGACCACTCCGCCGCCCAGGCCAGCAAGACGCCGCAGGAAACTGCTTGGACCGAACCGAAACATTCAGTAGAAAGCCCGCCACAGCCGCTGGCTTCCCATGAACTGGACCCTACTCGACTGCCCCGAATGCTCCGGCCGATTCAAGGCCCCCGGCAACCTCGCCGTGGGCGACTCGGTCGCCTGCCCTGCATGCGGGGCGATGGTCGGGGGGGACGACGGCGAGGAGGCGGAGAAGGCAGGCGGCGGGCCCGAACCCGCAGCCGAGTTCGACATCGACCTCGGAGACACGGCGCCGCCGGCCGCAAGAAGCTCGACCGGTTCCCTGCCGCCTCCGCCGAAGAAGTCGATCAACTTCGAGATGCCCGAACTGGTGATCCGCGAAGCGAACGAGCGGTTCCGCGCGCGGGCGGAGACCGAGGGCGACACTGACGAACCGCCGTCCCCCGTCGATGTCTCGCGCATCTCCAGCACCTCCGATGAGGCCTTCGTCCCCGAAGGACCCGAGGCGCCCAAAGAACGCTCGATGCGCAGCCGCGACCGCGAGGCGATCATCGGCTGGGACGAAGATGTCGACCACGGAGATCCGGAGGCCGGAGACCGTCAGCTCAAGGCCAAGCGGCAGAGCAAGGCGCAGGTGGCGCTGACGCTGAAACTTCTCCTCTGCGCCGTCCCGCTCGTCATCGGCCTGGCGCTGGTGGCCAAGAAACTGAACTCGCAGAAGCTCACCGGCGGTGAAGAACTGCGCATGGGGATCGACGACGCCGCGGCCGGGCCAGCCGAAGCGCAAGCAGAGGAGGAGGAAGTGCCGATGGAGCCGATCAGAAAGCTCCTCAACGAGCACGGCCACGACGAGTTCTACCGGCGCTGCAAGGCCGCGATCGTGTCCTTCCTGGAGGCGCCGGACCTCGAGTCGAGGCTGAAGACCATCCGGGACGCCGATCGTGTCCGCCCCCTCATGGAGGACTTCTACTCCCGCAATCCCGACGGCCCCACGGAGTATGCCGGGATCTCGAAACCCGAAAAATCGAGCTTGGCCAAGGGGGTCGCCGTGCTGCAGGTCATCCTGCCGGACTTCGAGGAACTCCCCATCGTGGTCGCCGTCGAGGACGGGGATCGGCTGGTGGTCGACTGGGAATCCTTCGTCGGCTACTGCGAGATGAGCTTCGAGGACTTCATCGAGACCAAGCCGACAGAGCCGCAGCTGTTCCGGGTCCGCGCCCGGCCGAGCGACTACTACAACTTCGATTTCGACGACAGTTCGACCCACTACTGCATGCAGATGGAGGACCTCCAATTCAAACATTCCTTCTTCGGCTACATGCGCAAGGATTCGGAGGTGGCGTCGAAAATCTTCACCGAGCTCACCACCGGCGGGATCGACTTCATCGTCGTCAAGCTGCGCTACCCGGAGCGTCCGCGGACGGACAACCAGGTCATCATCGACGACTTCATCTGCCGCGGCTGGCTCATCCGTTAGCGCCTCGAGCGCGCCCCCGCGATGTCAGACCAGGCGCACCAAAGCGAGCCGGCCGATCCGTCCCGCGGACAACGCGGGCCCGCCGCCAATCGATCCGAGGAGCAGCGCGCAGCGGTCGCCGCCGCGGCCAAAGAGATCCGTCTCCGCCCGATGCAGAAGCGGGGCGACCTCGACGCCGCCGATCGCGAGCGGTATGAGGCGAACTGGGCGGGGGCCGCGCCCGAGCCCGGCGAGCAGGCGGGGGGGAGCTCCTTCCACGATCTCGTCGCCGACTTCGCCCTCACCCGACTGTTCTTCGGCAGCGAACGCCGCCGCATGATCACCGCCGGAGCGTTCGTGATCGCGCTCGGCACCGGCATCTTCGCGCTCTCGCGCCGGGGGGTGAACGACGCCCTCGCCCCCGCGTCCGCCCCCCCGCCCGCCACCGCGAGCGGCATCCCCGGCGCGGATGACCGGGCGCTCGCCGAACCGGTCGCCCGCGCGTTCCTCGCCGCGCCGACCTGGGAGGAGAAGCTCCGCGTTGTCCGCGAACCGGAGGCGACCCGCGCGATGATGCAGGATTGGTATGGGCGCCGCGGCCATCTGCCACGCATCGAGCCGGAGCCCCGGTTCCGGTCGGTGATCGGCTCCGAGATCGGTGGCCGCCCCTTCGTCATCTTCGAAACCGACGGTGCCGGCGGAACCCCCTCTGTGGTGGCGGTCGACCTCTCCGGCAGCGAGCCGAAGGTCGATTGGGGTTCCCACGTGCTCTACAGCGAGATGGGCTGGGAGGAGTTCAAAGAGCAGCGCCCCGCCCGCCCGAAGTGGTTCCGTGTGGAGGCGGAAGCGAGCGATTACTTCGTCGAGCCCTTCGACGACGAGGGCGCCTTCGTCAGCGTCCGCCTCACCTCGCCGCTCGCGGTCGTCGGGCTCAATGGCTTCGCCCCCCGCGAGGAGAAGGTGGGCGTGCTCCTCGAGAACGCCCTCGCGGCGGAGCCGGACGAGAAGATCCGCCTGCAGTTGCGGCTCCGCTTCGCACCCGCAGCGGTCGCGAGCCCCGCCGTGGAGATCGTCGGGATGCGCGAGGGATGGGTGACGCCTTGAACCCGCGCTGGGCGCCAGCCAGCCCGGCGGGCGGGCGCCACCGCTTCAACGCCGCCCGCGCAGCCCCCGCCAGGTGATCCCCAGCCCACCCACCACGAACAGCGCCGGGAACCAGATCGAGTAGAGCGGCGCGTAGCTGCTGTGCTTCAGGATGGCGCGCCCGGGGTCTGCGGGATCGACCCAGCAGTTCGGACGCGCCCCCACCGGGAACTCCGCGACCAACGCTTCGGCCTTCTTGCGGTGGCTCGTCCGCCCGTCGACCTGCTTGATCCCCACCCCCATGAACTCGACCCCGCCGTGCGTGTAACGGTATTCGATCGCCGCCCGGTAGGCCGGAGGCGCGTGGTGCACAGGCTGCTCCTCCACGACCTCCGACCGCACCACCTCACAAGGGGTCTCCTGCCAGGATCGTGTCGCCTTGGCCTTCTGGAAACCCGACCAGAGGGCGAACACGAAAAACCCTCCCGCCGCCACCAGCGACCCGCCGAGCAAAAGCCCGCCCACGGCGCTGGCGAAGCGGCTCGGGCTGTGTTCTCTTGCAGGGGATCGGGGCGTGGTGTCGTGCGACATCCCCCCACTCAACGCGCAGCAGCCACCCCGGGAAACCGAAAAGAACCCACCGCAGAACATGCCCCTCGCCGACCAGATCACCGCCGACCTCAAAGACGCCATGCGCGCCAAAGACAGCGCCGCGCTCACCTTGCTGCGCAGCCTGAAGAGCGCCCTCACCAACGCCACCATCGACAAGGCGGGCGCCGGCGGCCAGCTCGATGCCGCCGCCGAGATCGCCGTCGTCCGCACCGCCATCAAACAGCGCCAGGACTCGGTCGAGAAATTCACCGAGGCCGGCCGCACGGATCTCGCCGACAACGAACGCGCCGAGATCGCCCTGCTCGAGCGCTACCTCCCCGCCCCCCTCGGCGAGGAGGAACTCGACGCCCTCATCGCCGCCGCCATCGAAGAGACCGGCGCCGGGTCGCGGAAGGACATGGGCAAAGTCATGGCGCTCCTGCAACAGCGCACCGAGGGACGCGCCGACAACAAGACCCTCGCGGGCAAAGTCGGCGCGAAGCTGGGGTGAGGCGGCAGCGGCGGATCGTCCTACCCCCAGGCGATCGCCAAGATCAGCGACGCGACAGCGGGGCGATTTGGGCATATTTTCATACGCTCCGCGCCGGAACGGGCACATCCGGCAGTCTCCTAGCCCGTGCGAACCATCCCGTTGCCATGAAAGAGAGCCAACCCGATCGATTCGACCAGACGTCGACCGCGGCAGCGGGCGGCTGCGTCAGCGGGGCGCTGCTCGTCCGAATCGATCACCAAGCGCCGTGCACCGGCTTGCCCTCGTTGACGCTGGTGGCGTTGGCGTCGGGATCGCCTCGGGCAGGGTGTTCACCCGGCTGCTGCTCGTGATGCCCGCCCCCATGGAGATTCCGGACACCATCGCCTGCATCGATTGCGGCCAGACCGCACACCGGTTGACGGCGGAGCCCGAGTTCGGTTTCGAACCCGGCGACTGGGTCGCCTACCGCTGCTCCGGTTGTGGCGACCGCTGGGATATGGAGGTCGCAGGCGAGCCCGACGCACCGGGCGCAGAGCGCAACTGAACCGAAGCGAAAGGCACCGGGCGCCTCGCGGCGCGCCGGTGCCAGTGTGGGGCTCCCGACCGAGTTCTCGCCCGCGTTGGCGCTGAAGGGGGCGCCGCCGGGCTCGGCTCGGACAGGTCTTCTCGGGGGGGAATCGGTTCAGCAGCCGCCGCCCGTCCCGGCGATCAAGGCAGCCGGGCCTCGACCTTGAACAGCCGGCCGCGGACATCGAGCGGGATCTCGAGCACCGTTTCGCGATGCGGATCGTCGTCGGGGGTGACGAAGCGGTCGACCTCCTGCCATCGCCCACCGCCGGTGCTGGTGGAGAGGATGTAGACCCGACCGGGGAGCGTCGGGAACGCGATCTCAGCTCGGTCTTCACCGACCCGCTGCAGGATGCGGTGGATCCGGAAGCGCGAGAAGGGGTCCCCCGGATCCGAACCGCCGATGAACTCGTCGAGCGCGGTCGATCCGTCACCGTCGCGATCGGTCGCGGCATCATCGACGAAGGGGAGCATGCCGTGCTCGCGCTCATAGGGATCGGGCAGGCCGTCGTTGTCGTCGTCATCGTCCAAGGAATTCGGCACTCCATCGCCGTCGTCGTCGCGCAGCGGGTCGGAGGTGCCGCCGTACGGATCGCCGACCCGCGCCGAACGGCGATCGCCTCCGCCCTCACCCGCGGGGCGGGCGCTGACGTAGTGGAACTCGAAGGCGCTGGGCGCGAAGCGGACCGTCTGGCTGGCGCCTCCCGGCTCGGCGCCCTCCGCCACCGGCATTGCCAGCTTCGCCCCGACGAGGCCGACATCGTGCATGACGAAGTGGAATTGGGGGGTTGGGTCGGCCTCTGGATCACCGTCGTAGAACTCGACCTCGACCCGCGGCAGGCGTCGCCCATGGGCGAGCGCTTCGAGCAGCAGCGGGGCGGATCTGTCGATCGGCTTGACGACGCAGACCTCCCCGGTCTGCATCTCGTAGCCGAGCGAGTGACATTCGATCCAGCCCTCGCGCCCGGGGCGGACCGCTTCTCCTTCGATCGCGGCCCCGTCGCCGTCGAGGTGGATTTTGGCGAGCACGACCTCCGAGGCGGCGCGCACCGGGACGAGGGCGGCGGCGGCGAGGGAAGCGATCACGAGTCGTTGGGTGTTCATGGTTAGGAGCAGTTGGAGTTTCGAGTCGGTGGAGGTCCCGGGGGATGGCATCACCCCCCGGGACCATGGCGGGCGCCTACTTCTCGCCCTCTTCTACCTTCCAAGTGGTCTCGACGTTGCCCTTCTGCTCACCGTCGGAGCCGAACTCGACGTAGGTCACTTTGATCTCCTCGAAGTTGAAGGCGATCTCCTGGGCTGGCGCCCTTCCGGCGGTCGTTTCACCACCGAGCGCGTAGCTCGTGACGAGAACGTTCTTCAGCTCATATTTCAGGTAAACCTGCCGTTCGCCATCGGCGGTGTCGCGGGCGAGGTCGAAGCGCACGATGGGGACGACCTGCCCCGTCGCGGCAGCCTCGAGGAGCTTGGGTGTCGCTTTGTCCGAGATGATGCCGACGACGATGTCGCTGAACACCGGCGCCGCGCCAGTGCGCCCACTCCCCGCCTCGGGCTGCACCCGCTTCACGCTGTGGCTGACCGACAGCAGATTGATCCAGCCGGTGTGTTCGCGATCGGTGCACTCGCCGTCGATCCCGTCGAACTTGATGTAGGCGGCCGCATCGGCGGGCGAGGAACGGGTCTACAACAAGGCGCCGGCGGCGAGATGGGTGAGGAGGGCAGTCAGTTTCATGGGTTTGGATAGGCTTGGGATGGTGTCGAATCGCGCGGCCCGCACTCGGGGTTCCGCATTCGCCCGCCTGACGTCCCAAGATCTGCGCCATGCAGATTTTTTGACGGGGCAACCACCAGACGCCCCACGGCCCGGTCGCCCGTTCCGGATCGATCACGACATCCATCGGCGATGGCGCCGCCATCGATCCGGGCCGGATCGCCATCTCCCGCCCGCGGCAATTTAAATGGCGGTTTTTTCATCAACGGCCACCCCGCCACCGATGGGCGCCAAGGCGCCGCCACAGGAATTTGAACATTCCCCCGATTCAGCAAGCCAAACCCAGCAAATCTGAAAATTTCAAGATATCCGCGACAAAAATTTGCAAAAATAAGGAAAGAATGCCATTTATTCCTGAAATTAATCTGGAATGGCCCGGCAGAAAAATGCGATCCCCTCTGTGCAACTGACGCTGTCGGTCACGGAGCAAGTGCGGGATCATCTCGAGCGCATGACCCAATCGGGCATGTTCGGGAAGAACTCGGCCGAGACTGCAAACCTGCTCCTCATCGACGCCATCCGAGCCCACATCGAGAAGGAGTCCCCGTTCCTAAAGCTCTCAGAATAAACGATCTCCGCAGCTAGTATCCCCCATCCCCAACAGACACAAACAACCACCCTCTCCACACGAGATGACCACCGAGACCACCCAGAACGTCGTCCCCTTTCCTCATTCTGACCCCGCCCCGGCAGCAACGCCCGATGCGGCCGCCTCCACCCTGCCCGAGGATGACCCGCAAGAATGGTGCTACCCGCACGATGACAACGATGAGTTCGCCCTGCGCTTGCTGGTCGGCGAGATCTTGGAACACGATCAGGAACTCGCCGAGATCCTTGTCGACACGACCATCGGTGCCACCCCTCAGGCGGAGCTGATGCGCCGCATCGAACGCTGGCGCAGCGGCTCCCCCGCGGAGCCGGCCCCGACCGCCCCCGAGCCCGCACCTTGGTTGGTCTGATCGAGACTCCGAGCCAGCGCTTTCCCGCCCTCGACGCCGTCCAGGGCACGTCTCACGCGTTCCTCCTGCGCCAACCGGGAATCGACGTCGCCTGCGACCGCGACGAAGCCCTCGCCCGTCTGCGGCCGGGGTTCGAATCCGGTATCCGGGCGTTCGGCGCGGAGCCGGCCGAAGTCGCGACCGCCGAGCAAGTGCACGGCGGCGACCTCGCCGAGGTAGGGCAGCCAGCCGGGCTGGGCGCCCCGATCCCCGGCGTCGACGGCCTGCTCACCCGCCGCCGCGGCGCGGTGCTCGGCATCTACGTCGCCGACTGCTGCGCCGTCTACCTCACCGATAAGCGCGGGCGGGGCATCGCCTTGGTGCACAGCGGCAGAAAGGGCACCGAGGCGGGCATCGCCCCCGCCGCAGTACGCGCGCTCGGCGGCTGGGGCATCGACCCTGCAGACCTGATCGTCCAGCTCAGCCCCTGCATCCGCCCCCCGGCTTACGAGGTCGACTTCGCCGCCGAGATCCGCCGCAGTTGCGCCGCGGCAGGCGTCCCCGCCGAGCAGATCCACGACGACCGCACCTGCACCGCCCGCGACCTCGCGCGCCACTACTCGTATCGCGCCGAGAGGGGCCGCACCGGGCGCATGCTCGCGCTGCTGGCGATGCGGGAGTAGGGCGCTACACTGGGGCATGGATCTGCGCGCCCGCCCCTTCGACCGCCCTCGAACCCTCACCGCCCTCGCGCTGGTGGCGACGGCCGCCTCAGGCGCCGCAGCAGAATTCCCTGAACTCGGCCTGCGCGTGTCGGACGGGTTCGTCGTCGAGCGTTTCGCCGACGATGCGTTGGCGCCCGATGTCTACGCGATGACCCTCGACCCCGAGGGGCGCGTCGTCGTCTCGTCGAAGGGCTATATCAAGCGCCTGCTCGACTCCGACGGCGACGGGTTCGCCGACGCCGACCAGCTGCTGGTCAAATCGAGGCACGGCGCGATGGGGATGCTTTTCGAGGGCGGCGACACGTTGCTCGCGGTCGAGGGTGGGGCGGTGAACCGCTACTCCGATGCCGATGGCGACGGGGCGCTCGACCCCGAACCCGAGACCTTGGCGAACTTCGGCGGCGGCGAGCACGGCGCCCACGCGCTGCGGCGGGACGCTCGGGGGCATCTGTACCTGATCGGCGGCAACGATGCGAAGTTCACCGGCCATGAGGCGATCGATCCCGAGCAGCGGGACCTGATCGAGGGCGGCGCGATCTTGCGCGTCGGCGAGTTCGGCAAGTGGTCGGTGGTCGCACACGGCTTCCGCAATCCGTACGACTTCGACATCGACGCCGAAGGCGAGCTCTTCTGTTACGACAGCGACTGCGAGCGCGAGTTCTTCTTGCCCTGGTACTCGCCGACCCGCCTCTACCAGGTGGAGACCGGCCGCTGGCCTCACCACGGCTGGCGGCTGCAGGGCTGGAGACGCGGCTGGAAGCGGCCGGACTACTACCCGGATAGCGTAGAGCCGCTGGTGAACGTGGGGCGGGGCTCACCCACAGGGGTCGCGGTGTACCGCCACAGCACCTTCCCGCCGCGCTATGAGGGCGGCGTCTTCTACGCCGATTGGACCTTCGGGAAAATCTACTTCACGCACCCGATCAGCCGCCACGACCCCGGCGGCGCGCGGGCCGAGGTATTCCTCGAATCGACCGGCGCCCACGGATTCGCGCCCACGGACATCGAAGTCGCAGCCGATGGCTCGCTCTTCATCTCGATGGGCGGTCGCGGCACGAGCGGCACGGTGTTCCGGGTCCGTGCGGCGGACCCTCGCGGGGGAGGCGGGGCGGCCCCGCCGGGAGCGGTCCAGACCTGGCCCCCCGAGTCCCTCGCCGGCAATGCCCCCCCCCTAGGTCCGGATCTCCTGCCCGATTCGACCGAGGACGCCGCTTCCGCCGCGCACGCCCTCGCCGCCGGTTTCGCAGCAAACGCCGAAGAGCGCATGTTGCACCTCCGCATGCTGATGGTGGCGCTCGGCGATTGGAACCTCCACGGGCCGAGCGCCGAGACCTTCACCGGCTACGAACTGGCCTCGGAATGGATCTTCGAGGAAGAGCACGGCGAACTGCTGCGCCTGTGCCGCGAGACCCTGCGCCCGCTGCTGCATGCGCTCGACGACGACACGCGCCGTGAGGCCGCGCGCCTGTTGGCGATGCTGCGCGACCTCCACCCGCTGACCGCGACGCGCCTGCTCGACGCGATCGGTGCCGGCACCGACCCCGTCGAGGATTTCCACTACCTCACCTGCCTCGCGCGGCTCGACATCGAGCTGGGAGAAGGCGAGACCAAACGGGCCGCGGACGCGATCCTGGCGCTGGACCGCAAGATCGCCGGGCGGCAGATGCGCTCGAAGCAAACCTACACCGACCGCCTCAACGAGGTCGTCGCCGCCCTCGCCGAGCGCGCCCCAGCGCTCTTCGCGACGCTGCTCGCCGACCCGAGGCTGGCGGCGCCGAACTACGCTGGCGTCGCGGCCAGCTTCCCCGCAGCCGAACGCGCCGAGGCCGGCGAACGTTTCCTCGCCGCCATGGCGGCTGCGCCGGACGCCGGTTGGCGGGAGGACGCCCTCGGACTGATCGAGGGAATCCCGCTGGCCGCGTGCCGCGACACCCTCCGCCGGCTCGCCGCCGACCCCCTCTTGGCGCACGCCTGCGCGGCGCGGCTCGGCGAGGATCCGCAGGAAGCAGACCGCGACCTGCTCAACGCGACCGGCGGATTGGCCGGCTTGGCGAAGCTTCCCCCGCAGGACGACGACGCCTCTCTCCTCGCCCTTTTTCGCGCCGGCGACCGCGAACGCGCGCTGCCCTTGATCGCCCGCGCCGCCGGTCGTGAGTCGTTCCCCGACCGAGCGCTCGCAGAAGCCTGGCTAGCCACGAAGAAACCGGCCCTCGCCGCCGCGCTCGGCATCGGAACGGGCGCGACGGGAGACGGTTGGCGCGCGCTCGTCGCCGAGGCCGACTTCGCGGACGGCGACCCTGTCCGCGGCGCGGCGCAGTTCGCCGCGCGCGGCTGCGCGACCTGCCACGCCGCCTCCAACGCACTCGGCCCCGACCTCGCCGGCGCCGCAGCGCGGCTCTCCCCCACCGACCTCTTCAAAGCCGTCGCCGAACCCGACGCCGACGTGCCGGAAGCGTACCGTGCCACCGTGTTCACCATGCGCGACGGAACGACCCATGTCGGCCGCATCGCGTTCACCTCCGCCGACGGACGCATCGTCCAGACCGCCGCCGGCACGGTGCGGTTGCCGGAAGACGACATCGCTTCCGAGGTCGCCTGGGAACGCAGCTTGATGCCCAAAGGTCTGCTAGCTGGCATGTCGGCCGAAGACCTCGCCGACCTCTACGCCTTCCTGAAGTCGCTCTAGCCGGGATCGATCACCACCTCCGCAGGCGAGGCGCCGCCATTCGTTGATGCTGAGTAGGCGGCGGAAGGGATCGGCGAAGCGGCTGGGTGGACACCCTGCCCGAGCCGTTCCCAGCGGCAACACCCTCAGCATCCACGAGGGCAAGCCGCAGCCCGGAGCTTGGTGGATCGATTCGGGCAAGCCGGGGCGGGGATCAGACCTGCGCGGTAGCCCGGCGAACACGCCCTGCCGCCCCCATGAGGGCGGAGCCCCGTCTCCGCCGTGGCTGACCTGCCCCGCCCCCGCAGGCCAGAATGCCCCACGGAAGAACCTCGCGACGACTACCCCTCCAGCTTCCCTCCGCAGGACCAGCAGTGCTTCGCCACGTCGCGATGGCCGTCGTGGCCGCAGTGTGGGCAGCTCCGCCCCGAGGCATGCGGGCGCTCGCGCCGTGCCATGACCTCCCCGACCACGATCCCCGTAGGCACGGCGATGATCGCGTAGCCGACGAGCATCATCACCGTGGCGAAGAACTTTCCGGCCGCGGTGACGGGCGTGATGTCCCCGAAACCGACGGTGGTGATCGTGACCACCGTCCAATAGACGGCGGTCGGGATGCTGCTGAACTTGGACTGCGGGTGGCTGCCCTCCAGCAGATACATGAACGTCCCCATCAGCACCGACAGCGCCGCCAGCGCGGCGATGAAGACCGCGATCTTCGCGCGGCTGCGACGCAGCGCGTCCATGATCAGCTCGGCCTCGCTGATCAACGCCATCATCTTCAAAACGCGGAACACACGCAGCAGGCGCAGGACGCGGACGATGGTCAGGTAGTGGGCGCTGTGGTCGTCGATAAACAGGCCGATGAAAGCTGGGATCCACGACAGGAAGTCGACGATGCCGAAGAAGCTGAACGCGTAGCGGCGCGGCTCGCGGGTCGCCCACAAGCGGAAGAAATACTCGACCATGAAGATGACGGTGAAGCTCCACTCCGCGGCGAGCAGCGCCGTGCCATACTTGGCGCGCACCTCCGGCATGCTCTCCAGCATCACGGCCACCACGCTCAGACCGATAATGACCAGCAGGAGGATATCGAAACCCCGCGAAGCCGCGGTGTTGTGATCGAAGATCACATGGCGCAACCGCCGCCGCAGAGGCGAGGGAGACTCGGGCTGCTCTCGAGCGGGCATCGCCACAAACTAGACCGGTTCGCCCCCCAAATCCATCCGCGAGGCGCCGTCATAACCGACGCGACCCGATCCGCTCACCCCACCCCACCCTCAGGCGGCAGCGCGCGGATGCGAACCGACCCGACCTCAGACTCGGTCCGCCAGCTGGCGAGGCCGAGCGGTGCACAGCGCTCGATGCCGCCCGGCTTGAGGGACACGTCACGCCCAGCGATCGACACCTTCGCCACGATCGCGCCATCGATGTAGCACCGGATCTCATCCCGCCTGACCGCGACCCGCAGCTCATACCACCGCCCGATCTCGAACTGAAAGGCGGCCCCCGTGGTGTTGCGGTTGGCGGATAGGCCATCGATGTCCGACAGGCCGACCGTCCAACCGCCCCAGCCTCCGGCGACAAAGGTGCAGTGCGACCTCCTGCTCGGCACGGGGAAGGTGATCGCGGCGAAGAAGTCGCTGCCGGAGACGCGCCGCGCCCGCACCGCCAATTCATACTCTGCAGCCGGCGGGGCGAATCCGGGGTCGTCGATCACCAAGCCCGTGAACGGTCGACCGGCGGCGAAGTTCGCCACGCCTCCCCTCAGCTCGACCGTACCCGACTCGCCAAATGGGGCGAAGTCGAGGACTCGCCAGTGCTCCAGCGAACTCCCATCAAACAGGGTCTGCCACCCGTAGTCGGCCGGCATCGCAGGCCGCCGACCACCGTCGCAGCCCACCGACGCCGCCGCTACCGCCAGCGTGACAGCGAGGCGAGGGAACCAGCGGCATCGGCTTCCGTTCGGCATCGGCCGCACCCAAAACTCGCGGATGCGGCTGCGCAACAAGCTGCTAGAATCGCGATCATGTTCTTGCGCCCGCTCCGCCCACCGCGCACGCCGTCGTTCACCCGCCCTGCGAACGGCCTGTTCGCCCTCGTGCTCACCTGTGCCCCCTGCGCCGCCCAAGATGCGCCGGCTCCGCCCCCGGCCACTGAAGCCGTGCCCGAGACCGCGCCGCGCCGCTTTGACCCACCGCAGCCAGCCGACCTCGCAGAGGCCAAACGCCTCGTGGTAGAGACCTTTCCCCAACTGGCTCAGGCGAACCTCGCCGACGCCCTCACCCAAGCGATCACCCTGCGGAAAGACCTGCGCAGCTTCGCTTCGACCCCGGCCGTTCCGAGCCACCTGAACGCCAAGCTCGCCTGGCTCAATGCCCGCATGCCTTTCCAGCAGTCCACCGCGCTCGGGATCGCGGGCGACCCCACGGCTGCCCTGAATGCCTGGCCTCTCGAGCCCGCTTTCCTCGACTACGCCGAGGGCAAGCCCGGAAGCGGCATCGTCGGCGACCCCGACACCTACCCTGAGCTCAGCCCCGAGGTGATCGCCGCGCTCAACGGCGCCGGCGGAGAAGGCCGCGTGGCCACCGGCTACCATGCCATCGAGTTCCTGCTCTGGGGCGAGGACGCTTCCCCGGAATCGGCTGGCACGCGGACGCATGTCGACTACGACGCCACCCTCACCCCGCACGCCGGCCGACGCGGCCTCTACCTGATCGCCTGTGGTGACCTGCTGGTGCGCCAACTCACGCGCCTGCACGGCGACTGGGTGCCGGGCAGGGCCGATAACGCCCGCGCCGAGTTCGCCGCACTCCCCGAGGCCGAAGCACTGGCATCGATCCTCGGCCATCTGGCGGCGCTGGCCGGAGACGAACTCGCGGGCCAACTGCGCAACGCCTTGGCGACCGAATCCCAGCGGGCCGAAGAGTCGCAATTCAGCGATACCACCCACATCGACCTCCTGCACCGCACCGCCGGAATCGCCAACCTGGTCGCAGGCGCCTACGTCGATATCGGCGGCGAGGTGAAGGTGTTGGGGGTCGGGCTCGCAGCCTTGGCGGATGCGATTTCGCCCGAGCATGGCCAGCGGCTTCGCGATGCGACCAATGCCGCCCTCCAGGCCGCCGCCACCGTCGAAGCCCCGTTCGACGGCGAGATCCGCGACGACAACCCCGCGGGCCGGGCACGCGTGCTCGCCCTCGCCGAGGCGCTCACCGCGCTGGCCGGGGAGATCGAAGCGCTCGCCGATGCGCTCTAGCCCGGATCGATCACCACATGCGCAGGCGAGGCGCCGCCGGTCGTTGAGGCTGGGCAGGCGGCGGTAGGGACCGGTCAAGCGCCCGGTGAACACCCTGCCCGAGCCGGCCACCACGCGGACACCCTCAGCGTCGACGAGGGCGAGCCGCAGCCCGGAGCTCGGAGCTCGGTGAGCGAAGCGATCAAGGCGACGTTCTGCGGATCGATCCGCACAACGGCCCTGTCAGCCAATCTCGATGTTGTCGATCAGGCGCGCTTTGCCGAAGAAGACCGCTGCGGCAGCGAGCGCAGGCCGGTCGATCTCGTCGAGTTCCGCCATCGAATTCCGATCGACGATCTGCAGGTAGTCGATGCGTCCCAGCGGCGCACCGGCGGCCAGTTGCTCCCGCGCCGAGGCCAGGCGTGCCGCGGCCTGCCGAGAGGGGTGGTCGCGGATCCCGAGCAACACCTTGCGTACCCAAGGTGCCTGCTCCCGCTCCTCCGGCGTCAGGTACCGGTTGCGGCTGCTCATCGCCAGCCCGTCCGGCTCCCGGACCGTCTCCGCCCCGACGATCTCGATGGGGAAATTGAGCTCGGTCACCATGTGGCGGAGGATCGCCAACTGCTGGTAGTCCTTCTTGCCAAAAAGCGAGATATCGGGGCGCACCAGGTGAAAGAGCTTCGCCACCACGGTACAGACGCCGTCGAAATGGCCGGGTCGCGTGGGGCCGCAAAGCGTCTGGGCGAGGCTCTGTTCGACCACCAACACGCCGGGGCGCCCCGCCGGATACATCTCAGCCGCCGAAGGGTGAAAGACGACATCTGCTCCCGCCGCCTCACAGCGCGAACAGTCGTCGGCAAACGCGCGCGGATAGGCGTCGAAGTCTTCGCCCGGCCCGAACTGGGCAGGGTTGACGAACAGGCTGACCACGACGGTACCCGCAGTCCCCGCTCGCACCCGCGCCGCTTCGACCAACGCCCCATGCCCGTCGTGGAGCGCGCCCATGGTGGGCACCAGCACCACCGGCGAACCGGCTTGGTAAGCCGCCATCTCGGACACGGATTCAATGACGATCACCCGGGATCGTTAGCGCCCTGGCCCAGCTTCGGCAAGGTGCCGGGTCAACGGAGTGCCCACCGGGGGAAGCGCTCGGGAATAAAACTCAGGTGAAAAAAACTCAAGCTAGCGCAAGGTGGCGGCTCCCACTTTCCCAAACTTCCCACCAGCCATGAACGAAGATCAATCCAATCAAGAAAAACCAGAAAAACCAGAAATCGAGGCGGCGCCGAACAGCTCTGAAGGATCTGCCCCGGAGCCCAACTCCGAATCCAATCCACCGACGTCGGGCGATGGCAACGGAGCCAAAGCCTCAGACGCTGATAGCGAACCCAAAGCCTCGGACGCCCCAGCGCCGTCCACCAGCGATGGCGATGCCGACAGCGGCACGGAGCCGGCTTCAGATGCGGAGCCGGGCGCCAACAAGAAGAAGCCGCGCTCGCGCCCGAAGAAGAAACGAGGCGGCGACCGCGATCCCTCGACTGGCGACGCCGCGGCGAAGGGGGACGACGATCCCAAAGGCGGCGACGGCGCCGACAAAGGGGAGGCCGGTGCAGAGAAATCCGGCGCGGCGGACAGCCAGAGCGAGAAGCCCAATCGCAACGACCGCCGCGATCAGCGCCGGGAACGGCGCGACCGCCGGGAGCGGCGCGAGCGCCGCAGTTCCGCCCCGGCAAACCCCATCGAAATCGACCCGAAACGCCGTGCGAAGATGGCGTGGAAACTCTACTGCGCTGACATCGTCGAGGAGGGGATCGCCCTCGTGAATGACGAGGCGGGGCGCAAGCTCGCGGTGCGCGCATTCGACCTCGCCCGCATCTTCCTCGAAGAACAGGCGCGCCGAGCCCCGCGCAATCCGCCGAAAACTGACGAAGACGACGAGTAGGAGCCGGTAGGTTCCCACCCCGATCCGTCCGCGGAGCAGACCGGTGCGAACCGAGAGGCAGCTCCTCCGGCGCGCCGCCTGCTGCCGTTCGTCGGCGCTGAGCAGGCGGCGGCCGGCGAAGCGGCTGGGTGAATTCCCTGCCCGGGCCGGTCGTCACGCCAACGCCGCTAGGAGCCTGTCGGACTTTGACCCTCCCGCCGACGTGGTCGAGGTGTTGCGATGGCCATCCGCTTCGTCCCCGTCGACCGGGACACCCCGCTCCTGATGCCGCCCGACCTGCGCGACTGGGTGCC
>JAUIGD010000062.1 GCA_030430255.1 Verrucomicrobiia bacterium
ACATTAAAGGGAAAGCATAAAAAATTCGAAGGCTCAATCTCTACATCGGACAGTATGTACGATTCGTGGTGCGCCCACCCTATTGAGAAACGATCCCTCATCTGAATTATCGATGGGGGAGAGACCGCTTCAAAGACTGCTTCCAATACACCTTCGCCGATCGAATAACGGTATAGATTGACGTCCGAGGCAAAAATGAAATGAGTTTCTATATCTTCGTTGCTAAGAAATACGCCAGGCTGAATTTCAACTGCATCGATGGAAGAGCTCGCAGTTCCTCTCGAAACGTCGATGATGCGGATCCTGCATCCCCACGGCTCGCGAGGGAATGGGATTGCCACTGTCGATCCTGAGGGAGAGACAGAACTGCCAGAAACATACAGCCTAGAGTAGGGCGTGGCGGCTGGCTCGACTTTCCGTGAGACGAGTGAACCGCGACTATCGATTATGAAAACGTCGCCAAGGCCGCTCATTCCACAGAAAAATCGAGAGGGTCTTAGAGTGAGCATTGAATGCTCGAACATTACTCAAAGAGCCTGAGCTCGGCAATGCTTCCTTGGCGACTTCTTCCAACCACTAGTGACGGGAGGGCAAATGGCAAATAAATCCACAACGCGTGCCGTCTTCGGCAGCGACGGCGTCACCCGCCTTCTCTCCCAGAACTAGCCAAGTTTGTTGTCTGCACGGTTGACTGCATCGGGAATGCCGGCGCCGCACATTGGCCATCTGCTGCACAGAGGTTTCTAGCGCTTGCAGTTGGGCATCGTCCTTTGGCAATGACATCGCTACGAAGATTGGCTGGCTTCGGCTCGCAACTACACGGATTTGGCTACGTCCACCCGCTCCGGGCCGGCCGCACCCTACCGCCGCTCCGCTGACCAATAGCGGTTTGGCAGGACGCCATCCAGCTGCAACGCGGGAATTCGCGTGCAAGCCGGACACCGGTCGGGCGATAATCGCCCCGTGAGATCCTTTCGCTCCCTTCTCATCCCCACCGCGCTCGTCCCCGGCCTCGGGACGATTGCCGCGACCGAACCCGCCCTGGCGCCCGAACAGTCCCTCGCCGCCGCGAGCGTCCCGGCGGGCTTCGCTTTGGAACTCGTCGCCGCCGAGCCGCTGGTCGCCGACCCGATCGCGATCGACTGGGGGGCGGATGGCCGGTTGTGGGTCGCCGAGATGGCCGACTACCCATACGGGATCGACGGCGAGGGGGAACCCGGCGGCCGCGTGCGCTGGCTGCGCGACTCCGACGGCGACGGGCGCTACGACGAGTCGGTCGTGTTCGTCGATGGCCTCAGCTTCCCGGCCGGGCTCATGGCCTGGGGCGACGCGGTCCTGATCGCCGCCGCTCCGGACCTGCTGCTCGCCGAGGACACGGACGGCGACGGGCGCGCCGATTCGGTGACGAAACTCTGGTCCGGCTTCGTGACCGGCAACCAGCAGCTGCGCTTCAACGGGCTGCGCTGGGGGCTCGACAACCGGGTCTACTGCGCCAGCGGCGCCCACCACGGCGGCTTCGGCAAGGGCAACCGCGTCGCCTCCCCCACGGGGAACGAAGTCGAACTCGGCAGCCGCGACTTCAGCCTTGCGCCGGGCGATTGGTCGCTGCGCCCGGAGAGCGGCCCGGCGCAGTTCGGGCGCTGCCGGAGCGACGCCGGCGATTGGTTCGGCGTGCAGAACTCCTGGCCGCTCTGGCACTACGTGCTCCCCGACCGCTACCTCGCGCGCAACCCCGCCTACGCCGCACCCGACGCCCGCCATCAGGTGCGCCCGACGCAGCAGCCGCGGGTCTTCCCGGCGAAGGAGCCGCAGAAGCGCTTCCACGGCTTCGACCACGTCGGCCGCTACACCTCCGCCTGCGGCATCGGCATCGATCGCGACTCGCTGCTCTTCCCGCGCGAGCCGGGCGTCGGCCACGCCTTCACCTGCGAACCCTTCCACAACCTCGTCCAGCGCACCCGCTTCGCCGCCGCCGGCGCCAGCTTCGACGGCGCGCGCGCGGACGACGGCGACACCGACTTCTTCGCCTCGGCCGACCGCTGGTGCCGCCCGGTCATGGCACGCACCGGCCCGGACGGCGCGCTGTGGGTCGTCGACATGTATCGCTACATGATCGAGCACCCCGACTGGCTGCCGCAAGAGGGCAAGGACGAACTGCGCCCGCACTACCGGAAGGGCGAAGGCATGGGGCGCATCTACCGCGTCGTCAAAGCGGGGACCGGTCCGCGCCCGGTGCCCGACCTCGGCGAGGCCGGCGCCGAGGGGCTGGTGAAAGCGTTAGGCAGCGAGAACGGCATCGTGCGCGATCTCGCCCACCGCGAGCTCGTGCGGCAGCGGGCGGAGATGGCGGACAAGGCCGCCCCCCTCCTGCGCGCCGCGCTCCGGGGCGGTGGCGAGTTCGAGCGGCTGCACGCGCTCTGCGCGCTGGACGGGGTCGGCAGACTGGACGCCGAAGATGTCGCGCGGGCGCTCGCCGACCCCTCGCCCGCCGTGCGCCGCGGGGCGCTGCGCCTCGCCGAGGCGCTGGCGACGATCGACAACGGCCTGTTGGCAGCGTGCTCCGAACTCGCCCGCGACCCCGACCCGCAAGTCCGGCTCCAGTTCGCCCTCAGCGCCGGCGAGTGGCCGGACCCGCAGGTCGGCGCCGCCCTCGGCGAACTCGCGGTGCGCGCCGACCCCGACCCCTTCACACTCGCGGCCGCGATGAGCTCGGCCGCCCCCCACCACGCGGCGCTCGCCGACGCCGCACGGGCCGCCGGTTTGCCCCGCGAGCTGACGGTCGCGCTGCTCGGGCTCGGCGCCGACGGGGGCCGCGCCGAGACGTCCGCGACGCTGCTGCGCGCCGTCGCCGAAGCGCGCCGCATCGACATCGCGGTCGACCACTGCCAGCAGCTCGCCGACCGCGGCCGAGGTCGCTCGCTGCCGCGCGGAGCCTTCCTGCCACTCGCCGACCACGCCCGGGCGCTCGCCGCCGACCGCGGTGCCGGTGCGGGCGACCGCGCGGAAGCCATCCGCCTGCTCGGCTTCACCGCCGCCGGCGACGACCCGGCGCCCCTCAGCGACCGGCTCACCGCCGCCGAGCCGCCAGCCGTGATCGCCGCGGCCGCGACCGCCCTCGCACGCATCGGGGACGAGGCCGCTCGCGACTCCCTCCTCGCGGCCTGGCCTTCGCTGCCCCCGGGCGGGCAAGCCGCCGTCGCCGAAGCCTTCGCCGCCCGCGGCGGCGCTTGGGTCGGCGCCTTGTTCGACCGGATCGAGGCGGGCGAAATCCCCGCGTCAGCGGTTCCCGCAACCGCCCGCGAACGCATCCTCGCCACCCGCGACGCCACCCTGCGCGCCCGCGCCCAGACCGCCTTCGACCGCCGCGGCGGCGGCACGGAACGCGCCGCCGTCATCGAGGTGTTCGCCAACGCCCTCGACATGATCCCCGACCACGGCCGCGGTGCGGACATCTTCAAGGAGCGCTGCGCGGTCTGTCACCAGATCGGCGGCGAGGGGGGCGGGGCGGTCGGCCCCGACCTCGCGACGGTCACCGACCGCAGCAAGGCGGGGCTCATGGCCGCGATCATCGACCCGAACGCCGGCGTCGACCCGCGCTACGCCGCCGTGCTCGTCACGCTCGCGGGCGGCGACACCGCCTACGGGCTGGTGGTCGCCGAGACCGCCACCAGCATCGTCGTCAAAGGGCTCGACGGGGGCGAGCGGACGATCGCCCGCGACGCGATCGCCAAGCTCGAATCGCCCGGCGCCTCGCTCATGCCGGAGGGGCTCGAAGCCGGCCTCGACCCACAGGGCATGGCCGACCTCCTCGGCTTCATCCGCGGGGGGTGATCCGCCGCCGTTCCGCTTTCGCCCCCTGCAGACCGCCGCCACCATGAACCCCAAAATGCCCGCCATGACCCGCCGCCAGAGCATCGCCACCGCCCTCGGTCTGGCCGCCGCAGGCCGCGCCGCCTCCGCCCAAGCCACACCCGCAGCGACCCGCCTGCGGCTCCTCACCTACAACATCCACCACGCCGAGAACAGCGACGGCGACATCGACCTCTGGCGCATCGCCGACGTCATCAAAGCCCAGCGGCCCGAACTCGTGGCCGTCCAGGAGGTGGACGTCAAAACCCGCCGCGGCGAGGGCACCGACCAGGCCGCGAAGCTCGCCGAGCTCACCGGGCTGCACGGCGTTTTCGGCAAGTTCATGGACTTCAGCGGCGGCGAGTACGGGCAGGCCGTCCTGTCCCGCTTACCGATCAAGTCGCACGAGAACCACCCCCTGCCGCCCGGTCCGGAACCGCGCACCGCGCTCGAGGTCCGCGTCGAGGTCCCCCGCGAAGGCGGCGGCGCGCGCGAGCTGGTGTTCGTCGGCAACCACCTCTACGCCACCGAGGGGCAACGCAGCGCCCAGGCGCGGCGCCTGATCGAGCTGTTCAAAGACGAGACCGCACCCGTGGTGCTCGCCGGCGACTTCAACAGCGAGCCGCTCGACCCGGCGATGGCGCTGCTCGCCGACCACTGGACCGACCCCACCCTCGCCAGCGACGACCGCACCTGGCCCGCCTCCGAACCGACGGTGGAGATCGACTACATCCTCTACCCGCGCGCGGCGCCCTTCCGCTTCGTCGAGTCCAAGGTGATCCCCGAGACCGAAGCCTCCGACCACCGGCCCGTGCTCACCGTCTTGGACTGGCCGTAGGCAAATCGAAACTGAACCAAACCGAACCGAACCTATGGCCACCGGAGGGCACGCGTCCCCGCGTGCCGCGCTTCACCTTCCGGCGAACACCGCTCTACCAGCGCGGCAAACGGGGACGTTTGCCCTCCGGCAAACCGCCACCAGAGACGCATCCACAGGCTCTTCGCTCCCCCTAAGTCCCCCTCTCGCGCCGCCCCTTTCCACCTCGGGCGCCCCGATCTACATTGCCCTATGCCCACCCGCACCACCCTCGCCTTGTTGCTCCTGCTCGTCACCCCGACCCTCTCCCCCGCCCAAGGCCGAGGCCAGGGACGCGGCGGGGGCGGGGGCGGCGGTCTCCCCGCCGAAGCCCAGGAGCGGATCCACCGCCTCTTCGCCCACCCGGAAACCATCACCCGCTCCGTCGACCTCACCGCGGACGGCTACGTCGCCGAAACAACGACCTCCGATCCCGACTTGGTCGAGACCTTGCGCACCCACGTGCAGGAGATGAGCGAGCGCCTCGGCGGCGGGCGCCGCGTGCGGCGTTGGGACCCCGCCTTCGAAGAGTTCTTCGCCCACTACGACGAGATGGAGCATCGCTTCGAGAAGATCGATGGCGGCATCCGCGCGACGGTCAAAGCGGGGACCCCCGAGGCCATCGAAGCCGCCCAGAACCACGCCCGCATCATCCTCGATTTTTCGTCGCAGGGGGACGCGCAGATGCACCAACCGCACCGCACCTCCCTCGACGAGGACGGCGGTGAGGCCGGACGCTTCCACGGCGGACCGCCAGACGCGCGGGCGGCGGAACTGGCGCCCACCTTCGGCGCCCGCGCGGAAGCCGCGGCGGGAACGTTGATCAAGACCTTGGGCGGGCAGCTGAAAGCGGCGCTGGAGGCGGGCGGCCCCGAAGCCGCGCTGCCGGTCTGCGCGGCGGTGGCGATACCGCTGACCGACGAGGTCGGCGGCAGTCTCGAAGACCTCACCATCAAACGCGTCACCGACCGCCCCCGCAACCCCGCCAACGCCGCAGACGCGACCGACCTCGCCGCGCTGGACCGGTTTCGCGCTGGCGGCGCCGAGCTGATCGGCCACCTGACCACCGCCGACGACGGCCGCACGGTCCGCTATTACCAGCCCCTGCGAGTCGGCGAAACCTGCCTCAAATGCCACGGCGACCGCGGGGCGATGTCCGAGCGACTGCGCACCCTGCTCGACGAACGCTACCCGGACGACAAGGCGAACGGCTACGCAGCCGGCGACCTGCGCGGCCTGATCCGGGTCGAGCGGCGCCCGTAAAACCGGGATTCCCCGCCGTTTCTTAACCTTGCCGAACAATCAACATCCATTGACCAAATCGCCGACCGCCTTAGGCTGGTGGCGATGCCATTGACCCTCGCCCCCGCGCGCCGCCTCCACGAGCA
Organism: Verrucomicrobiia bacterium; assembly: GCA_030430255.1. GTDB lineage: Bacteria > Verrucomicrobiota > Verrucomicrobiia > Verrucomicrobiales > DEV007 > JAUIGD01. The sequence goes on from JAUIGD010000062.1 coordinate 6,094, forward strand.
AATCGCTGAGCTGGAACGGCGACGAGACGAACTCCGCGCCCAACGCGACCGGGCCCGCGAGCAGCGCGACGCCTACCGCGCCGAGCGCGACGCCCTGCGGGCGATCCGCGAAACGGCGGCGATGCGCCTCGTCGGCGGCGAGCTGAACGTCGAGCGCCCGCGCTACTTCGTCGCCGAGCGCGCCGGGCTCGCCTACCTGCGCGTGCCGAAGGCCGCCTGCTCGACCATCCGCGGCGTGCTGCTCTACTTCAACGACCCGCAGCTCTACGAGGAGAAGTTCGACCAGTTCGCCGGCGACGTGCGCGCCTTCCACCACGCGGACGGCGTCGCCGAAGAGACGGATGACCCCGGCGACTGCCTCCGCTTCACCGTCGTCCGCCACCCCTTCGACCGCTTCCTCAGCTGGTACCACAACCTGATGGTCGACCTCGCCCCCGGCGGCAAACGCGAGCTCACCGACAGCGCGGTGCTCGCGGAAACCAACGCCCGGCTCGGCGATTTCGGCTTCCGTATCGGCATGAGTTTCGAGGACTATTGCGAGGCCGTCTTCTCCCGCCCCCACTCCAAACAGAACCCACACGTGCGCCGCCAGGTGGATCTCTTGCTGGGCGCCGGGGAACTGGCGGTCGATTTCATCGGCAGGCTGGAAAACCTCGAACGCGACCTCGGCCGCCTCACCGCCGGGTTGGGCAAAGGCGCGCCGCCCGTGCGCTCGATCAACCCCAGCTCGAACAAGGGCTGGCGCAAATCAGACCTGCTGACACCCGTGGTGCTCGAGAAGCTCCGGGAGTTCTACGAGCAAGACCTGCGCTTCCTCGGCTACCCCTCGTAGCCCGACATCCCAGCGTCGGGACCGGACCCGCAGGACCGGCCGCAACAGCGCCGGAGGCCAGAGCACTTTTCTCCATCGGCGGCGTCACACATCGGCGGGGCTGGCGTTTCCAACTCCTGACACGACCGCGACACGAGTGCCGGTCGACGAGTTGAAACAAACCGAACCCACCATCCACCGCCATGAACACCGCCACCACCACCGCCTCTATCGAAGCCGCCTTCAACCCCTACGCCGCACCTCAGGCGCATCCGGCGGCACCCGCCGCGACCCCGAAACTGTTCACCGCCTCGCAGGTCGGCGTCGGTGCCTTCCTCGCCGTCCCGGCTGGCCTGGCGATGCTCGCGATGAATCTCCGCCGCGTCGGCAAATCGGGCGCCGCAGCCGGCTGCTGGCTGCTGGTGCCGGTGTTGACCGTCCTCCTCGTCGGGGCCGGCGTTGTGTTGCCCCAGGGCACCCCGGTGTTCCTCATGCCGCTCGCCATCGCACTCGTGCTGCGGAAGAGCGCGGAGTCGCAGTTCCGCACCGAGTACGACGCCGCGGCCATCGACCCCTCGTTGCGGGAAGGCTTCGGTAAGACCCTGATGATCGTGATCATCGGGGCGGCGCTGGCCCTCGGCTGCGCCCTCGCCGCCTCCATCTTGATGGGCTGAGATCCGCACTCGTGCCCGGCCCAACCGTGCCACGCCCGCCCCGACGCGGCGCGTGGCGCGGTCGCGTACGGGGCTTGGCGATCGTCGCGGGGACGACGCCGGGGGGGCGTCGGCCGAAGCCGCCCTACTCCCGGTCGGCCGCATCTCCACCGTGCTCCCGGATCACCTCGAGCAGGGGCCCCAGGAAGCGCTCGGCCTTCTTCTCGCCGATACCGCGGATCTTGAGCGCCGCCTCTTCGTCGGCGGGCTTCAGGCGCGTGAGGAACTCCAGCGTCTGGTTGTGGAACACGGCGAAGGGGGGCAGGCCCTCCGCCTCGGCGATCGCGTTGCGGGCTTCGCGGAGCTTTTCGAACAGCGACTCGTCGAACTCCAGCCCCTCGAGGGACACAGGCGGCTCCCCCCCACGGCCGGCGCCGGCGCTGCTCCCGGGCGCGGAGTTGCCGCCCTGCGGCCAGCGCATGCGGAAGGCCGCGGAGCCGCGCATCGCCGCCTCCCCCTTCGGCGTCAGGGTCACGGTCGGATACTGGCCGCCGCTGGCGACCAACAGCCCGCCGTCCTGCAGCGCCTTGAAGAGCGCCGCCGCGTACGGGGCGCCCTCCGCGCGCAGCAGGCCGTAGGTCGACAGCGCGTCGAGGCGCGCGTCGAGGATCTCCTTCGCCCGGCTGCCGGCCAGCATCCCGGCGATCTTCATCCGCCCGAACCGCGGCTCCCACCCCCCGGCGACTCGGCGCGACATGCGCGCGACACCGCTGAGCGCCTTCTGCACCAGCACCAGCTCCGCGGCGGACGGCGGGCGGAGGTCGGAGCCGTCGGTCGCGGCCTGGCAGTTGTCGCACGAACCGCACTCGCCGGCATCGGCCTCGCCGAAATAGTTCAAGATCCACGCCTGCCGGCACTCATCGGAGTAACAGAGCGAGACCATCGCCTTGAGCTTCTCCCGGTCGTTCGCGTCCTTCGCTGCGAGCGCGGCCTCGTCGATGGCCAGGTCGCGCCCGGCGCGGCCCGGGTCCAACAAACGCGTGCCGCGCGCCCGTTGGCCCGGGACGTCGTAGCGCTCGATGGCACCGCTGCGGGACAGGTAGGAGATCGCCGAACTCACCGCCATGCCGTTGCGCTCGCCCAGCTCTTCCGCGAGGTCGGCCAGCGTCATCGTCAGCTCGCCGCCCGCGCCGGCGCGCCCGCGCAGCATCTCGTAGGTGTCGCGGATCAGCGATGACGAGGGGTTGTTCCCGTCGATGAAGAACTCCTGCGTGCGGGTGTCGGCGTAGTTGAAGAGCAGTTCGCAGGCCGCCGGCTCGCCGTCCCGCCCCGCGCGCCCGGCCTCCTGGTAGTAGGCCTCGACGCTGCCTGGAACATCGAAGTGGGCGACGAAGCGCACGTCCGGGCGGTCGATCCCCATGCCGAAGGCGTTGGTGGCCACGGCGATGTCGCGTTTCTTGGAGATGAAGGCGTCCTGCGCCGCGGCGCGGTCCTCGTCCGACATGCCGCCGTGGTAGGCGACGATCTTCAGCCCCCACGAGGCCATCACGTCGGCGACCTCCTCGACCTTCTTCCGCGTGGCGCAGTAGACGATGCCGGTGCGGTGCTCGTCGGCGAAGGCGCGCAGGCGGGCGAACTTCTTCTCGAAACCCTCGCAGGGCGTGATGGCCAGCGACAGGTTCGGGCGCGAGAAGCCGCGCACGCATTCGAAGGGGTCGCGCAGCCGGAGGTGGGCGAGGATGTCGCCGCGCACCTGCGGGGTCGCCGTCGCGGTGAAGGCCGCCACCTGCGGGCTGCCGATCGCCTCGACGGCCTCGCCGAGGCGCAGGTAGTCGGGCCGGAAGTCGTGCCCCCACTGCGAGAGGCAGTGTGCTTCGTCGACCGCGAAGAGGGCGATATCGACCTCGCGCAACGCTTCGGTGAAGGCGCGCGAGCGGAAACGCTCGGGGGCGATGTAGACCAGCTTGAACGCGCCGCCGCGCATGGCGTCGATGGCTTCCCGCTGCTCGGACGGCGAGAGCGTGCTGTTGACCATCGCCGCCGGGATCCCACGCGCGAGCAGGGCGTCCACCTGATCCTTCATCAACGCGATCAGCGGCGACACGACGACCGTGACGCCGTCCATCACCATCGCCGGCAGCTGGTAGCAGAGCGACTTGCCGCCGCCGGTGGGCATCACCGCCAAGGTGTCGCGCCCGGACAGGATCGCCGACACGACCTCGGTCTGGCCGTCGAGAAAGGCGCGGTGCCCGAAGTGTCGCTCGAGCGCGGCCAAGGCGTCCCGCACCCCTTGGGTGGGCGCGTCGGCAGGGGCATCGGCGGGTTCGGAGTCTTCGGTTTCGGGCACGGTGTCCCCCTTCCTTGGCAGGGGGGCCATACCGGCGCAACTCCGGGTTTCAGTTCGCTCGATCCCCCCGCCGCTTGAGGGCGAGCAAGCCTCGCCAGAACAGGAAATGGATCGCGACCAGCGCCGACAGGGCGGCGGCCGCCAAAACGGCGGGCGGGATACCCCAGCCAGCCCGCGCGGCCAACGGGCACGCGAACGCGTAGAGAACCCAAAACAGGAACAGCACCTCGACCAACGAGCCGAACGGAAACTGGTAGCGGCCCGAGATCTCCGGGATGCTACAGCGGACGATGTAGAAGGCGTAAAGCGCCGTCGCGATCAGGCCGATGGCCGACACCGCCCAGCCCGGCAGATCGATGAAGCCGGTCGGCAGCGGGTGCATCCCGGAGGCTCGGCGACGTGGCGGAGGCTTTCAACCTCCGCCCCCGCCCATCGCTGGAGGGCGGCGCTCCGTCTCCGCCGTGGTGCATCGAAGCGCCACCGCAATCCCTCGCCCGCCGCGGGGGCGCTGGGGTCACTGAACAGCGGTGGGCTCCGGAGACGCGGACCGCGGTGAGAGGCCCTTCGCGTTGCTCAGGGTGACAGCGCCGCGGAGTTGAGGGCGGTCAGGGTGTTTTATGAGGATGGCCACCAGCCCCTCCGAGGAAGTGCTGTGCCATCCTCGCGAGCGACGGAGGGATCCCGCGCTGAAACCGGCGCGCCGCGCCATCGGGACGTCCCGGATCGCTTGCCGGGTGTGAAGCGGGCAGTCAAGGTGGCGTCCCCCGTCGATGCCCCGCCTTGATCAAGCACCGTTCGGGCTAAGACCGGGTGGCCACCGGCGGCGGGACGGAGCGCTCCGCCACTTCCCTCCGCCGCCCCTTCGGGCTACGCTGGGGAGATGACCCGATCTCTCAGCCTTGTTGCCGCACTCCTCGTGCTGGCCGCTCCCGTGTCGCGGGCCGGGGAGCCGCCCTACGCGCCGTTCGCTGACCCGTCGTTCTCCTTCTTCGGCCTTTCGGTGGACGCGACCCCCGAGGGCGCCGAGCCCAGGTCGAACTGGGTGCCGCGCGGCGTCGTGGTGCGGGTCGGGGACGACGTCTGGGCGTTGTACGACGTCGACCTCGTGCGCCTCGCCGCCGTGTGGCGCGGGGGCTTCCCGGAGGGCGCGACCATCGCCCAGTTGTCCTATCAGAACACCAACGTGAAAGCCGGCCCCGGGCAGAAGGGCGTGCCGCGCTTCGAGGGCGAACTGCTATTCAGCACCCCCATGCTGCCGGGCGTCTGGACGGGCGAACGCCCGACCGAGGACCCGCGCGACAAGGGCGTGGACCCGCGCGAGCTGGGCCGCGGCCCGGTGGATTTCGAACGTTTCGCGCGCTGGCGGGGGGTGCGGGAATTTGGGGGGCAGCCCTCCCGCGCAGAGGTCATCTATGAGGCTGGAGGCCGCACGATCCGCGAGACGCTCCACGTCACCGAGGACGGTCGGGGCATCGTCCGGACGCTGACTGCCGATGAGGACGGCGAAGCCGTGACCGTTGCCAACGGCGGCCTGGACACCATGACCGTGAGAGGGGGCACCTCTTCCTCCGCCATCGTCGGCGAGGACTCGGGCGCCTGGACGCTCCACGGTGATCCCCCACCACCGAACCCCGTTCTCGAAGTCGGCTCGAAGCTCGGCAAAACCGAACCCTGGGGAGCGTGCGACCGGATCGGGCTGCCGGTCGAGAACCCGTGGCAGCGGCCCGTGCGCCCGACCGGCATCGCGTTCTTCGACGACGGCCGCGCGGCCGTGACGACCGTCGATGGCGACATCTACGTTGTTTCCGGGCTCGATGCCGAACTCGCCGCCGTCCGCTGGCGGCGATTCGCGACCGGCTTGCACGAACCGTACAGCGTCGCGGTCCGCGGCGGGGAAGTGTTAGTCTTCGATCGCGGCGGCCTGAAGCGCCTGCACGACCGCGATGGCGACGGCTGGGCGGAGTATCACGAGTGGTTCTGCCACGACTTCTGGCAGAGCGCCGAGACGCGCGACTTTCCGCACGACATGGTCTTGCGCCCCGACGGCGGGTTCTATCTGGTCAAAGGGGGGCAGCAGAGCGACTTGCCCTCGAAGCACAGCGGGCGCGTGCTGTCGGTGTCGCCGGACGGTGGCGAGGTGGAGGTGTTCTCGTCGGGCCACCGCAATGCCTTCCTCGGCCTGCGCGCAAGCACCGGCGAGCTGTTCGCCGTCGACCAACAGGGGCATTGGGTGCCGACCACGCCCGTGCAGCGCTTGCGAAGGGGCGGGTACTACGGATTTCAACCCGCCGCCCCGCCGGGGGCGGAGCCGGATGTCGAGGAGCCCCTGCTGTGGATGCCGCACCGGGCGGCGCAGTCGGCGGTCGATCTCGTGCCGCTGGACGATGGGGGCTTGATCGGCGTCGACTACTTCCGCCCGCACCTGTTCAAAGTGCTGCCCGGAGGCGCGGACGCCGGGGTCGCGGTCGGCGGCGGCGCCTGGGAGTTCCCGCTGCTCAAAGGTGCGATCGGCCCGCTCGATGGCCACCTCTACCTCGTCGGCTTCCAGATCTGGGGCACCTCGGCGAAGGATGAGGCCGGGTTCGGACGGCTGCGGCTCCCCGCGCCCGAGGCGGACCCCGCGCCTCGCGCGGCGGCGATCGGCGACCGCGGCCTGGTGCTGGAGTTCGGCTCGCCGCTCGATCGCGAGACCGCCGCTGACCGTGGCCGCTACCATGCCAGCCTTTGGAGCTACCGGCGCAGCGGCAACTACGGGTCCGGGCACCACCGCGCCGACGGCTCCGAGGGGCAGGACCCGTTGGCGATCGCGGGCGCCCACGTCTCGGCCGACGGGCACCGCCTCTTCCTGCATCTTCCGGGGCTCCGGGCGGCAGACCAGCTCGAGGTCGGCTTTGATTTGCTCGGTCGGGACGGGGTGCCGCGGCGCGGCTCCGTCTGGGTGACGCCGCGCGACCTCGGGGCCTTGGACCTGTCGCCGTTCGGCGAGATCGACCTCGAAGGCGAAGCGGCGGGGGCGGCGGTCGCCTCCGGAGGCGCGCAGATGCCGGCGAGCGTCGAGCGCGGACAGGGCCTTTCGCTCACCTACGGCTGCATCGCCTGCCACTCCACCGACGGGACCCAAGAGGGCAAGAGCGGCCCGACCTGGAGAGGGCTCGCCGGCGCGCGCCGCGAGTTTTTGCAGGGCGAGCCGCTGGATGCTGCGGACGCGTCCTACCTGCGCGAGTCGATCCTCGACCCCGCCAAGCGCATCGTGCGCGGCTTCGACCCGAAGGACGTCGGGATGCCGAGCTACCGCGGGATCCTGGCCGAGGAAGAGGTGGAGTCGCTGGTGATGTACATCGAGACGCTCAGGTGACGCCGTGGATCCGCGACGGCGGAGACGGAGCTCCGCCCTCCTAGCCCGGATCGATCACCACATTCGCAGGCGAGGCGCTGCCATTCGTTGACGCTGAGTAGGCGGCGGCAGGGACAGGCGAAGCGGCTGGGTGAACACCCTGCCCGAGCAGGTCACCACGCCAACACCCTCAGCGTCAACGAGGGCGAGCCACAGCCCGGAGCTTGGTGATCGATTCGGGCTAGAGTGAGCTCGGGGGAGGATGCCCCCGGCACGCACATCGGCGGGATGCCGATGCCGCGCCGCTCTGGGCGCTACTTCGTGGCTCTGAGGCGGTAGGCGCGGGCGGACCCCGGGGCGATGGCGGTGGGGGTCGCGAGCGTGATGGTCTCGGTGCCGTCGCCGTTGTCGATGCGGGCGACCTCCTGCAGGCCGGCCTCGGCCGCGGTCTGCCAGAGTTCGAGGTCCGCGGTCGTCTCGATGACCAGGGCGACGTCGGAGGAGGCGAGGCTCCGTTGATAGGTGAAGGTCGACCGCCCACCGGCGTCGATCCCGGGCGCGAACGCGCCGGGGCCGGAGGCGGGGTCGGCGGCCGAGGTGCCGAGCGCATATTCGATCAGGGCGGCGAGGCCGTCGGCATCGCTGTCCGCCAGCGGGTCGCCGGTGAAGCCGATCGCCCCCTCGGCGCCGGGGCTCGGTGCGGAAGCGGTCCAGCTCTCGGGCAGGGCATGGTCGGGCGCAGCGGCCGGGCCGATGAGCTGCAGGCTGCTGCCGCCCCCGTCGGCGGCGGTCGGCCAGGGTGGGCTGTCCCTGTATTCGAACTCCCGGACCGTGCCGTTGTCGGCGTCCTCGAGCTTGATGAGCTCGCCGCCGTTGGACAGGGCGGTGTCGGTGCCGAAGACCCCGGCGACGGGCAAACCGGCACCGAACGCCGCCTCGAACGCGGCTTGGTCGCGGACGACCAGCACCCGTCCGCCGGGTGGCAGCCCCGTGACAGCGCCCCCGGTGAAGTCGAACTGCACGCCGTCGGTGAAGCGCACCCCCGTGAGGTCGAGCGTCACCGAGGGGCTGATGTTCAGCAGTTCGATGAACTCCGCGAGACCGTCGCCGGGCGGGTGGTAGTGCAGTTCGGAGACGACGAGGTAGCGCTGCGCGTCGCTGGGCGCGCCGACGTAGCTGCCGACGTTGTTCACGGCCCCGGTCTGGTCTCTGAGGACGAGCTCCTCGCCGAAGTTCGAGAGGTGGCCGGAGTACGGGCCGACGACGAGGCGCCGCTCCCCGCCCTTCGGGCTGGCGGCCCGGCCGCGGAACGCCTTCTTGTCGGGGCTGAGGAAGAGGCTGGTGTTGCCCGGGATGACGGTGCCGCCGGGCAGGGTGAAGTCGATGCCCCCCTCGACGGTCCAGTCCGAGACATCGACGGCGATGTTGTTGTTGTTCACCAGCTCGACGTACTCCTGCGCCTGGTCCCCGGAGGCCGGGTTGAACTCGATCTGGCCGAAGGCGATCAGCGGCTCGGCGCTGCCCGCGGAATCGGCAGCCCCGCCATGCAGCTCCGGCAGCACCAAGAAGTCGCTGCTCCCCGCGCTGCCGTTCATGCAGTGGAAGGCGAGCACGTTGTCGCCGGGGACGAGCCGGTCCAGGTGGGCGCTGATGTCGAACACTTCGAACGCGTCCACCAGCGCCTCCTGCGAGCTCGTCGTCGCGGTCGAGTTCCAGGCCGGCGCCGCGGGCGCGTTCGCGGCGGCGACCTGGGTTCCGTTGAGGTAGGCGATGAAGCCGTCGTCGTACTTCATCCGCAGCTCGAGCTTCGCGAAAGCCGCCGGGTCGGCGACGTTGAACGGGATGCGCATGTAGGCGGTCGCGGTGATCGACTTCATCGCCGCCTCGGTGTTGGCGCCGATCAGAGGCAGGTATTTGGCGCTGTCGTAGCCGATCCCCGTCGTGCCGTCGCCCCACGAGGCATCATCGAACCCGCCGCCGAACCAGGCCGCGTCCTCGCTCCCGTCGGTGGGCACCTTGTATTTCATCGACGCCGCGGAAGCGACGAGGGGGGTGAAGGCGTAGCTGATCTGGCCCGACTGCGGGGCGGGCATGTTCGCGGAGCCGTACATGAACGCGCGCCGCCCCGGGAGGTATTCGGCGTGCCAGCGGGCGATCCCTTCGGCCATGTCCTCGACGTGGAGGTGGGTGGAGGTGTAGGGCACCTGGGCGCCGCTCCCCTGGATCCACGAACCCCACTTCTCGAAGTCGAGCCTAGCGTCGGAGGGGACGATGTCCGGCGGGTCGATGAGGGCGACCTGCTCGTCGAGGCGCCGCTCGTACCATCGCTGCTCGAATGGCGTGCTCTCCGGCTGCAGGTAGCGGTCCGTGAGCGTGCGGATCCGGCGCATCATCATCTCGCGGACCTCCGGCCGCGCCCACATCATGGACACCAGGCGGATGGCGGTACCGACCTGGATGAAGCCGTCGGACTCGATGTCGTGGTCGAAGTAGGTCTCCGAAGAGTTCCAGCGCCGGCCTTGGGAGAGGTCGAGGTCCCACGGCAAGATCGCCCACTCGTCGCTGATCCCGGAGTCGCGGTAGAGGTACCAGTTTTTGCGGTGGACGTCGGTATTGCGGATCAGGCACCAGGCGGCGGCGACGTTGACGCAGGCCGGGAGGTCGACGTTGTCATAGATGTAGCCCCACTGCTGGTCGGTGGTGCCCGAGTTGATGCCGGAGATGAAGGCGTTGAAGTCGGCGCTGTTCTCGTAGCGGCGGTTCTTCTTTTCGGCGGCGGGGGAGGTCGTGCTGTCGCCAGCCGTCAGCGTGTTGTTGTAGATCTTGTAGAGGGCGCCGTCGGGGTTGAGGCCGGCGCGCTCCAGGTAGATATCGTCGGCGTCCTCGACAAAGTCGGCCGTGGAGTAGAACTCGCCGTTGTTCTGCACGCGGACGGTGAAGGCGAAATGACCGGGGACGCCGGCCAATCTCTGGAGTTCCCACGCCAGGACGTGGCGGACCTTCGACTTATCCGCCCAGTTGGTGAGGAGGTCGATGTCCTTGACCCGCTTCTCGTCGGGGTGCCAGCGGAAGCGCTGGGTCTTGTTGAAGTCGAGGTTGTAGCTCTTCTTCGGGAAGCCGCCGGTCGATTGGCCGTGGCGGTTGAAGTAGATGTTGTCGTAGAGTTCCCCGAGGTAGAAGATCGCCCCCCGGGTGCCGGCCAGCGACCCGGCGGCGGCGATGTTTTGCACGAAGAGTTCGGCGACGTCGAGGCGGCTTTCGACGGCGGGGTCGATGGCGGCGGTGCCGACGTATTGGTGGGAGTCCAGCGGGTCGGGGTAACGGGGTTCGCGGGTGACGAAGCCTAACGAATCGGTGGCGACGAACCGCCAACGGACCATGTCCCCGGGACTAAAGGCGGCGCCCGGGATCGTCGCCGAGTAGGTGCCGTCGCCGGCGACGGCATCGCCGCCGGCGCCGTCGTCGCGCATCGGCAGCTCCGCTTCGGCGCCGTACATGACGCGGTAGAAGAGGGTCACCGAAGCGGTGGGGGCATTCGCCTCCGCCATCGACGCCGTCACGAGGAGATCCTCGCCGGCGGTCGGGCGCTCGGGCCTGTCGGTGAAGTCTTCGAAGATCGGCCCGGCGGCGGTGCCGTCGGAATCGGGCGCGCCGGGCGTCGGGGCGCTGTAGTAGCCTTGGTAGAAGGCGCCAGAGGTGTCCTGGACCTCCGCCTCCAACAGCGGGCGGATGAGGAAATCCGACCCGCCGGCACCGAAGTTCAACCCGTGGATCGCCAGCAGGTTGGCGCCGTCGACGATGAGGTTCGCGTGGTTGGAGATATCGAAGGTCGACGGGTTGTTGGCGATGGTGGAGTCGCTGCCCGAACCGGTGGCGCTCGAGTTCCACAGGGCGCCGGCCGGGGCGCGCTCGCGGGCGACCTCGACCCCGTTGAGGTAGGCGATGAAGCCGTCGTCATCCTGCACGGTGAGCGACAGCGACTGCACGCTCGACGAGGAGGCGTCGAAGGCGAACGGGAAGCGGAAGTAGGCGCTGGCATTGATGCTTTGCATCTGGTCGCGCAGGTCGGTGGCGACGAACGGGAGCAAGGCGCCGGTCGACGTCTCCCAGCCGAAGCCAGATGGCCCCGACGCCCACGCGGCGTCGTCGAACTCGGGGGCGGCCCAGCTTTGTCCCAGCGAACCATCGCTCGGCACCAGGTAGCGTGCGGTGGCGCCGTGGGGCACGAAGGTTTCGGGGACGGCGGTGCCGAAGGGGCTGGCGCCGTAGCTCTGGTCTTCGGACTGGGGCGGATAGAAGGGGCTGAACCCGCTCAGGACGGTGCTCCCGTCCGGGGCGACGAGGGCGAGGTACTCGCCCTTGGCATCGAGTTGGAAGTCGGTGTGCAACTCGGCGCCCGGATCGGTCCGGTCCTTGCCGGAGGCGAACACCACCAATCGGCCGCCGGCGGCGAGGGTCACGGCGGGGAAGCCCCAGCGGGTCGGGTCGGCGGGGTCATCGGTGAGGTGGTAGCCGGCGAGATCGACGGCGGTGGGATCGGGGTTGTGGATCTCGATCCAGTCCGAAAAGTCACCGTCGACATCCGCGAGGGTGGTGTCGTTCGATGCCATGAACTCGCTGATCCGCGGGGCGGAGTGGGCGGAGCCGCTAAGAGCAATCAGCGTGGCGGCGGCGCCGACGATGGTTGGGGAGGGGCGCATTGGGGTGGGGGTGGGGGTGAGCGATGGTCGTTCCCTGAGAAGTTAGCCAGCGAACCGGGTGATGTCCAGATCCGGGCGAAGGGGGTGCGATGCCGCGTCGCGGGCATCACTCGCCGTTGAAGCGCGGCGAGTCGGCCATGGCCGGGTTCCCCGCCCAAGGGGGATTGTGCGGGCGGAACTGCGCGGCCGCGCCCTTGTTGCGCCAGGGGGCGAGCGGCGTCCGGTGCCGCGATGCGGGTCCGGCGTTGAGCCAGGCGGCGGTCTGCTCAGCGAGCGTCCCGCGCTCGGGGTCGAGGCCCGCGAGCCGCTGCCGCCAACTCAGGAGTTCGGCGACGGGGACGGGCTCGAGGACAGACCGGGAGTTCAAGCGCACCCCGGCCAGGGCTTCGGCGAAGTCGAGGAACCAGGGTTCCAGGGACAGGTCCGAGGGGGCCAGCTCGTACACTTCGACCCCGCCGAATGACGCCGCGGCGAGCAGGCGCCGCTTTGAGTGGGGGTCGAAGTGCAGGATGGCGATGGGTTTGTCGAAGGCGTAATCGGGGACGATCATCGAGCGTGCCGGTCCGGGATGCGGCAGTGGCGGCGCCAGCAGCCCGCCGCGGCGGGGGTCCCAGATCCTGGTGAAAGCGTCATCGCATCCGGTGGCGAGCCGGTCGCCGTCCGGCGCCCAGGCGAAGCAGCGGACCACGCCGCCATGGCGGAGCGGGTCGAGCGCCGGGGCGCCGGTCGCGGAGTCCCAGACACGCGCGGCGAAGTCCGCCGAGCCCCCGGTGGCGAGCAGCCTCCCGTCCGCGGAGAACGCCACGATCACCCCGGGCTCGGCTGCGATCTCCTCGTGGTTGAGGGGTTCGGCATGTGGCGCCCCCGACGGGAACTCCCACAGCCGCGCGGTGTTGTCGGCCGAGCCGGTCGCCAGCAAGGTGCCGTCCGGGCTGAGGTCGATGGAGTGGATCGGCCCGCGGTGACCGAGCAGGTCCGTGCGGCGATACGGTGGGTCGAGGCCGATGATGGAGGCGAGGTCCGCGGAGTAGGCGAGGGCGGCGTGGCCGCCGTCGGGGGCGACTTCGATCCCGTGGACGGGTGTGTCCGCCAGTTCCCATCGGTGCAACACCGACCCGTCGGTCGACGAGTAGAGGGTCGCGGAGCCGTCGAAACCGCCCACCAGCACCTTGCCTCCGTCCGGGGTCATCTGCGCGAAGCGCACCCCGCGGTGGACGATGCTGACCCCGAGCACCCGATGCGAGCTCGGGTCGTAGACGGTGAGCGTCGTCTTCGCGCCCGCCGCCTCCGATGGGTGGGGCGGCAGCGGGCACACCAGCGCGATGCCGGAATCGGTCCCCTGCAGGGGCACGGTCGGGACGAGGAACGGGTGGTCGCTGTAGAAGGAGGCCTCACCCGCCCGGTCCGGGTGGAAGACGCCCATGGTGCCGGTGTACTCGATGGTGGTGATGACATCGCCGACCGGCGGGGTGAAGAAGACCGCGATGTAGGGGGCCTCGCCGTGGGAGAAGCGCACGAGGTCGGGCCGCCGCCCCGCGGTCGTCCAGCGGCGCAGCGTGCCGCTCTCCGATGCGGCGACCACCTGCCCTGAGGAATCGAAGGCGACCGCCGCGAGCGCCCGGTTGTGTTTCGCCGGCAGTCCCATCTCGCGCCCCGAATCCGCGGCGATGAAGTGGAGCGATTCCCCGGAGCGGAAGGCGACGATGTCCCCGGCCGGCGAGAAGCGCGGTCGCCCCTCCCCCGCCCCGACGCTCGCGACCGCATCCGCGCCATCGAACAAGGTCAACACCCCGCCCCCGACGAGCGCGGAGCGCTCGCCCGAGGCGGAGGTCGCCATCGATTCGATCGGGGATGGCGCCGTCAGTTCTTGCGGGTCGCCGCGGCGGCCCAGATGGAAGCGGTAGGCCGTGGAGCCGCCATCCGGAGCGGCGACGAGGCGGCTCTTGGCGGCGGCCAAGAGCCCGACCGGCCCTCCCCCTGGCAGGACGACCCGCGCGAGCTGTCGCCCATCGGCGGTATCGACGGCGATCACCTCGCCGTCGGCGAGGCCGATCACGCAGTAGTCCCGCTCCGGCGGCACGGCGAAGGCGGTCGGCATCGCCTGCGGTGAGTCTCCGTCCTGCCAGGTCCAGATCGGCTCGCCCCCCACCGCGTCGTAGCCGACCAACCGCATGCCGTCGAGGGCGCAGAAAACCTCGCCGCCTGCCGACAGCGCCGCCCATTGGGCGCCCGGGGCGAGGCCGCTGGCGAGAGGTTCGCCATCGGCGCGGTACACGGCCCACCCCTGTTCGGGGACCCGCAGCGCGAAGTGGCTGCCGCGCGGGCGGGCGGTCGCGCCGGCCACGCCGGAGGCCAACTCCCGGTCGACGCACCGTGTGACGGCGCCGTCCGTCGCCCACAGGGAGGCTGCACCCGCCGGCCCGACGGCCAGCAGGTTCCCACCCGCCAAGGGCAGAAGCCGCTCCACGCGGCGGCCGGTGCTGACCGGTTCGCCCGCCGGTTGTGGGAAGCCGCGATAGACCAACTCGTGGAGCAAGGTCTGCGCGGCGGCGCTGTTCGCGGGATCCGAGCGCAGCGCACGGCACAGGTAGGCGATGCCTTCGGCCTCCCGCCCCGCCGCCGCCGCCTCCCGCGCCATGCGCAGGTCGGCCTCCGAGTACTGCCGCCGCGTCTCCTCGCGCGCGGCCTCCGCCTCGACCCGCCGACGCTCTGCGCGGAGCGCGAAGGCGGTGCTGGCGATCGCGCCGGCCAGCAGGGACAGCGCCACCGCCGCGCTGAGCAGCGTCGCGGTGCGGTGCCGGCGGACGAATTTCCCCAGGCGGTAGGCGACGCTCGGCGGCCGCGCCTCGACCGGCTCGCCGGCCAGGAAGCGGCGCAAGTCGGCGCCCAGTTCGGCGGCGGAGCCGTAGCGCCGGTCGCGCTCCTTCGCCGTCGCCCGCGCCGCGATCCAATCGAGGTCGGCGGGAAGCCCTGGCGCGTGCCGCGATGGCTTCGGGGGCACCTCCTCGCGGAGGCGGCGCAACAGCTCGTCGAAAGGCAGAGCGGCCAATGCGTCAGGGGGCCATGCCGGGCGCCCGGAGAGCAACTCGTGGAGCACCATCCCCAGCGAATAGACATCGGTGCGGGTATCGACGTCGGCCCTGCCGAGCGTCGCCTGCTCGGGGCTCATGTAGCCCGGTGTCCCGAGCAGCTGCCCGCCGGCGGTCGCCAAGGTGCTCTCGGTGAGCAGGTGCTCCGTGGCTTTGGCGATGCCGAAGTCGATCAGTTTCAGGTTCAGGGCCCGGGTTGGGCTGGCCTCCCGAGCGTCCCCGGTCCCGACGAGGATGTTGCTCGGTTTGAGGTCGCGGTGGATGATCCCGCGCCGGTGC
>JAUIGD010000522.1 GCA_030430255.1 Verrucomicrobiia bacterium
GATGAGGCCGACCGGCCAAGGCGCCCGGCCCGGTGCAGCCGCCGCCGAGTTCGAATCGATGCATTTCAAACACTGCGCCGCCACGGAAACACCTTACCCCGACTCTCTCATAACCAAGGACTTATGCGTTTACCGTGTTTTCTCGCGGGATTTCGGCTCCTCTCTCTCTTCTCTACCTCCACGCCTTCCCCCCTTCATACCTCTAAGAGCACATATCCCACACAACAAACACGACAAACGCATAACTAGCTTATTATGAATGTCTTAGCCCAAGGTGTTTTGTCGTAGAGAAACACTCTCGCAGTGTTTCAAACACCCGCGGCGGCCCCGATCGCCGGACAAAAGGACAAAACAATTCCGATCGAGGCCGACTCAGAACCGCCGGGAGGAAGAACACCCGCGCGGGCCCCCCTGGTGAAGAGATTCCTTACCACCCCCCCCTTCCCTCCGCCCGAGATCGCAAGGGAGCCTTTGGGCAATTGAGATTCGAGACGGGGGGAGGAGAGAGGGGGGCAAGGGATCGCAGGCGCTACACCTGCGCCGCGAACGCCTCGGCTCTCGCCCCGACGGCCGCGAGGGTTTCGCCCCCATCGTGGGGAAGCTCACCAGCTCCCACGCGCAGGTGATGCAGCGCTGTTTCCCGGGTGTGATCCCAGGCGGCCAGCAGCAAGTCAGCAGGCCGTGCGCCGGTGAGCCTCCCGGCAGTTCGTAGATCCTCGGCTTGAGCCGGGTCTAGGCTTACCTCGATCGTCGTCGAGGCCGTGTCCTCAAGCGCGGTTTCGACGCGCGGAGTCTCGTTTTCCATGTCTGTGAAGGCAGCGCAGCCCCGAAGGCAGCAACCTTGTCAGGCGCCGGCAACACCCGGGACGCCCTATCGGGACTGCGCTGAATCACTCGTTTCTCGTTTTGCGCCTGGGGAGTGTTGGCTCCCCGCGAGTTTTGGCGGCCGGCGTTGCTGCACCGGCGGGAGGAGTTTCGCCCACCGACAGACCGGAAGGCAAGCGTTCGATGCACCCGACCACCTCGCCGTCGCGCTCCCCTCCTGTTCGCCATCGCGAACAGGAGGGGGCGGTCATAGATCAGCCGTGGGTGCTCTCCTTGAAGTTCAGCTCCAAGCCGCCGACAAGCTCCTCGACCCGCTCCACAGCCTTCACGGCACGCTCTGCAAGCTCGACGGTTCTCGCCATCCCATCGCCAGGCTCCCGCTTCGCCGGGAGTTGGCGGAGCCCCGCCGGATCAAGGCGAAAGCCCTTTCCTCCGCGGAGGTAGTCGAGCGCGGACGCTCCCGCGTCGGGCAACTTTCGCGGATCGAAGCGCCCCCCGATCTTCTCAAACGACGTGCGTTCCGTCGCGCGCTCCTCCAATCGATCGCGCTCCTCCTCAGCCCGGCGCGCTTCGCGTTCGCGAGCCTCGGCCGCCTTGTCGATCTCGGCTTGCTCGCGGTTCGCGCGATCCCTGAATTGCTTCTCGCGGACAAGCGAGTGCTCAAGCTCGACCTGCCTCCGGAGCAACTCCTCCTGCAGCTGGAGGCGCTCGCGGGCGTTGTCCGATGTCGCTTCCATCTCGCTCCGCTGTCGCTCAAGCGCGGTGATCTCCGCTTCAAGAACTGCCTGCCGAGCGATCTCCGCATCCCATAGTTCCTCGCCGGGAGTCTCCGCCTCAATCCACGCTTGGCGGAGCCTATCATACTCGGCGCCCAGGTCGGCCACGGCCGTTTGCAGGGGGGCGAGGGCGGCGCGCCGATCATCGGCAGCCCGCCCCTCGGCTTCCTCAGCGAACACCTCCCCCATCGCCTGCCGGTATTCCGCGGCAGCCTCAGCGCCTTCCGAGATGCGGATCCTCAACGCTTCAAACTCCCCCAGCAGGCCAGCGAGCCCCAGCCCCGCGAGGTCAACGCCTTCATTGATCCCGCCGAGCAACTGCGCGCCCGCCTTCCGCCCCCTCTTGCTGAGCTTGTCCAACTCGTCATTCAAGCGGGTGATGTTGCGAATGTCCTCCTCGTCGACGACCGGCGCCGCGTCGGCGAGATCGCGCAGCGTGTCGCCGCCAAGCTCGAGAAGCTGTTGGAACTCCACGGCTTGGCGGCCGGTGAGTTCGTAGACGTCGGCGAGGGCGCGCCCGCGGTCGCCGGCGGCAGTGAATGCGTCGGCGAGCATGAACATGCGCTGGATGGGCGATGCCTCGCGGATGTTCACCAACTCGATCCCGAGCCGCTCAAGGGCCTGCTGGGCGCGGGGGTTGCGGCCGACGTCGCCGAGGCGGCGGTCGAGTTGTGACAGCCCCTTGACGGTGTTCTCCAGGTTGGCGCCATTCTGGCTGCTGATGAACTCCAACTGCTGGGTTTCCTCAACGGTGCTGTTGATCTGGCGGGACAGCTTCTCGATGCGGTCCATCTCCACGGCGACGTTGCGCAGGCCGACGAGCAGGCCGGCGGACACCGCGAGACCGCCGATGCTCACACCGCGGCGGGCCGTGTTCTGCAGGTCGCGCAGCTGGCGCTTGCTGTTTTCGATGGTGCGGGTGAAGCGCCGATTCTCGGCGCGGACTTCGGCGGTTACAGGCATGGCGGTTGCTACCCGGAAAGCCGGGTCAAAAGGGCCTGAATGAACTTGAGGAACTCCACCACATCGACCCCCACCAACACCTCCACATCCTCGCCCGCACTCTCCTTGTCCCCCGCATCACGCAGCGCTAGCGCCAGCCGGATCAAGCGCCCGTGCGGGCTCATTCTCTCGAGTTCCTCCGCGTCCAGCCCCAGCCTTCTGAATGCCCGTTGCTGGCGGGACACCCCGTCGAGCCGCTCGCTCAGCTCCACCACTTGGCGCGCAAGATCATCGTAAGGCGCCGTCAGATCATCGATTAGGCTCATGGCATCTTCAGGTTTGTTGGTCGCAGTCGCGCACGCGCTCGCACGCGCAGATGGGGGTTGCCCCAGCCTCGGGCGCCAGATACAGCAACCGCTGCAGGCGCCCACCTCGCATCACCCCAGGAAGTCGGGTCAGGCGCACCGCCGACAGCGCACGGGGATCCGCGCCGGCGGCCACCAGTGCCGGCCGCACCCGGTCGCGGAGTTCGTCCCACTCCGCCTTGCTCCCCGCATCGACTCTGACTAGGGCGTGCACGGAGCGCCCCCCGCTGGTGTAGATGGCGACGACCGGCGCCGGCGCCTGCGCCAGGTAGGCGAGCCATCGCCTCTCCGCCCCCGCATGGTCCGACTCCAACACCATGAACCGCCACGAAGTGACGTTCCCCTCCGAACGCCATGACTGCACCCCCGACGCGTTCTCCACCCTCTCGCCGTTCACCGGCTGAGCGAGGAACCAGAACCCTCCCGGGCAGTCCCTGAGCGGCAGTCGATCCGTTTCCTTCTCCCCAGGCGGCGCCGCCCCGGCCAAGTCCCTGAGCCGCAGGCCGCCCTCCTCCACGGTCGCGAGCCAATGCCCCAGGGCCTGCGATTGGTTCTGGAGAATCACGACATGCTCGCCCGGCCTGTAAACGGCGCCCAGGAACTTCTCGGCGCTGATCTCTCGAGGATCGACCGGCGAGCGCTCCATGAACCAAGCCTCCCCCATCTCCTCCGACAGCCCGCCGACGGCCGCGCGGAGGCGCCGACTGTCAAACTTCACCGCCCCGGCGGCGGCCGAGGCCGGCCGCGCGGGCCTCACGTGAACCGCCGCCGGCCGGGCGCGGCCGCCAAGCAAGTGCCCCCTCTCGGCACCGCCTGCGGCTCCCTTCGCCTCAGCCTCCTTCACCTTGTGCATCAGCTCCCGCTCAGACCACGGGGGCTCGCACCGCGGATTGAACGAATCCCGCAGCAGGCGGAGAGCAGCC
>JAUIGD010000063.1 GCA_030430255.1 Verrucomicrobiia bacterium
ACCAGCAAGACGATCCAGCCGGCGCCAGTGACCTTGACCCCCGTGGGCGCTTCTTGACGGCTTCGTTTCATTGATCGCAGGGGGTTGAGAACATCCGGCACCCAGCGTGCGCGCCCCGGGCAGCGAGGGCTAGCCCGGATCGATCACCACATCCGCAGGCGAGGCGCCCCGACGGACTGGCGGCACATCCCCGACTGAGACGGAACAACGGCCCCGGCGGAAGAGGCTTCTGCCTGAAGGGTTGAACTTTCAACATACCGGCGAAACCGCTGATCGGAGAAACGTCTTTCATGCGAAACGATGGGGTACGGTGTCGTTCAATACGCTGCGGGAGACTAGCGGGGAGCCTGACGCGATGTCAACTGGGATGTCCATCGTGCCGCCCCCGTTGCCACCAAGTCGGGAGCAGCAGGATCGCAGCCGCCATGACGATCAGGATTCCCAAGGCGCAAACACGACCTAGGCTGGCGACGCCGCCGTTGTCCGCGAAGGCGAGTGATCCGAATCCGAGCGCGGTCGAGCACCCGCAGAAGAACAGCGCCTTCCCGGTTCCGGCGCGCGCTTCACGGACATCCCCCCCGCAGCGCCGCAGCGCGAAGATCATGTGGATCGTGTAGTCGATCCCCATGCCGAGCAATAGCGGGAACGCGCAGACATTGAGCAAGTCCCACCCCCATCCGAACAGCGCCATGGACGCCAGCAGCAGCGCCGCCGAGAAGGCGATGACCCCCATCGCGAGCAGGGCCTCGGCCAGGTTGCGGAAAACGAGCACGAGCATGAGCACGAGCACCACCGCCATCGGGAGGAACACCGCCCGGAGGTCGCGGACCACGAGTTCCCGAACCGTCGGGCCGAGCACCTGCCATCCTGTGGCATAGCAATTCGGAAACTCTGCCGCGAGTTCGGCTAAGGCCCCCGGTGCCGAGCCTTCGCGGGCGGACGCCGCACCGAGGAGGGCGACACTCCCCTCCCCTTCATGATAGGCGTTTCGCAGCAGCGCCCGCGCCGTCGCCCCCTCCGGTAGATGAGGGAGGTCCGTGGCGATGAACATCGCATCCCAGGCGTCGAAGACCCCCACGGCGAGCGCTTGTCCCTCCAGCGCGAACCCGGCGCGCTCGAGCGCGGCGAGAACCTCGCTGCGGCGAGCGCTGAGGGATCGCAGCTTGGGCGCGTTGATCGACTGCCGGGATACGCTGGGAACCAGTTCGGGTAGCAGCACGCTCGAGTCGAGATCCCCAGCCGCCCGCGAGGCGGCGAGCCGGCCCGAGAGTGCGCGCGCTTGCACCGCGAGCGCCTCCCGGTCGCTCGCGACGAGCAGCAGGGGTTGAGGGCGGTCGGCCTCCTCGCCCATGAGCCGCCGCTCCAATTCTGCGAAGGCGCGGTCCGCGGATGACTGGGAAGGGCGCAAAACGTTCAACGAGGGCTCGAAGCCGGGAAGGCCGCGGGCGGCGATCAGGGAGAGAGCGAGCGCGAGCGCGATCCCGGTCGGCCAAAGCATTCCCCGCCGCCCCCCGCGGGAAACGGGGGCGTCGATACGGTCGTGAGGGAGGTGGTGAGGGCGGCACCACCTCCACGCCAGCGGGGTGAAGGTTCCGAGCATCACCAGCGCACCGATGAGAATCCCGATCGCCACCAAGCCACCGAGTTGCCTGACTCCGGGCAAGGCGCTGAGGGCGAGTGACGAAAACACGGCGGCGGTAGTGATCGCCGCCCACCACACCGGGACGCGGATCAACCTGGTGAATTCGCCCAAGCTCCGATCGTTGCGCTGCGCCTCCGAATAGATGACGACGCCGTAGTCGACGGTGAGGCCGACGAGGATCGCTGCGAACCCGACGCTCATGACGCTCAGCGAGCCCCAGGTCAGCGAGCCGGTGACGACGGTGAGGGAGAGCACGACGACGAGGCCGAAGAAGATCGCGACCAGGGGGAGGAAGCGCCGATACATCAGGGCGAACAAGAGGTGGATGAGAACGGTGGCCCCGATGAGCGAGCCCGACATATCCCGCTCCATCCCGGTGCCGATCTCGCCCTCGAACGCCGGTTCACCCGTGATGCCGATCGCGATGCGCTGGCGCTGGCCGGCCGCCGAGCGCCAGGTTTCGATCTGGGAGCGGATCAGGCCTACCCAGCGCTCCGCTTCCCGATAGCCTCCCAGTGCAGCCTCGGGTGCGGTCACGTAGAGGGCACGGAAGGTGCCGTCGGCTGCGGCGAAGCGGTTTGCCCCGCTCAGTCCGCCGGCATCGAGGGCGCCCGGTATGCAGTCGAGCAAGCCGAGGGGGTCGTATGCGGCGAGGGCGATCTGCTCCCCGTCGATCCCGAAGGCGAGCTGTTCGAGTGCCGACTGCAGATGGGCATCGATCTGTTCCGGAGAGAGTGACTGGATCAAGGCATCGACGGTGGCTGGCTCAGCGTTCAGCCACAGATAGGCGGGGAACCCCGCCGCCCCGGCGGGATCGGCTTCCTCAGGAGGGCGGTAGTCGACCTTTTCGACGAGGCCCTCGATCGACCTGAGGTGGACGGCGAGATCCCCGGCTGCCGCGGCGAGGTCGGCGGGGTCTCCTTCGGGGATGCCGAGCGTCACGATCAGGCTTCCCGCCTCTCCGAAGCGGTTTTGCAACTCACGCAACCCGACGACCTCTGGGCGGTCTTGGGGTAGGAGGTCGAGCGGATCCACGTCGAAAGAGAGCCGGACGATCGCGAGCAACACCAGCCCGGCCGCGGCAGCAGCGAGGCCGATCGTAGCGATACGTGGTCGTTGCATGGGAAATCGCCGATCGGTAGACTAGCCGGTTGGTCGCCGGTCGTCCGTCACCGTCAGAACGGTAGATCCTTGGCGGGGTGCTGACGTCGCCGCGTCCACCAAAGCGCCTTGCCGGAAGCGATGCATATCGCCCCCTCGTCCCGGCCGCAAGCTGGCGGCTGGGAGCCTCGATCGATGACCGGGCTCCGGCTGGGGCTTTGAGAGCGTCAGCCTATCGGCTTCGGCGTTGTGGTGAGCGCCGGGAAGCCAAAAAAAGGGGGCTTCGCGAGAAGCCCCCTTTTACGAAGAATCACGAGCCTGATCGGGCTACTGGGGCGGGAACAGCGATCCGCTCGGGCCATCCCCGGCGGCGCCGACCATGCCCCTCCCCATGCCGCCGGCGGGCGAGCCGCCGCCCGAACCCGCACCACCGGAAGAGGGCGGGTTGATCGGTTGACCGGCAGGGTCGATCAGCTGGGCTTTCACGAAGATGATCAGGTTACGCTTGAAGTGGTTTTCCGAGGTGGTGCGGAAGAACCGGCCCACGAGCGGGACGTCCCCGAAGATGGGCACTTTGTCCTCAACATGCTGGACATCCTCGCGCATGAGGCCACCGATCGCGACGGTTTGACCGTCCCAGATGGTAACCGCGGTGGTCAGCTTGCGGGTCGAGAAGACCGGCATCTCGATGCGGTTTTCCGTGAGGATGACCGTGGTCGGCTGGCCGAGGGCGTCCACCGCCGAGGTCTGAATGGGGCTGCCGTAGTTCACGAAGCCCTCAAATTCGACCACTTCGGGGGCGAGGTTGAGTTCGATGGTGTGGCCATCTGGGCCGACGACGGGATCGACCTCCATGGTGACACCGACGGGACGCATTTCGAATGCGGTCGGGTTGGCGGGGGTGACCGGGAAGCTGTTCGCCGAACCCAGACCTTGGAACCCGTTGCCGCCGCCGCCGCCGAAGCCGCCGATCGAGCCGAAGTCCTGCGGAATCTCCGGCGGGTCATACTCGGTGGGGTAGATGAACTCGCGGATGATCTCGATCTTGGCACGCTGGCCGGACTTGGTCACCACGCTCGGTGCGGTCATCAAGTCGGTGCCCTTCTTCTGATTGAGGGCGCGGATGATCATCTGGAACTGCGGATCCGTGAGGACGCCGCCAACCCCAAAGATGCCGGGCGAGATGTTCGACGTGATCTGTTGCTCGTTGATGAGCGCGTCGATGGCGTTGCTCTGGATGGCGTTGAGGCCAAAGCGCAGGCCGGAGGTCACCGGGAAGCGTCCGGTCGGAACCGGGGTGGCGGCACCGCCAGGCGGGACGAAGGTGTAGTCGGTCGAGATGAGTTCGCCACCGCGCTGGCTGCCGACCGAGCCACCGCCGCCGAAGACGCGGTCGCTGCCGGGCACGTTGAACTGACCGAGCATCCAGTCGAAGCCGAGCTCATCGAGGTTCTGCTGGGTGACCTCGACAAACTTGGTCTGGATGAAGACCTGCTGCGGCTGCGAATCCCACAGCTGCTCGACATAGGCCTCGATCAGTTCGATGCCCGCCTGGTTGTTTTTGACGACCAAGGTGGAGGTGGAAGGATTGTAGAAGGCGCTCGCCCCGGCGGGGAAGAGAACCCCAGCGTTCTCCAAGACCTCCTGAGCGGAGGCCCGAGGGCGGATTCCGCCGCCGCCTCCCGTGGGGGCGGCGAAGGGGTCGTCGATGGCTGCGCCACCGCCGACCTCACCGCTCGGAGCCGAGTCGATGAAGTTGGGCGGCACGCGGAGGGTGCGGCTGAACATCTCGGTGCTCTGCGCCGTCCAGGCGGGGACCACGACGACCGCGTGCGGCTCGATGCGGAACTTCATTCCCGACAGCTCACAGACGTAGCGAAGCACTTCCGCCAAGGGCAGTTCGGTGTCGAGATTGAGGGTGATGGTCGGCTCGGGACCCGCGGGACCACCGTCGGGACCCACGGAGTTGTTGAGGATGATCTGCACCCCCTTGCCCGGCTCGAGCTGATCGTACTCCTTGCTCTGGCGGGACAGGTAGTCGAGTGCCTCGGAGAGGGTGCTCTCGTCGAACGACACACGGGGGAGGCTGATCTCGCTCAGCTTCTTGCGGATCATCGCGGTGCCATCCTCGTTGAAGGCGCTGCCGCGATTGGTTTCGAAATTGATCAACGGAACCGGGGTTTCCCAAGCTTCATCGACCTCGCGGAGAAGCCGGAGGCGCGTGTGCCCCCTGGCGGACTCCAGATACTTGATCCGCGCCTGCTCGACTTCCTGTTGGCCACGACGGGCGGCCGAGTTGTGCGGGTCGATGCGAAGCACCTTGTCGTATTCCCGCTCGGAGGCGTTGAAATCGCCGAGTCCGTAGTAGCCCCGAGCGACTTTGAGAAGGCGGTCCACCTCGGCGACGTTCTTGACGTGCTCCGGACTGTTCGCCTGGTTGAACCAATCGGGATCGCTCAGGCGGGTGAGCCATGTCTTGGCGCCCTTGTGCGCGGGATCGTAGTCGAAGACGTTGTTGAGGACGTCCTCCGCCTCGGTAAACCGACCCTCGTTCCCCATCTGCTGGCCGAGTTCGACGCTGACGTTCGAAAACAGATCGATGGTGCTCGAGCGCAGTTCCCGGGTGAGCGGAGCGTCGGGGATCTTGCTGAGAGCGGAGAGGAGCTTCAGGCGCGCCGCTTCGTAGTCCTTATCGGAGACGAGCGCTTGAGCTTCCTCGATCTCCAGTTTCGCATCCTCCACCTTCTGAAGGCGGCGGATGATTTCGTTCTCCGCCACACTGCCCACAGCGCCGCCACCACTTTCCCCCGCCTCGGCGAGTGGGATCGTTGGTGAGAGCGCGAGCAGAACTGCCGGAAGACCCGTCAAAGCGAGTCTCTTAATGCATGCTGAGTGAATCATGGATGGTTGGTGGTCGTGATTCGGGTCGGGGTTGGTTTCAGTAAATGGAGGTTTTAGCGAGATTGCGAGCCTCTTGGGAAGATCAAAATGTCGTCGTCGCCAAATTTTATCGAATCTATGGCGTTTCACCTTCGGCGGGAATGGTATCCGGTGCGGGATTCCCTTCGGGTGCGGCCGGATCAACGACAGGCGGAACCCCCTCTACGGGAACCGTTTCCGGCGTGAGTCCGGTATCTTCGGGGGCGGCCGGGGCGGCCGCCGCAGGATCCGGTGCGAGGGAGGCATCGCCGCGCACGTCGATCGGAGTGGGTGTTCCGCCAGGCGCGTGACGGAGGATCTTCGCACCGGTCGCGACGTCTCCCGTCAGCTCGGTGACCTCGTACTCGACGCCTGGTTCATTGGGCAAAGAGAAGCGGTCGCCGACCTTGAAAACCCCTTCCAGAATCCCCTCGTGGGCGGGGTGTGCGTAGTGGAAGACGGCGTAATAGGTCGGGAAGGGGTACGGTTCCCGACGGGCAATCTGGAACGGCTGATTGGTCGCGGTGTCGAGGAGGGTGAGGACGTCGTTGCCGCCCACCTCCTGGTGAGCCTGCAGCGTGAAGCGGTTCTCGTAGCCTTCGAACGACCCGAAGGTCGCCCCCATCGGATACCATTCGGTTTTGCGATCCACGTCCTCGCCCGCGAAGTCGGTCAGGGTCTCGCGGATCGAGTGTTCCCTCGGATCGGCGATGCGATACTCCAACACGTAGTTGGTGGCCTCGACCTTGGCGAGGGAGAGCTTGTTCGTCAGCGGGGGGAAGTCGTTCGGATCATTGGGATCGGTCTTGCCATCGGCAAACTCTTCGCCGTTGGAGAAGCCATCGCCGTCGGGATCCATGTCCGCCACATCGGAGCGTCCGGCATTGAGTTGATGGTCGTAGATGTAGCGGTTCCCCAGCCCTTCGTGCATCGGTTCGACACTCGGGTCGAGAAGGTCGTATTCCTTCCAGCGGAAATCGCTGTTCTGGGGATCGGAGGGATCGACGGGGGTGCCTCTGACCCAGATGGGCACCGACTTGAAGAGCGGTAGTTTCTTCATCGGCACGCCTTCCAAGGAAGGTGACTCCCAAGCCCCGGCGTCCTCCAGATGGGCGGAGGCTGCCCGGACGATCTCGACGCCGGTATCGTTCGGGTCTTTGCCCTCCGTTTGGAAGGACTGCGTATATTGGTCGGGCAGCGCGAGCGCCTTCAAGGTCAGCAGCGAGCCGAGGGCGATCGCGATGACGGCGCACACTCCCAAAATGACCCGGTCGTAGTTCTCTTTGAGGGATTCCATGGTGTAGGATTTCGATGGTTCCGTAGGTGTCTTCGATCGGCGGTGCCTCAGGCCTCGTCTTCGTCTTCCCCGTTGTCTCCAGCGGCGGAAGAGTCTGCCGCGGGATCCTCGAAGCGGACGAAATCGATCAGCAGGTTCGCGACGATCTGTTCGTTGCCGAAGAGGATCTGGGCATCGGCGAGAACGCCCTCTTCCGCGCCTTGGAGCTGCTGGGGTTTGTCGAGGTCCGATTCGAGGGGGCTCGATTTGATGGTGTTCTCGATCCGGAACCGGCGCGGCCACATGAAGTATTCATCGTCCGCGGCGATGGCGTTGAGGAAGCTCTGGAGCGACTCGTAGGAGGCGGCGAGGGTCAACTCGCAGCGGAAGGTGGACAAGACCCCGGAGGCCGTGGACATCGGGTTCTCCGAATCCAAGCGATCGCCGCCGTCATCATCGAAGCGGTCGTCATCGCGATCCTCATCGTCGGATCCCTCCGGCTTCCAATCGGGTTGCTCCTGCGCGAAGGGGTCGCGGCGGTGGTGGTCGATGGCGGTGATCCCGGTATCGATGGCGTGTGTCACGAGGCGGTTGATCGCCTGCATCTCCCACTCGAGGAGAGGGATCGCGTGGCTGTTGATCGAGGCCCCGGCCTTGTAGCTCTCCATCCCCAGAGCGAAGTCGTCGGGCAAGCTCAAGCCGCCCTGCTGCGCCGCGGCGTTGACGGCTTCGGACAGCACGTTCATCTGCTCACGGAATTCCGGTTCGGTCAGGCCTTCCTTCAGCGGTTGCTGGTGGGTGGCTGCTTCCGCCTGCAGTTCGAGGGCGGCCGCCTCGTAGTCGGCCACCGCTGCGGTCACCGCCCGCAGGTTTTCATCGTTGGGGAAGATGTCTTGGCGTTCGAGATTGCTGAGGACGTTCGCCTCCCGCTTGTAGCTGAGGTCCGACGCCTTGTAGGATTTCCAGCTGAGGTAGAACAAGGCGCCGAAGGCGAGCACGCCGAGACCGACGATGCCGAGGAAGCCTGCGAGAAACCGGTTTTGTTTGATCCAATCCATGGTGAGAGATGGGCGTTTGAGCGAGAGTGGTCGAGGGGGTTTAAAGCTGTGGGTTCTACTGAGCCGCGTGGACGAAGATGGGTTCCCTCAGCTCGAGGGTGTAGCGGAAGCGGCCGGCGAACTCGCCGCTGACGATCTCTTGGAGCACGCGGAAGGGCGCCTGGTTCAAGGCCGACTCCTCCTCGGGGATGAGGAAGTAGGGGTCGTCGGGGGTGAACTGGTTCTGCAGGCCGCTGTAGAGGAGCGCGCTGTCCTCGCGGTAGAGCCCGTAGATGCGGATGTGCGAAATGACGTTCTTGTCCGGAGCGAGGCCGCCCCGGAGGTCTTCGTCCGGCGGGAAGTCGTCCTCGATCTCCTCGTTGGTGAGCGGCTTGGCGTCGTCGAGAGGGACACCGCCGGCCAACATCTCGAGCTGGGTCACCCAGACCTTGTCGTTTTTGATCAGGGAATTGAGGTGTTGGCAGAGGTCGATGAGCTGGGTGCGCCCCTCGACCGCGGTGGCGAGCGGGATCGCCTTCGCTTTGGCGGCCTCGAGCTTGTCGATCTGGTCGGAGATCTTGCCGTCGAGCGAGGTCAGCTCGTCGGTCTGCGCCTTCAGGGAGGCGAGTTTGCCCTTCACGTGGGCATTGGCGCGGTTATAGAAGAGCCCCCCGGCGAGCAGCGCAGCCAACAGCGCGGCGGCGCCTGTGAGCAGGAACGGTTTGCGCCGGGCGATATCGCGCCGGGATTCGACCGCGGTCGGTTCGAGGTCGATCTCGATCGCCGCGCCGCCGGCTTCGTGGACGGCGAGGCCGACGAGTTCCCCGAGCGTGTGGGCGTCGGCGCCGACGGTCTCCTCGTCGAGGCGCGGGCCGACCCCGACGTTGCGCAGGGCGTTGAAATACTCCACCTCGAGGCCGAGTTTTTCGGCGAGGAACTCGCGCAGGTACGGCAGGCTCGCGCTGCCGCCGCAGAGGTAGGCGATGGTCGGCGCCCCCCCGCCCTGCTGGCGGTAGGCGCTCGTCGTGCGTGCGATATCGCCGTGCAGGCGTGTCATCGTGTTGCGGATGACCTTGGACATGGCGGCGATGCCGGGATCCTCGTGGTCGGCGTAGTTGCCGCCCAGCGAAACGAAGCCATCCTGGCGTTTGCGCTCCTCCGCGTCGGCGAAATCCATGTCGAACTCCGAAGCGATCGCCGTCGATGCGGCGGCGCCACCGATCTGCACGCTGCGGGTGAACACGCGGTCACCCTCGACGTAGATGAGGTTGGTCGTCCTGGCCCCGACGTCGATCATCAGCGCGCAGCCCTCCGCGTCCGGATAGTTGTAGCGGAAGGCGTTGTAGAGCGCCATCGGCGCGACATCGACCGACTTGGCGATGAGGCCGCCCTCCTCGATGGTGTCGTTGATCTCGTCGAGGGAATCCGATTTGATCGCCACCAGCGCAGCCTCGGCTTCGCCGCTCTCATCGGCGGGCAGGAGGTGGTAGTCCCATGCGACTTCGTCGATCGGGAACGGGACGTTTTGCTGAGCCTCGAAACGCACCAGTTCATCGACCTTCTCGGCATCGAGCGGAGGCAGTTTGACGAAGCGCGTGAAGACCGAGTGCCCGGAGATGGCATAGCGCGCCTCCTGGTTGGTCACGCCGAGGTTGCCGGCGAGTTCGGTGACCGCGATCCGGACTTGGGGGAGGCGGGCGGAGTCTGCGGCGGGATCGCCGGAGAGTTCCGTAAAGGCGTAGTCGGTGAGGACGAGACCGCCCCCTTTCGCTTTGCCGAACTTCGCGAGTCCGACTCGCTGCGACCCTACGTTGAGCGTGACGATCGAGTTTTTATCTGCCATGGACTGAGGAGGCCTTGATTCGTGCGGGAAGGTTGGGGAGAGTTTGGGAGGGGGATGCGGCGGGAGCGCCGCGCCTCCGGGATGGCTACTCGCCAGCGATGTCGGCGAAGGCGTCGAGCCAAAGGTCGGCGAAGGGGGTGCGGTTTTTCGGGCGGAGGGTCGCGGCGTCTTTCGGCGCCTCCGGATTCTGCCACCAGCGCGAACTCTTGCCATCGGTGACGTCACCGGCGATGAGCGTGCCCCCGTAGTAGACCTCGACGGCGACCCAGAGGTCGCGGGGGTTCGGGGCGCGCCCCTCGTAGATGCGGGAAAGCGAGTTCGGCGAGAGGTAGACGGCCGAGCGCAAATTCTCGCCCTTGGGGATATCGACGTGGGAGAGCGTCGCCGTGTAAACCTTCTTCTGCTGGCGCTCGGCGGAGGACGGCAGGACGAAGTAGCGGAACTCGAGGCCGCCGACGAAGTTCTCGCGGGTGTTCGACGAATCGGCGCTGAACTCGACCTCGATCTGGAACCAGTCTTTCCGTTCGGCTTTCGCTTCGCGGATCCCGCTGCCAACGTCGAACTCGGGGGTTTTCTGTGCGATCACTTCGATCTTGTTCAGGTCGACTTTCACCTTCGTCTCCTGGGCGAGGAGGGCAGGCGAGGCTCCGATCGCAAAAGCGAGGGTGAGAAAGGGGGCGAGTCGCGACATCATTGGTGGGCGGTAGGGAGTTTGCGGTCTGGGCGGTGGGGGAATTCGCTATTGGGGGAAATTCGCTATTTTTCGACGAGGGGTATTTCGACGAGGGGTATTGTAGAAACGATCGTTTTTCGAGGGGCTTCGGGAGCTGCGTTGCTGACCCGGACCGCTTTCGATAGCGGTTGTGTCGATGTTAAGCAAGCTCCGGCGCCGAAATCAAGCGCTGGAAGCTCGCTTTTGCGGCCATCAGCGGGCGGAGAGGAAGCTCTTGAAGTAGCGGATCGTCTCGGCGATGCCCTCGTCGAACGTGACCTTGGGTTGCCAGTCGAGGAGCGCCTTGGCCTTGCTGATGTCGGGTTGGCGCACCTGGGGGTCGTCGACGGGCAGGGGGCGGAAGTCCATCTGCGAATCGGTCCCTGTCTTGGCGATGATCGCCTCCCCGAATTGCTTGATGGTCATCTCGTTGGGATTGCCGATGTTGACCGGGTCGTGGCAGTCGGAGTGGGCGAGGCGGAAGATGCCCTCGATGAGGTCGGAGACGAAGCAGAAACTGCGGGTTTGCGAACCATCGCCGAAGACGGTCAAGGGCTTGCCCTCCAGGGCCTGGCCGATGAACGCGGGCACGACCCGGCCGTCCTCGAGGCGCATCCGGGGACCGTAGGTATTGAAGATACGGACGATCTTGGTGTCGAGCCGATGGAAGCGGTGGTAGGCCATCGTCATCGCTTCGGCGAAGCGCTTCGCCTCGTCGTAGACCCCGCGCGGCCCGATGGGATTGACGTTCCCCCAATAGTCTTCGGTCTGCGGGTGCACGAGCGGGTCGCCATAGACTTCCGAGGTCGAGGCGATCAGGTAGGTCGCCCCTTTGGATTTGGCGAGGCCGAGGGTGTTGTGGGTGCCGTGGGCGCCGACTTTGAGGGTCGGGATGGGGTATTCGAGGTAGTCGATCGGGCTTGCCGGGGAGGCGAAATGGAAGACGAAGTCGACCTCGCCGGGGAGGTAGATGAAGTTGGTGACGTCGTGTTCGATGAAGCGGTAGTCCGCGTTCCCCGCGAGGTGTTCGATGTTGCGGACGTTGCCGGTGAGGAGGTTGTCGATGCCGACGACCCGGTAGCCGGCGGCGAGGAGACGGTCGGTGAGGTGCGAACCGAGGAATCCGGCGCCGCCTGTGACGACGCAAGTCTTCTTGGTCCGCTTCTGGTTGGTGAAGACGTCCATGGGAGAGGTGGGGGGGGTGGGCTACTTGGCGCCGCGCCGGAACAGGACGGCGGGGATGGTGAGGAAGAGGATTTTGAGGTCGAGCCAGAGCGACCAGTTGTCGATGTATTTGAGGTCGAGTTGCACCCACTCCTCGAAGTCGGTGATCTCGTTGCGGCCGGAGATCTGCCACAGGCAGG
Source organism: Verrucomicrobiia bacterium (assembly GCA_030430255.1). Classification (GTDB taxonomy): domain Bacteria; phylum Verrucomicrobiota; class Verrucomicrobiia; order Verrucomicrobiales; family DEV007; genus JAUIGD01. Next base: position 11,895 of record JAUIGD010000063.1, read on the forward strand.
TGAGGCCGGGCTTCATGCTGAGCCGGCGGCGCTGGGAGGAATGTTCGATGCGGGCGACCTCATCGACCGGCAAAGGGCGCGGCCCGACCAGGCTCATGTGGCCGAGGAGGACGTTGATGAGCTGCGGGAATTCGTCGAAGCTCCGCCTCCGCAGGAAGCTGCCGAACTTGAAGACCCGCGGGTCGTTCTCGACTTTGAACACCGGCCCGGACATCTCGTTCTCAGCCTCGAGCTCCTTCTTCCGCGCTTCGGCATCCGTGGCCATGGTGCGGAACTTGTACATCGTGAAGGGGCGACCGTTTTTGCCTCCACGGATTTGCTTGAAGAAGATCGGCCCCGGGGAGGTCAACTTGATCCCGACGGCGGCCAACACCCAGATCGGCGAGGAGAGGATGAGGATGATCAAGGCGCCGATGCGGTCGAAGATGTTTTTGAAGACCATCGCCCAGGATGCGTCCGGGGCGCTGCGGAAGACGAGCATCAGGCGGCCGGCGTGCACGTCGATGTTCGGGCGGGCGATCGAAGTCTCGATGAAGTCGGTCGACAGCCAAGCTTCGACGCCCTCCGCCTCGCAAGCGCTGATCGCCTCCTGGACCTTGTCGAAGTGGAGGTGGCCGGCGGCGAAGATGACGCGCTGGACCGAATGCCGGTGCAGCGCGTCGACGAGGTCGTTGACCGGGCGGTGGGCGAGATCGATCTGGTCGGCGATGCGGAGCGAGGCGTCACCCGAGGTCGTGAACTGCTCGGCGAGGCGCTCCATCTCCCCCGCCCCGCCCGCGAAGAGCACATCCTCGTGCCATTTGCCGCGTTCGACCTTGACCGCGATGTAGCGGCGCACCATCCCCTCCTTCGCCAGCAGCAGGCAGCCGACCACCGGCACCAGGAGGCTGAGCACCGCGCGGCTCTGCGCCTGCCACTTGAAGAGGACGACGCAGGCGCCGATGGCGACGCCGAGGACAAACATCGCCTTCGCCATCTGGCGGAGCGATTTCCAGATCGTCTTTTGGAGCGGGTGGTCGTAGTAGCCGTTGAGTTCGAGAACGACCGGTGTGAAGGGGACGATGATCGCCATCAACCAGAAGAATTCCTTGAACTCGGGAATCTCCTTCAGGCCGAAAATCCCGCCGGGGTTGTACGCCCGGAAGGAATGGCAGAGCCAAAATGCGAAAGCGATGAGTGCGCTATCGAGAATCTGGCTGAGCTGGAGGTTGATTTCCTGTTTTCGCCCAATCATGGGTTGGCGTCGGGGCGGCGCCGGCGGTCGAGAAAGTCCGTCGCGCGCCCCCCGATGAGCAGGCGCCATCAATGGCGCGCAGCAGCGCTTTGTCAATGAACCGAACGGATGCAAACATCGTTGTCCCGGCCACTTCGGCCGCGGGCTATCGCAAGCTCGCAGCAGCCGGGCAGGCGGCGGCCTGGGATGGCATCGAACTGCGGCTCGACCTCATGGCCGAGGACATGCCGGAGGCGACCGCCTGCGGGCAGCCGCTGCTCCTCACCGCACGCCACCCCTCCGAAGGGGGCGCGGCGGCGGCTGGGGACACCGCGGCGCGGAGCGGATGGCTGCGCCCCTGGTTGCCCCTGGCGTGGGGGGTCGATGTCGAGATCGCCCAAGCCGCGGGTTCGGCGCTGCTGCTGGAGGCGGCGCGCGAAGCCGGAACGGCGATCGTCCTCTCGATGCATGATTTCGAGAAGACGCCCGCGACCGACGTGCTGCACGGGCGCGTCGAGGCGGCGATCGCGCTGGGCGCGGACATCGTCAAGGTGGCGGCGCGGACGGAATCGCGCGCCGACGTGGCGAGACTGCTCTCCCTGTTCGCCGCGTTCCCGGCACAGCGGATGGCGGTGATGGGGATGGGACGCTTCGGCAAGGCGTCGCGGCTGGCCGCTGCGGCCGCCGGCTCGGTGCTCAACTACTGCTCGGCGGGCGAGGCCACAGCCGAGGGGCAGTGGGAGGTCGGTGCGTTCCGCGACCTCCTCGTCACCGCCGGCATCCGCTGAGCCCCCGAATCTCCTTTTTCCTCAACAAACGCCCGCAGTTCTGCTACTCTCCCCCACGATGATCGCATTGAAAGACACGCCGCCCGAGACCGAGCTCGCGACCATGACGATCGACGGTGAGCGGGTGGACTTCCGGGTCGGCGAGACCATCTACGAGGTGGCCGAACGCTGCCGGCGCGAGGTGCCGACGCTTTGCTACGATCCCCGCCTGGAGGCGTTCGGGGCCTGCCGCCTGTGTGTCGTCGAAGTGGAGGGTCAACGGAATCCGGTCGCCTCCTGCACCACGCGGGCCGTCGATGGGATGGTCGTGCGGACGAAGACCGACGGGGTCGAGAAACATCGCCGGACCTTGCTCGAGATGGTCGCCAGCGAGAACCGTGATCCCGCCTCCGCGATCGACCCGCTGGCCGGCTACGCATCCCAAGAGTTGGGCGCCTTGTTGGAGCGCTACGATGTCCATCCGGGGGGGCGCTTCGCGGGCCGCCAGAGCGGCAGTTCGAACGAGGGCGACAAGAACCCGTTCATCCTGCGGGACTACGACAACTGCATCTCCTGTTACCGATGTGTGAGGGTTTGCGCGGAGCAGGAGGGCGACCACGCGATCAACGTGATGAACCGCGGCTTCGACACCCAGATCACCGCCGAGTTCGGGGTCGATCTGCGCGATTCCGAATGCACTTTCTGCGGGCAGTGCGTCCAGACTTGCCCGACCGGCGCGCTGACCGACAAGAAGGCGGTGCGCGGCAGCGGCCTGCCGGGCGAGGTGACCAAGACCCGCTCCGTCTGTCCCTACTGTGGGGTCGGTTGTGCGGTTGACCTCGTGACCAAAGGCGACCGGCTGGTCGGCATCCAACCGGCGATGGACGGCCCCGCCAACGAGGGCGCCTTGTGCGTGAAGGGGCAGTTCGCCTTCGACTTCGTCCAGCACGAAGATCGGCTGAGCACCCCGCTGATCAAGGGTGCCGACGGCCGATTCCGCGAGGTGGGTTGGGCGGAGGCGCTGCAGGCGGCGGCGGATGGCTTCCGCAAGGTCAAGGAGACCTACGGTCCGCGGTCGGTGTACGGGATCGCCTCCGGGCGGGCGCCGCACGAGGCGGCCTACTCGATGCAGAAGTGGGTGCGGTCGACCTTCGGCACCAACTTCATCGACAACTGTAGCCGAAGTTGACACGCCCCGACGGTCGCCGGTCTGGCGGCCACCATCGGCCGGGGAGCGATGAGCAACCCGTTGCGTGACATGGAGCTCCCCGATGTCATCTTCGCCATCGGCACCAACATGACGGAGTGCCATCCGGTCGCGGCGACCCGCCTCAAGAAGGCGATCTCCCGCGGCGCGCGCATGATCGTCGCCGACCCCCGCCGCATCCGCCTCGCCGAGATGGCCGATCTCTACCTGCCGATCCGCGTGGGCTCCGACGTGGCGCTGCTCTTGGCGATGGCCCATGTGATCGCCCGTGAGGGGCTCATCGACCGCGAGTTCGTCGAGGCCCGCACCAGCGGTGGCGGCGACTTCTTCGAGCATGTGAAGGCGTTCACCCCGGAGTGGGCGGCGCAGATCTGCGAGGTGCCGGCGGGCGACATCGAGCTGGCGGCGAGGTGGTATGGGGAGGGCTCGCCCTCAGCGATCTACTACACGCTGGGGATCACCGAGCATATCTGTGGCGTCGACAACGTGCAGTCGCTCTGCAACCTCGCGCTGATGACCGGCAACCTCGGGGTCGAGGGTGGCGGGATCAATCCCATGCGCGGGCAGAACAACATCCAGGGCGCCGGCGATTGCGGCGCCGTGCCCAGCAACTTCCCCGGCTTCCAGCCCTGTTCCGATCCGCGGAACGCCGAGAAGTTCTCGGCCGCCTACGGGATCGAGATCGAAGCCAAGCCCGGCCTGACGAAGGTCGCGGCCTTGAACAACTGTGGCGCTGAGGGGCCCGACGGGATCCACGCGATCCTGATCGACGGCGAGAACACCGTGGTGACCGACCCGGACAAACACCATTGCGAGCACGCCTTGAAGAGCCTCGACCACCTCGTCGTGATCGACATTTTCATGACCGAGACGGCGCGGCTCGCGGATGTCGTGCTACCCGCCACCGCCTTCGCCGAGACCGACGGCGTGCAGACCAATACGGAGCGGCGCGTGCAGCGGCTGCGCGCCGCGGTGCCGCCGCCCGGCGATGCCAAGCCCGATTGGTGGATCATCAAAGGGATCGCCGAGCGCATGGGCAACACGCAGTTCGACCATTTCACCAGCGCCAAGGACGTGTTCAACGAGCTCTGTTCGCTCAGCCCGATCTACGCCGGGCTCGACTGGGACCGCATCGACAAGGGCGAGTACCAGTGGCCGGTGCCCGAGGCCGACCACCCCGGGACACCGCGCCTCCACGAGCGCGAGTTCAAGAACGGCCGGGGGTTGTTCAAGCTCATCCACTACCGCGATCCCGCCGAGGTCATCGACGACGAGTTCCCGATCTGGCTGACGACGGGCAGGAGGCTGCAGGCCTATCACTCGCGGACGCAGACGGGGCGCAGCGCCGGGATCGACTATCTGCTCGGCGAGGAGAGCCTCGAAGTCCACCCCGCGGACGCGGAGCAGTGGGGGGTTCGCGACGGCGAGTTCGTGCGGCTGAGCAGCCGGCGCGGGAACATCCAGATCAAGGTGCGCCACACGGAGCGCTCGCCGCGCGGCACGGTTTTCGCCAGCTTCAGCTTCGCGAGCGTCCCGGTGAACGAACTCACGGGGGGGGGCTACGACCCCGTCACGGACACCGCTGAGCTCAAAGTCTGCCCCGTGCGGGTGGAGAAACTCTGACGGGAATCGCGCCCTTGCCCGATCGCCGCGGCTTCGCTAGGGTCGTGTCATGCGCTTCCGAACCGCTCTCACCGCCGGGGTCGCGGCCTCGCTGACTTTGGCTCCCCACCTGCTCGCGGGTTTCGAGGATGACATCGCCGCCCTGCTCGCGGTGGGGCCGGAGGGGGCAGGCAACGCGGAGGCCGCAGCCGCTTGGTCGCGATTGACGGCGACGGCGGAGCCCGATGCCCTCCTCGCCTGTCTCGGCGCCATCGACGATGCGTCTCCGGTCGCCGCCAACTGGTTGCGCTCGGCCGCGGAAGTGATCGCGGAGGGCTGTGCGGAGACGGAGGGGGGGCTGCCGGTCGAGGCCTTGGGCGAGTTTCTCCTCGAGCGGTCACATGCCGCGCGGCCACGGCGGTTCGCCTTCGAACTGATCGCCAAGGCGGACCCGGCGCTCGCGGAGTCGTTGGTTCCGGGGATGATCGCCGACCCCAGCCCAGAGCTGCGTCGCGACGCGGTCGCGCGGCTGATGGACGAGGCGGAGGCGGCGAGAGCCGGGGGCTCGGAGGGGGCCGCCGCGGTGCTCTACCGGCAGGCGCTCGGGGCTGCCGTGGAGCCAGACCAGGTGCGCCCCATCGCGGACGCGCTGAAGGGACTCGGCGCGACGGTCGATCTGCCCCGCCATTTTGGTTTCCTCACCCACTGGCATGTGGTCGGCCCGTTCGACAACAGCGGCCGCGCCGGTTTCGACAAGGTGTTCGCACCGGAGAAGGGCGAGGTCGATCTGGCGGCGAGCTACGGAGGGGGCGAGGGACCGCTGCGATGGCAGCCCCTCGCCACCGGCGACCCGTTTGGCAAAGTCGATCTCAACAAACCCTTCGGCATGCTGAAGGAGAAGGTCGCCTACGCCCACGCGGTCTACGTGGCGCCTGCGTCGCGTGCCGCCGAGATCCGCATCGGGACGAAGAACGCGTTCAAAGTCTGGCTCAATGGCGAGCTCGTCTTCGCCCGTGACGAGTATCACCGCGGCCAGAGGATCGACCAATACCAACTCCCCGTGCAGCTCCGCGAAGGCGACAACGCGATCCTCGTCAAGGTTTGCCAAAACGAGCAGACCGAGGAGTGGACGGTCCAGTGGGAGTTCCAGCTGCGCGTCTGCGACTCCAGCGGCGACGCCCTGCTCGCTAGCAATCGCCTGCCGACCCCCGCACCGGAGCAGGCGCGGGAGCGCCGCCGCCCGAACCGCTAAACCAAAGGAGCCTGTCGGACTTCCCCGTTCCGGCGCCCCGTTCCGGCGCGAATCATTTCACAATCTACCCAAACCGCCCCGCTGCCTCGTCGCTGATCTCGATCCCCCCCACCATCGTGACCATTTGGATCGAAATTCTAAAACGTTCAGGCCCGAAAGTCCTAAGTCCGACAGACTCCTAGGCGACCCAAACCATGAGAACCCGACTCTACGCCACCCTCGCCATCGCCGCGGCGCTCTGCCCGCACCCCCGCCTCGCCGCCGCAGACGGCTGGCTCCAGTTCCGCGGCAACGACACCCGTTCGGCGGCGCCCGAAGCCGCGCCGCCGACCGAGCTCGACGCCGGGCGCCACATCGCCTGGAGGGCCCCCCTCCCCGGCCGCGGCCTCGCGAGCCCGATCGTCGTCGGCGACCGGGTGTTCGTCACGGCCGCCAGCACCGCAGACCAGAGCCGCCTGCATGTCCTTTGCTTCGGTGCCGAAGGCGGTGAACTTCTGTGGGATCGTGCGTTCTGGGCGACCGGGCGCACCGTCTGCCACGAGAAGACCTGCGTCGCCGCCCCCACCCCCGCCAGCGACGGCGAGCATATCTACGCGCTCTACTCGACGAACGACCTGATCTGCCTCGATCTCGACGGCAACCTGAAGTGGTTGCGCGGATTGATGCAGGACTACCCGAACGCCTCCAACAGCCTCGGCCTCGCCACCTCGCCGGTGATCGCCGGCGGGACGCTGGTCGCCCAGATCGAGAACGACGCCGATTCCTTCGCCGCCGGCATCGACCTCATCACCGGAGAGAACAAGTGGAAGATCAGCCGCACCCGGAGGGCCAACTGGACGAGCCCGTTGGTTCTGCCCGGCGGCACCGTCGTGCTCCAGGGAAGCGCCGGCCTCACCGCCATCGACGCGGCCTCCGGCAGGGAGCGGTGGGTCTACGGCGAGGGGGCTGCAACCATCCCCTCCAGCGTCGCTGCCGGCGATGGCTCTGTCCTATATGCCCCTTCAAACGGCCTGACCGCGATGCGCCCCAGCCCCGACGGCAACACACCGGATATCGTGTGGCAGAAAGGCACGCTGCGCCCCGGCACCGCCAGCCCCGTGATCGCCGGGGACAAGTTGCTCGTGCTGAATAGCGCCGGCGTGCTGATCGCCTCTGAGAGCGACACCGGAGAGACCCTGTGGAAGACCCGTCTCGAGGGGCCGTTCAGCGGTTCGCCCGTGGTCGCCGGGGATCGCTATCTCTACATCGCCAGCGAGCGCGGCGGCCTGCTCCAATGTGTCGATCTCGACGGCGAGGAGGGGCGGGTGACGGGCACCATCGAGCTCGGGGAGACCATCCTTGGAACCCCCGCCCTCGCCGGCGACGCGCTCTACGTCCGCAGCGATGGCCACCTGTGGAAGATCGCTGAGAAATAGCAGGCATGCTACGTGGCATCTCGCCCCTTCTCAGCCCGGATCTCCTCGCGGTGCTCTGCCGGATGGGGCATGGGGACGAGGTCGTTTTCGCCGACGCCCACTTCCCGGCCGAGAGCCTCGGCCCGCGATGTCTCCGTGCCGATGGCCTGAGGATCGCCGATCTGCTCGACGCCGTCCTGCCCTTGTTCGTGCTGGACGACTTCGTCGAGGATCCCGTGGTGATGATGGCGCCGGTCGAGGGTGATCGGGCCGACCCGGAGGTCGCCTCGGCCTATCGGGAAGCCCTGGGGAGACACGCTCTGGATTCACCCCCGATCTCGTTCATCGACCGGTTCGCCTTCTACGGCCGCGCGGCTGGGGCGTACGCGGTCGTGGCGACGGGCGACACGGCGAAGTACGGCAACGTGTTGCTCAAGAAGGGGGTCACCCCCTGTCGCGGATGAGGGCCGGCGAGTCGAATTCGGCGCGGCCCGTCTACTCGCCAGCAGAGAACACGAGCGATCCGTCGCTGAACTCGAGATAGCCCATGGCTTCGTCGCGCTGTTCCTCGTTCAGGTTGATCTTGTAGAGCACCCCTTCGAACACGCCGGTTCCTTCGACGCCCGTCCCGAGCGCATCGACCACCTCCTGGGCGTTGGCGGCCACCGAAATCTCGATGGCGCCGGAGATCAGGGCGCTCTCTGCGGTGGAGGCGATGATCTGCGCATTGCGCCGAGCGGAGTTGGTTTGGGCCTCGTCGTCGATGCCGCTGAGAGCGACCACGGAGATGGCGGTGATCGTGCCGATGATCAGGATCATGGCGAGGAGTTCGACGAGGCTGAATCCCCGAGAGCGTGTGGTTTGGTTGGCCGGTGCGGTTTGTGTTTTCATGGTTTTTGGCTCCTCCCAAATCTCAAGTGCTTGCGGGGCGGCTCTTAGCCCGAATCGATCACCGAGCTCCGGGCTGCGCCTCGCCTGCGAATGTGGTGATCGATCCGGGCTAGCCTCCATCGCCCGTATAGAGGAGTTTGCCGCCCCCGAAGACCAGCAACGGCAGGATCTCTTTGCGCTCCTCCTCGCCGAGAGCCAACCGATAGGTCGTCGCCGCGAACTCGCCCCCCCCGAAGACGCCGTCGGCGATCAAAGCGACGGCCGCCTCGGCATCGGCCGCCTCGGCGATCGACTGGTTGCCCGCCGCTTGGGCGTTTGCCGCCATCGAAGCCACGAGTTGTGCGTTGAACTTCTTGCGATTCTCGGCCGCTTCTCTGCTCAGCGATGAGACTTGCGCGATGACGAGACCGCTGATGATCCCGATCACCGCGACGCTTAGCAGCACCTCGACCAAACTGAATCCAGCCGGTCTCGCGAGGCGCAATCGTATCGGCAAAGTAGAATATAACCGCATTAGGTATAATTTATATAACCAGTATATTTTTTTTCCCGAAAAATCAAGCAACTTTTAGGGCGCAGCGCATCTGCCGTAACGTTGTGGCGGCGTGTTGCGATGGGGAGGTGGGGCGCAACTGGAATACTGGAGAGTGCCCCGACAGGGCGCCAGGACCTTCCGGTCACCCCGAGCGGGTTCGACTTGCAGGAGCTTCTCCCGCCCCAGTCGGGGCGGCTTCCTACGCCATTTCACCCAGCCGCTTCGCCTGTCCCTGCCGCCGCCTACTCAGCGTCAACGAATGGCAGCGCCTCGCCTGCGAATGTGGTGATCGATCCGGGCTATGAGCAGAAAACGCATGGCCCCTCGCGACTTTTGCCGTTCAGCGGCGTGGCTTCTCGACTTGAATTTTGTCGAACTTCCCCCCGCTCGCCCTGCTGATCGCGCGCAGCATGCGCGCCTCGTCGCGTTTGTCGGCGCCGGTCAAATAGTAGAGCGTGTGGATGCGGGGGATGTCGCCCGCTTTCTTCGCGTCGCGGACGATGCCGACCAATTCGTCT
>JAUIGD010000523.1 GCA_030430255.1 Verrucomicrobiia bacterium
CCTGAATCGGATCGACCGTCACCGCTTTGACCGCATCGTCCTCTCAGACATCTATTTCTCGGAGGGGGCGAATGCTGCGGATTTCGACAACGACGGGCATGGCGACGTGGTTTATGGCCCGCATTGGTATGCCGGCCCGGACTTCGAGGAGCGCCATCTGATCTACCGGTCGCTGCCCCAGCCGCGGGAGCGTTACGCCGACCATTTTTTCGCCTGGCCTCACGACTTCGACGGCGACGGCTGGACGGATGTCTTCACGGTCGGCTTCCCCGGCACGCCCGCCTATGTCTACCAGAACCCGGGAGGCGAGAACGGCGGCGAGCCCTGGGCCAAACACCAGGTTTTCGATTGGGTTTCGAACGAGTCGCCGCAGCTGGTGGATCTGGTCGGCGACCCGCGCCCCGAGCTGGTCTGCACCCGGGAGGGGTTTTTTGGCTATGCGAGCATCGATCCGGAGGCGCCGCTGGGAACTTGGGAGTTCCACAAAATCTCGCCTCAGGTCGCGCCGCAGCGATTTGGGCACGGCTTGGGGGTCGGGGATCTCGACGGCGACGGTCGCCCCGATGTGTTGTGCAAAGACGGTTGGTTCCGGCAGCCCGACGCACTGGAAGGTGACCCGCTCTGGAAGTTTCAGAGGGTGCCGTTCGCGCCGGCGGGAGGCGCCGACATGTTTGCGTATGATGTCGATGGGGACGGGGACAGCGATGTGATCACCAGCCTGGCTGCGCACGCCTACGGACTCTCGTGGTGGGAGCAGACTTCGCCAGGCGAATTTCGCGAACACCTCATCATGGGTGACCGGCCGGCTCTCAACCGGTACGGGGTCGCCTTCAGCGAACTGCATTCGGTGGCGCTCGAGGACATCGATGGCGACGGCTTGAAGGACATCGTCACCGGCAAGACCTATTGGTCGCATCACCGCCAAGCGCCAGGTTGGGACGACGGGGCGGTGGTCTATTGGTTTAAGCTGGTGCGCGGCGAGGACGGGGTCGACTGGCTCCCGTTCCGCGCCGATGGCGAAGCGGGGATCGGGCGGCAGGTGGTGGTGAAGGACGTCAACGGCGACGCTCTGCCGGATATTGTGGTGGGGGGCATGGTCGGTGGCAGCGTGTTGCTGCACCGCGTCGACCAGGTGGATGCGGCGCGGTGGGAGGAGGCGCAACCGCAGCTGATCGAGAACCCGATCCTCCCCCCTGTCGAAGGCGAGCCGGCGCCGATCGAGGTGGCGAGCGGGAAGGTGTCGGGGGCGTTGGAGGCAGAGGCCGCCATATGCGAAGCGTCTGCAGGACAATTCGCGCCGCAGGGGATGGAGGGGTTCGGTGGCGGCCGCTGGAGCGGCGGCCAGCAACTCTTCTGGCGAGGTGGGGCGGAAGGGGATTCCCTGGTGGTGGAGGTCCCGGTCCCTGCGGCCGGCGAATTCGACCTCGAGGTGGTGTTCACCCGGGCTCCGGACTACGCCGCCGTGGCGCTCGGCTGGGGCGGGGAGGTTTTCGAGGAGAAGCTCGATCTCTTCCACTTTTCCAAAGTCACCACGACCGGTGTGCCGACATACCGGTTGGGGCGGATCGAGGCGGGCGCCGGTCAGCTGACCGTGCGCATCGCCGGAGCCAATCCCAACGCCGTTCAGCGCCGCTTTGTCGGGTTGGATTATGTCCGGCTGGTGCCGGTTCGGAAGTGAGCGGGAGGGACCGCAAGGCTCCTGGCGCGGATCGCCCACCGAGCTCTCCGGCCGCGGCTCGGCCGCCTTGGCGCGGCGGGCGAGTGGCGATTCCAAAATCGCTCCTTGTCAGGGTCGGTCGCAGGCGCTATTTTTTCTATCCGATGCTGTTGCGAATTCGCATTTCTTCTGACCCGATTATCATCCCCTCCTGAGCGCGCTGGGGTGATCGGACTGCATCGGATTTATCCAAGGTTCCCGCCGGCTGCGCGCCCCTCCCATCGGAGTGATGTCCGCGCGTCCCCATTGACCCCCCGCTGCCGATCTGGCCGATTTCACCATCTCACTGACTTCTCCCATTCCCATGTCTAAACCCAACAAGGTTGCCATCTACGACACCACTCTGCGCGACGGCACGCAGGGGCTAGGGCTCTCTTTCTCTTCGCTGGACAAGCTTCGCGTCGCGGAGCAATTGGATGCGTTCGGGGTCGACTACATCGAGGGCGGTTGGCCTGGGTCGAACCCGAAAGACGTGGATTTCTTCACCGAGGCCGCCAAGCGCGATTGGAAGCACGCGAAAGTCGCGGCCTTCGGCAGCACGAGGAGGGCGGATAAGGCGGTTGAGGAAGACCCGCAGGTGCGGACTCTGCTGGAGGCGGAGACGCCGGTCATCACCTTCTTCGGGAAGAGCTGGTTGCTTCACGTCACCGAGGTCCTGCGCACGACCGCCGGGGAGAACCGCGCCATGATCCGGGATACCGCCCGCTATCTCAAGAGGCATGGGCGCGAGGTGGTCTACGATGCCGAGCACTTTTTCGACGGCTACAAGGATGACGCCGAACACGCGATGGCGACCTTGTTGGCCGCTCAAGAAGGGGGCGCGGACATCGTGGTGCTCTGCGATACCAACGGGGGGACGATGCCCGGGGAGGTGGCCGAGATGACGGCGGCGGTCCGGGACAGGCTCGAGATCCCAGTCGGGATCCACACCCATGACGACACTGGGGTGGGGGTCGCCAACGCGCTCGCAGCGGTGGGCGAGGGGGCGATTCACGTGCAGGGCACCATCAATGGCTACGGGGAGCGGACGGGCAACTGCAACCTGACGACCCTGATCCCCAACCTCGCCCTCAAGATGGGCGTCGAAGTCGGGACGGACGTCGGCAAGTTGACCTGGATCTCCCACTTCGTGGATGACCTCGGCAACAACGCGCACAACGAGCGCGCGCCCTATGTCGGCCGCACGGCCTTCTCGCACAAGGGGGGGATGCACGTGAATGCGGTTCAGAAACTGGCGCGCAGCTACGAACACATCGAGCCTGAGACGGTGGGGAACCAACAGGTGATCTTGATCTCGGAACTCTCCGGTCAGAGCAACGTCCTGATGAAGGCGGAGGAGCTGGGGCACAAGATGGAGAAGGGATCGGAGGAGGCCAAAGCCATCCTGAATCAGCTCAAGGCCCTGGAGAAGGAGGGCTACGAGTTCGAGGCGGCGGAGGGCTCCTTTGAGTTGCTAGTGCGCAAGGCCCTGGACAGCTACCGCCCCTTGTTTGAACTCCATGAGTATCACTGCTCGACGCGCCGGCATGCCGAGACGCGTTTCGAGACTTGCGAGGCCACCGTGAAACTCTCGGTCGACGGCGAGCAGGCATATAAGGTCGCCGAGGGCGACGGGCCGGTGAACGCGCTCGACGGAGCGTTGCGAAAGGCTCTGGAGCCGTTTTACCCAGCGATCAAAGAGATCGAGTTGCGGGACTACAAAGTGCGCATCATTGACAGCCACACGGGCACTGCGGCCAAGACCCGCGTGCTGATCGTCTCGACCGACGGTCGCGAGACTTGGGGGACCGTCGGGGTTTCCTACAACATCATCGTCGCCAGCTGGCGGGCTCTCGTCGACAGTTTCGAGTATTACCTCCTGAGAAGGGGGATGTGATCGGGCTCCCTGAGAACCGTTGCTGCCATCGGTTGGGCTGGGATGGCGGACGCCGAACTCAGGCTGTCCTAGCCCGGATCGATCACCAAGCTCCGGGCTGCGGCTTGCCCCCGTTGATGCTGAGGGTGTTGGCGTTGGGATCGGCTCGGGCAGGGTGTTCACCCAGCCGCAGCGCCGATCCCTGCCGCCGCCTACTCAGCCTCAACGACTGGCGGC